>NZ_JAQYWW010000682.1:0-381 GCF_036322525.1 Streptomyces sp. BE20 | reverse complement strand
CGGTTCGCGTACGGCATACCGACCGAGTCGGTGCACTGGGTGACCGCCGCGGGCATCCGCCCCGGCGTCGACTCGGTGACCCTCGGCGACTCGGACGCGATCGCCCGCGCGGTGCTGGCCCTGCCGCTGGTGTCCGAGTCGAACCACAGGACCTTCAGGCCCTTGCCCGCGGCCGTCGCCGTGAACTGGGCCAGTTGCTGCTCCTGCTGCCGCTGGATCGCGGCGGACCGCTCCGTGACACCGAAGACCCTGGCGACGAGGTCCGCCACGGTCAGGCCCTCCGGCGCGACGGGCGACTGCGGCAGCAGGCCGAGCTTCTTCGCCACGTCCCTGGTCCTGAGCCTGACGATGTCCTCACCGTCCAGCACCACCGACCCCCGG
>NZ_JAQYWW010000681.1:0-300 GCF_036322525.1 Streptomyces sp. BE20 | reverse complement strand
GCGGGGGTCTTTGGGTGTTGCGGAACCCGGTCGGGCCGGCCGCCTGCCCGTGATGACGGCGGGTGCAGTACTGGGGGTGGCCCACAAGGGCGGGTGCTGCACCCACCCGGGACCCGGCGGCGGCCGGCCGCCCCACGCCCGCCGCCGGCCCGCCCACAGGCCGCCGATGCCGACCACCGGAGCCGCGTAGGGGTCCATCAGCGCAGCCGGGGGGGGTTGGCCTCGCGCACCCGCGCCTGCAACCGGGCGCGGCGAACCCGGTCCCCCTCCGATCGGGGCGCCTCGCCGAACTCCTCCGGC
>NZ_JAQYWW010000680.1:0-63245 GCF_036322525.1 Streptomyces sp. BE20 | reverse complement strand
CCATGATGGCGGTGAACTCGCCCTGCGGGAAGGTGACGCTGACGTTGTCGAGGGCGACGACGCGGGTCTCGCCCTCCCCGTAGACCTTGTTGAGGCCGGTGGCGCGGGCGGCCGCCCGGCCGGTGCGGACGGCGGTTGCGGACATCGTCACGGAGGACTCCTGAGGGCTGTGGACGAAACGGACGATTGCGTTCCGTTCGATTCTCGCAACCCGTCCGCGTCCGGAATGTCGGCCCCGGGTACGGAGGCCCCCCGCCGTCCCGGCGTCCCGGCGGGGGGCTCTCTCCTCCTCAGGTATGACCTCGACCCCGAGGGGGACGGCGGCCCTACTCGATCGCGACGCCCCAGCGCACCGCGAGTCCGGCCAGGCCGTCCGGCACCGCCGTCCCGCTCGGCGTGAACCGCCAGACGCCGCCCCGGCGTTGGAACGAGCCGATCACCAGCGCGGTCTCCGGCACCCCGCCGGTGTCGGCCGTCCAGGCCGCCGGCCCGGTGGTGTCCGGGCCGAACGAGACGGCCGCGGACAGCCCGTGCACGTAGCCGAGCGGCAGCGCCGGCCGGTCGTCCTCCTCGGTCGAGACCGCGACCACCACCTCGTCCACGCCCGGCGTCAGCCGCCCCGGCTCCAGGGTCAGTTCGGCCCGGCGCACCGGCTCCCCGGACACCGAGCGGGTGGGATGCACCCGGACGGCGCCGTCGGGGTCCTGCGGGTTGTTGAAGAAGACGAAGTGCTCGTCGCTCAGCACCCTGCCGCCCGCGCAGAGGAAGGCCGAGACGTCCAGCTCGACCGCGTCGCCGCCGGCCGTCCGGCTCCGCCAGGAGAGTGCCACGGTGGTGGCGTGGTCCTCCGCAGAGGGCTCGTCGCCCGGCCGCCGGCCGTTCGCCGGACCGCTCCCCGAGGCGGCGTCCGCCGACGGGCCGCCCGCCGGACCGCTGCCGGAGGGAGCGCGACCGGCCGTACCGTCCCCGGCCCGGCCGCCGCCGGACGGTCCGCTCCCGTCGCCCAGCCGGCCGCGCAGCCCCTGTTCGGCCAGCAGCTCCACCAGCTCCGGCCCGCTCACCAGCGTCAGCGGCTTGTTGCGGATGTACTCGTACGAGCCCGGTCCGAAGCCGGCCGTGGTCACCAGGATGCCCTTGATCGCGCCGTGGTGGCGGACCGTCGAGTCCAGGTCGCGCACGGCGGTGGGGGAGACCGTCGAGCGGTAGCGCTTCGCCTGGATGACGATCCGTCCACCGGTCACCGGGTCGAGGTCCTCGGCGACCACGTCCACCCCGGCGTCGCCGCTGCGGGCCGTGGTCATCACCCGGAACCCGCGCAGCCGGAAGAGCTCGGCGATCAGCTCCTCGAACTCGATCGGGTCCATCGCGAAGAGGTCCGGCTCGTCCTCGCCGCCCTGCCCCGCCACGCTGCCGCCGACCGTCTCCGGCAGCCGGTCCGGTCGCACCTCGTCCAGCCGCTCCGGACGGGCCGACAGCACACCGCCCAGGCCCTGGAAGCACTCCACCGCCGCCACCCGGTCCAGCGCCAGCCCGGCGAACTCGGCCCGGTCCACGGTCACCGTGGTCAGGAACCGCTCGGCCTCCCGGCCGGTCGCGGGATCGATCCCCTGGACGAACCCGTTGAGCACCACCGAGGCCAGCAGCCCGTCCCCGTCCGCCCGGTAGAGCTCGGTCACCACCCGCAGCGCGCTCTGCGCCAGCACCTCCCGGTACAGCGCCTTGCGCTCGGTCGCCGGGCGGGCCACCTCCGCCTCCCGGTCGTCGGTCCGCACGTACCGCACCCGGCCCGCCGACGGCACCACCTCCGGGCCCGGCAGCTCCCAGTTCACCACCAGCTGGCGGCTGGACGCCTCCCAGGCCGCCACCAGCCGGTGCGGGAACCCCTCCGGCCAGGCGGCCGAGGCGTACAGCACGGCGGTGAAGTACTCCTGCACCGCCTCGGCCTGGCCGGAGCGCAGCCGGCGCAGCAACTCCTCCGTCCCGGCCGCCCGTTCCTCGTCCTCCCGGCGGAACCGGGCCACCCACTCCAGGTACTGCCCGTGGTACTCGGCGAGGCGCCGCTGCCGGTCCGCCTCGGCCGCCTGCGCCGCGTACCAGTCCTGCTCGAAACGGGCGCGGGCCTGCGCCGCGTACTGCTCGTACTGCTGCCAGACGCCCGGGTTGCGGGCCTGCACCGGATCCGGCGGCGGTACCCGGTACCGGGTCTGGTCCGGCATCGGCACCGGCTCGCCGAGCCGGCCCGGTTCGAACGCCGGCACCGGGCGCGCCGCCAGCAGGGCCTGCGGCCGGAACGCCGGCCGCCCGAGGCCGGCCGTCAGCAGACCGCTCAACTCAGCGACCCGGGCGTCCAGTTCGGCCGTCCGCCGGGCGGCCTCCGCCTCCCGCCCCTGCTGGTACGCGCGCTGCGCCTCCCGCTCGCCGCGGGCGGCGGCCTTCTGCGCCTCCCGCTCCTCCCGCTCACGTCGGCGCTGCTCGGTGGCCTGGGCGCGCCACCGGGCCTCCTCCCGGCGCTGCTCCTGACGCTGCGCCTCCGCCCAGACCGCCAGCACCCCGTTGTTCCGCCGCCCCGCCACGTCCACCCCTTCGTTCCACGCCCGTCCGGCGCCGCTTCCGTCTCCCGGCCGCGCCGCCGCCGCGCCGCCACAATAGAACGTGGACGGGGGGACCGCGCAAAGCGCCCGCGACCTGCGGTCCTGCGGGGCGGTGAGGCGGTGTCACCCGGCGCTCCCGCCCCGCCGTCGGGCCGCCCCGCCCCCGCCGCAGGGCCACCGGTGGTGCGCCGGCTCAGACCGGCGGTGCGTCCGCCCGTACCTCCGCGTACCAGCGCCACTCCGTGCGCCGCGGCCGGCCCGGCAGCTCGGTGCGGCCGGTGGCCCAGAGCAGGGTGGGCCAGGCACCGGCGGCGTCGTCGAGCGGGACGTCCGGGAAGACCCGGGCCAGGACGCGGTGACAGACGTCCGCCGGCGGTTGCCAGGGCAGTCCGAGCCCCTCGGCGACGTCGTGCAGGTGGACCAGCGTCTCCACCAGGCTCATCGCGGCGAATCCGGCCGGGTCGGCCAGACCCCAGGGATGGTAGGCCCGTACCCCGGGCGCGGCGGTGCGGGCGATCGCGACCATCAGGGCGCCGCTCGCCTCAAGGACCTGGATCAGCGCGGCCGGGCCGCCGTCACGGTCGACGAAGACGAAGCTGTTCGGCCCGCCGGGGAAGCGCCGCACCGAGAGGAACGGGACGTAGCGATCCTGCGGCGGCTCGGCCGGGCCGAGTTGGGCGGCGTACGCGAGCAGGTCGTCCGCGAGGTGTTCGACGGTGCTCCAGCAGTCCCAGCCGACCGCACCGGCCGGGCGCGACCAGTC
This sequence comes from Streptomyces sp. BE20, assembly GCF_036322525.1. NCBI lineage: Bacteria > Bacillati > Actinomycetota > Actinomycetes > Kitasatosporales > Streptomycetaceae > Streptomyces > Streptomyces sp. BE20. The sequence continues at coordinate 59,891 of NZ_JAQYWW010000680.1, read as the reverse complement.
GGCGTCGGCGGGCGCGGCCCGCAGGGTGGAGACGGCGAGTCGGAGTACGGCGGCGAGGTCGTCGGGGGTCACGGGCCCGGGCCGGGCGGATTCGGTGATCATGTCCCTGACGGTAGCCGGTCGGCGGCAGCCCGGGGCAGCCCCGGGCGGGCCCCGACAGCCTCGCGCGCCTCGGTGGCCCCGGCGCCGCCGGACCACCCGTGGTGTCCCGGTGTCGGACCCGCCGGGTAGCCTCGATGGCTCGGACGGGAGAGGTGAACGTGGCAGAACGACAGGCGGGCCCGGCAACCGGCTGGGTCTCCACCGGCCTGCACTGGCGGGACGGCCGACCGGTGCTGAGCGCCGTTCACGGCCGCCGGGTGCACGAGCGCGAGGCGTCGCCCGGCACCGAGGTCGGCTGGCTGCTGGGCGGACCGCGCCGCTGCACCGGGGCCTGGCTGGTGGGCCAGGACGAGCGCACACCGTGCCCGCACCACGCCGAGATCGCCCCGGACGGCGGGGCCGTGCAGTGCGCGCCCTGCCAGAGCGTCGACCGGGGGCTGGCGCTGGCCCGGGACCAGATCCTCGACGACGGCCGCACCTACCGGCTGTACCTCGCCTGGTTCGGCGAGGGCCTGCTGAAGGTGGGCCTGACCGCCGAGCAGCGCGGCACCAGCCGACTGCTCGAACAGGGCGCGCTGGCCTGGACCTTCGCCGCCCGGGGTGCGCTCCCCGCCGTGCGCCGGGCGGAACTCACGGTCGCCGCGTCCGGGTTGGCCCGCGAGCGGTTCAACAGCCGGGTCAAGCTGGACCACTGGTGGGAGCACGGCGACCTCGCGCACCGCCGCACGCTGCTCACCGAGGCCCGCTCCCGGGCCCACGGACTGCTCGACGGGCACGGACTGGAACTCCTGGCCGGCCACCCGGTCACCGACCACGTCGAGGTCTTCGGCCTGACCGGCGGCGCTCCGGCCGCCTACCGGCAGATCGACGCGCTCGCGCCCGGAGCGGTGGTCGCCGGGCGGCTGCGCCCGGCGATCGGGCGCCACCTGCTGCTCGACCAGTCCGACGGCACCGAGCCGCTGCTCCTCGACACCCGCCGGCTCACCGGCTGGACGCTCTCCCCGGCGCCGGGCCGACCGCCCTCCGGGCTGTCCCTGCGTCCGCGGGTCCGCCCGGAGGCGCCGGACACCCAGGAGGCGCTGTTCTAGGCCCTCCCGCGGGCGGTGCGGTGACGCTGCCGCCGCCGAGGCGGCGCGGTGAGGGCCGCGCCCTTCATCGTGGTTGCAAATAAAAACCGGCAAGTCTAGGCTCGGCCCTGCCCGGTTTCACATTGCTACCACTGTGCTCCGAGAGGCCCGCCATGATCGCCGCCCACGAGACCTTCGCCGGCACCTTCCCGTACCGTCCGCGTTTCAGCGGTGCCCCCGGCTTCCGGATGCACTACGTCGACGAGGGTGCCGGTCCGGTCGTCCTCTGCCTGCACGGCGAACCCACCTGGGGCTACCTCTTCCGGGACCTCGTCCGCCGCCTCGCGCCCACCCACCGGGTCGTCGTCCCCGACCACATGGGCTTCGGCAGGAGCGAGACCCCCGCGGACCGCACGTACTGGCTGCAGGACCACATCGACAATGCCGAGGCCCTCGTCCTCGACCTCGGCCTGAGCGGGATCACCCTGGTGATGCACGACTTCGGCGGGCCGGTCGGCATGGGCCTGGCCGCCCGGCGGCCCGACCTGATCGCACGGGTCGTCAGCGTCAACGGCCCCACCCCGTTCGGCCAGCCCGACCTCGCCGAGGTGCTGGCCGCCAACGCCGCCGACTCCCCGTGGTTCCGCTGGATCGCCCGGGCCCACGCCGACGGCACCCTCGACGCCGTCCTCGGCGACCTCGGCCGCGACGTCCTCGGCACCCTGCGCCTCAACGGCTTCGAGAACCCCGCCCTGATCACCGACACCTGGCTCCGCGCGTACGGCGCGCCGTTCCCGACCCCGGGGCAGAGCCTCGGCGCGATCGGCTGGGCGAAGGGCTTCGCGACCGGCGCGCACCGGTTCGAGGAGCCGTCGGACGAGGCCCGCGCCGCGCTGGCCGCCGTTCCCGCGCTGGCCGTCTGGGGCGCCGCGGACCGGACGCTGAACGCCCGGCACTTCCTCCCGCTGTTCCGTGCGGCCTTCCCGGAGGGCCGGGTCGTCGAGCTGCCCGGGGTCGGCCACTACAGCCCGGAGGACGCTCCGGAGGAGCTCGCCGACCTGCTCGGGCGATTCCTGGCCGAGACCGACCCGACCGTCCCCGCTCCGCAGGGGGCCTGAACGCAACGGCCCCCGAGCCGCCGGAGCGGTTCTAGGCGAGCTTGCCGCGCACCCCGCCGGGTCCGGAACGGGCCCGCCGGGAGAGCGGGGGCCGCGACGGCCGGACGTCCGGTCGTCCGCCGGTCGACTCCTCCGGTGCGGCGCCGGTGCGCGTGGCCCGGGCGGCCGCCAGCGCGATCCGGGCGAGCAGCGGGTCCTCCCGGATCCCGGCCTCCTGCTTCACCGCCTGGCACCGTGCGCACCAGAGCGGCGACGCGGGCCCGTCCGGGTAGGCCATCCCCTCGGGCGGCAGGTAGTGGCTGCCGCACTCGACGCATTCGAAGACCAGCCTCATCCGACGATCACCGTCCCGGAACCGTGGCACCGACCGCATGGCGACCAGAAGGTGTGGATCCTCGGCACCATGCTCCCTTCCTCATCGAGCTCGACCGTGGCCTCGGTCTTCTCGGTCCCTCCGGACCCGCCGCACCCGGAGCAGGACTGAACCTCGGGCATATGCGTTCCTCCTTGGCGCGGGCACCACGGTAGCGCGAATCACGGTGGCCCAGCACCGATCCTGACGAACCGTCGCGGAAGCGGGGCGCGCACGACCGGTTCGCGCGCCCCCGGGGGAGCTCAGCGGGCGACCGTCCGGAAGCCGCAGTTGCCGCTGGTCGACTCCGGGGTGTTCCCGGTGCGGGCGGCCACCCGGTAGCGGTTGCAGTAGGAGTCGTGGCACAGGTACGAGCCGCCGCGCAGCACCCGGCGCCCGGTGCCGTCCGGGCAGTGCTCCGGTCCGCGCGGGTCGAGGCGCGGTGAGCGCGCGTACCAGCCGGGGTCGAAGCGGTCGGCGCACCACTCCCAGACGTTCCCGGCCACGTCGGCCAGGCCGAAGCCGTTGGGCGGGTAGGTGCCGACCGGCGCGGTCGCGTACCAGCCGTCCTCGCCGGTGGGCAGGTCGGGGAACCGGCCCTGCCAGATCCGGCAGCGGTGCTCGCCGTCCGGGCGCAGCTCGTCGCCCCACGGGTAGCGGCGGCCGGCCAGCGGCCCGCGGGCGGCGTACTCCCACTCGGCCTCGGTGGGCAGCCGGCGGCCGGCCCAGTGGCAGTAGGCGAGCGCGTCACGGTGGCTGACGTGCACCACGGGGTGGTCGAGCTGGTCGGCGGCGTCCCCGAGCGGCCCGTGGGGGTGGCGCCAGTCGGCGCCGCGGACCTCCAGCCACCAGGGCGCGGCGGGGGAACGGCCGAGCAGGTCGGTGGGTTCGGCGAGCGCGAACAGGTGGAAGACGGCGGAGGAGCCGGCCCGCTCGGCGTCGGTGCGGTAGCCGGTGGCCTCGACGAAGGCCGAGAACCGGGCGGTGGTGACGGGCTCGGTGTCGATGGTGAAGGGGGCCAGCTCCACCTCGTGCACCGGCGTCTCGCCGTCGGCGGGGTACCCCTCGTCGTGTGCGTCCCCCATCGCGAACACGCCTCCGGGCAGCGCCGCTTCGGGGTGCACGGGCCTGGCGTCGGCGGCCCGGGGCGGAAGCGGGAGGACGGGCGCGTCGGCGGCCCGGGCCGACGGCAGGCAGCAGGACCGTTCGGCGGGGGGTTGACTCATGGGGCCAAGCTATAGCACTTTTCACCTAGGTGAGAATGCACCTAGCTGTCGTCACGGAAGAGGGAAGCGCCCCCGGTGAAGTTCGACCACGTCCTGCTCGGCCTGCTGGCCATCCACCCCCGCAGCGGCTGGGACCTCAAGCAGTGGCTGGCGGGGGAGGGCCAGTTCGTCCGTTCGAACGCCCACCAGAGCCAGATCTACCGGCTTCTCAACCGGATGGCCGAACAGGGCTGGGTCGCCTTCGAGACCGACCCGCGCGACGGCCGCCCGGATGCCAAGGTGTACCGGCTGACCGGGGCCGGCCGCGCCGAGCTGGTCACCGAGGCCCGTTCGCCGTACCGGCCGACCAGCCGTTTCCAGGACCCGGACTTCATGGCCCGGTTCTACTTCACCGGCCTGGTCGCCCCGGACCGGCTGATCGACCTGATCGACACCGAACTCGCCTACCGGCGGCGCCAGGTGGCCACCATGCGCGGCCGCGACCGGTCCGTGGCCTTCGCCGAGGGAGTCCCCGAGGCGGACGCCCACCGGGTCCGTCTGCTCCGCGAACTCACCCACCAGTACGGCGCGTCCGCCGTCGACGCCTGGCTCGACTGGCTGGAACGCACCCGCCGCCTGCTCGGGGACGCGCTGCCCGACCCCGACCCCGACCCCGCCGCCGACCCCGCCGCCGAAGCCCGCCCCGCGCCCATCGAAGGAGACTCCGCCCGGTGAAAGCCGTCCTGGTCATGTTCGACAGCCTCAACCGCCGCTTCCTGCCGCCCTACGGCTGCGACTGGACCCTGGCCCCGAACTTCAGCCGCCTCGCCGCCCGATCCGCCACCTTCGACAACTGCTACGGCGGCTCGATGCCCTGCATGCCGGCCCGCCGCGAGATGCACACCGGCCGCTACAACTTCCTGCACCGCTCCTGGGGCCCGCTGGAGCCCTTCGACGACTCCGTCCCCGACCTCCTCGGCAAGGCCGGCGTCTACACCCACCTGGTCACCGACCACCAGCACTACTGGGAGGACGGCGGCGCCACCTACCACAACCGGTACGGCAGCTACGAGTTCTTCCGCGGCCAGGAGGGCGACAAGTGGAAGGGGCACGTCGCCGACCCGGACATCCCCGAGACGCTCTCCTGGCGCGCCGGCCCGGCCTGGCGCCAGGACTGGGTCAACCGTCAGTACCTGCAGGACATCGCCGACCACCCGCAGACCCGCACCTTCGACGCCGGTCTGGAGTTCCTCGCCACCAACCGCGACCAGGACCGCTGGTTCCTGCAGATCGAGTGCTTCGACCCGCACGAGCCCTTCTACTCCTACGCCGAGCACAAGAAGCACTACCCGCACGACTGGGACGGCCCGCACTTCGACTGGCCCGACTACAGGCGCGTCACGGAGAGCCCCGAGGCCGTCGAACACGCCCGCAACGAGTACGCCGCGCTGCTCACCATGTGCGACGACTCGCTCGGCCGGGTCCTCGACGCCTTCGACGAGCACGACCTCTGGGACGACACCCTGCTGATCGTCTGCACCGACCACGGCCTGCTGCTCGGCGAGCGCGGCTGGTGGGGGAAGAACATCCAGCCCTGGTACGACGAGAACATCCACACCCCGCTGTTCGTCTGGGACCCGCGCACCCGTGCCACCGGCCGCCGCGCCGCCCTCGTCCAGACCGTCGACCTCGGGCCCACCCTGCTGGAGTACTTCGGTGTCCCGCGCACCCCCGACATGCAGGGCCGCCCGCTCGCCGACACCGTCGCCCACGACACCCCCGTCCGGCTGCACGGCCTGTTCGGCGTCTTCGGCGGGCACGTCAACATCACCGACGGCCGGTACGTCTACATGCGCGCCTGCAAGGACGCCGACCACCGCCCGCTGTACGAGCACACCCTGATGCCCACCCACATGCACGGCCCCTTCACGCCGCAGGAGCTGGCCCCCGCGACCCTGGCCGGACCGCTGCCCTTCACCAAGGGCATGCCCGTCCTGCGGCTGCCCGCCAACGCCTGGGGCAACCCGTACGCCTTCGGCACCCTGCTGTTCGACCTCTACACCGATCCGGACCAGGAACAGCCGCTGGTCGACGACGCGTTGGAGCTCCAGCTGGCGGCCCTGCTCACCCAGGCGCTGCGGGACGCCGACGCCCCGGCCGACCAGTTCGAACGGCTCGGCCTGCCCGCCGCGGGGCCGGTCACGGCCGAGCACCTCCAGGTCCGTGCCCAGCGCCCGCAGGCACTCGCCTCCGCCGAACCCCTCCCCGAGGCCGGGGACTTCCCGGACACCCCGCTCTCCGTGCACACCCCGCTGCGCACCCTGCTGGAGGACGAACGGGCCGCCGCGGCCGTCCTGGAGCGGCTGCCGATGCTGGCCGCCCCGGGCCTGCGGGCGATGCTCGGCGCACTCTCGCCGTTCCGGCTCGCCGCCATGGGCCCGTCCGTCCGGCCCGCGGACCTGCGCGCCCTCGCGGACGCCCTCGCCGGGCTGCCCGCCCCGGCCGGACCGGCCGAGTAGCGGACGCCCTCGCCGGGCTGCCCGCCCCGGCCGGACCGGCCGAGTAGCGGACGCCGGAGCAGCGGACGGCCGGCCGGGCGGCGGGCGGCGGCGGACCCCGGGCCCGCCGGCGGTTCAGCCGAACGAGCTGCGCAGGAACTCGCGGTTCATCGCGGCGATGCTGGGCAGCGGGATGCCCTTCGGGCAGGCCGTGGCGCACTCGCCGGTGTTGGTGCAGCCGCCGAACCCCTCGGCGTCCATCGCGGAGACCATCTCGCGCACCCGCGACCTCCGCTCCGGCGCGCCCTGCGGGAGGATGGTGAGGTGGACCACCTTCGCGGAGGTGAAGAGCATCGCCGACCCGTTCGGGCAGGCGGCCACGCAGGCGCCGCAGCCGATGCACTCGGCGTGCTCGAACGCGGTGTCGGCGGCCTCCTTGGGCACCGGGGTGGCGTGCGCGTCGGGCGCGCTCCCGGTCGGGGCGGTGATGTAGCCGCCCGCGCCGATGATCCGGTCGAAGGCCGAGCGGTCCACCACCAGGTCCTTGACCACCGGGAACGCCGCCGCGCGCCACGGCTCGACGTCGATGGTGTCGCCGTCGGTGAAGTGCCGCATGTGCAACTGGCAGGTGGTGGTCCGCTCGGGGCCGTGCGCCCGGCCGTTGATGACCATGCCGCAGGCGCCGCAGATCCCCTCGCGGCAGTCGTGGTCGAACGCGACGGGCGTGTCGCCGCGGGTGATCAGCTCCTCGTTGAGGGTGTCGAGCATCTCCAGGAAGGACATGTCCGGACTGATCCCGCCGACCTGGTAGGTGGTCATCGAGCCCGGCGTGTCCGGGCCCGCCTGGCGCCAGATCCGAAGGGTGAGGTTCACGCGTAGCTCCGTTGGGTGGGGTGGACGTGCTCGAAGTCGAGGTGCTCGCGGTGGAGCACGGGCGCCTCGCCGGTGCCGGTGAACTCCCAGGCGGCGGCGTAGGAGAACTCCTCGTCGCGCCGGGCGGCCTCGCCGTCCGGGGTCTGGCTCTCGGTGCGGAAGTGGCCGCCGCAGGACTCGGCCCGGTGCAGTGCGTCCAGGCACATCAGCTCGGCCAGTTCGAAGTAGTCGACCAGCCGGTTGGCCTTCTCCAGCGACTGGTTCAGCTCCTCGCCGGTGCCGGGGACCTTGATCCGGCGCCAGAACTCCTCGCGCAGGAGCGGGATCCGGGCCAGCGCCCGGCGCAGCCCCTCCGCGTCGCGGGCCATCCCGCACTCGTCCCAGAGCAGTTCGCCGAGCTCGCGGTGGAAGGAGTCGGGCGTCCGGTCGCCGTCCACCGCGAGGATCAGGTTCAGCCGGTCCGTCACCTCGGCCTCGACCGTGGCGATCTCCTCATGGTCGGCCGGGACGGCGGGGAGCCTCTCCCGGGCCAGGTAGTCGTTGAGCACCGGCGGGAGTACGAAGTAGCCGTCCGCCAGGCCCTGCATCAGGGCGCTGGCGCCGAGCCGGTTGGCGCCGTGGTCGGAGAAGTTGGCCTCGCCGACGGCGAACAGCCCCGGGACGGTGGTCTGGAGGTCGTAGTCGACCCAGAGCCCGCCCATCGTGTAGTGGATCGCCGGGTAGATCCGCATCGGCACCCGGTACGGGTCCTCGGCGGTGATCCGTTCGTACATCTCGAACAGGTTGCCGTACCGGGCCTCCACCGCGTCCCGGCCCAGCCGGCGGACGGCGTCGGCGAAGTCGAGGTAGACCCCCTGGCCGCCGGGGCCGACGCCGCGGCCCTCGTCGCAGACGTTCTTGGCGGCCCGGGAGGCGATGTCGCGCGGGACGAGGTTGCCGAAGGACGGGTAGATTCGCTCCAGGTAGTAGTCCCGCTCGTCCTCCGGGATCTCGGCCGGCGGTCGGGTGTCGCCCTTCGCCTTCGGTACCCAGATCCGGCCGTCGTTGCGCAGCGACTCGCTCATCAGGGTGAGCTTGGACTGGTGCTCGCCGGAGCGCGGGATGCAGGTGGGGTGGATCTGGGTGAAGCACGGATTGGCGAAGTACGCGCCGCGTCGGTGCGCCCGCCAGATCGCGGTGGCGTTGGAGTTCTTGGCGTTGGTGGAGAGGTAGAAGACGTTGCCGTACCCGCCGCTGGCGAGGACCACCGCATCGGCGGTGTACGTCGAGACCGCGCCGGTGACCAGGTCGCGGGCGACGATCCCGCGCGCCCGCCCGTCGATCACCAGCAGGTCGAGCATCTCGGTGCGGGCGTGCATCTCCACGGTCCCGGCGGCGATCTGCCGGGACAGCGCCTGGTAGGCGCCGAGCAGCAGCTGCTGGCCGGTCTGGCCGCGGGCGTAGAAGGTCCGGGAGACCTGGACGCCGCCGAACGACCGGGTGTCCAGCAGGCCGCCGTACTCACGGGCGAACGGCACGCCCTGGGCCACGCACTGGTCGATGATCTCCACCGAGACCTGGGCCAGGCGGTGCACGTTGGACTCGCGGGCACGGAAGTCGCCGCCCTTGACGGTGTCGTAGAAGAGCCGCCGGACCGAGTCGCCGTCGTTGCGGTAGTTCTTGGCCGCGTTGATGCCGCCCTGGGCGGCGATCGAGTGGGCCCGCCGGGGGGAGTCCTGGAAACAGAACTGGACGACGTGGTAGCCCTGTTCGGCGAGGGTGGCGCCGGCCGCGCCGCCGGCCAGGCCGGTGCCGACCACGATGACGGTGTGCTTGCGCCGGTTGGCCGGGTTGACCAGCTTGGCGTCGAACCGCCGCTGGTCCCACCGCTGTTCGATCGGCCCGGCGGGGGCCCGGGTGTCGGCGACCGGCTCACCGGTCCGGTAGTCGCTGTAGTCGGTGCTCAACTCACCACTCCGGTCATCACGGCCACGGGGACGGACAGGAAGCCCACGGTCAGCAGCAACGCCAGGCCGTTGGCGGTCAGCTTCAACGCGCGGTCCCGGCGGGCGTTGTTGGCGCCGAGGGTCTGCGCGGCGCTCCAGAAGCCGTGCCGGACGTGCAGGCCGACCGCGAGCATCGCGACGATGTAGATCCCGCAGCCGTACCACGTCCCGAACGAGGCCACGATGTTCTGGTACGGCTTGCCGTGCTCCGCGTTGGGGTTCACGGTCAGCGTGGTCAGGTCGAGGATGTGCCACACGAGGAAGAGCGCCAGGATCACCCCGCCCCAGCGCATGGTCCGGGTCGCGTAGCTCGCCCGCCGCCGCCGGTGCGCGTACCGGGCCGGCCGGGCGGCCCGGTCGCGCCGGCTCAGCTGGTACGCGGCCACGCCGTGCAGCAGGACGGCGGCCAGCAGGCCGACCCGGGCGATCCAGAGGAACCACTCGTGCCCGAGGAACGGCTGACCGAGGGTGCGCAGCCAGGCCGCGTAGCCGTTGATGTCCTCCGGCCCGAAGAACACCTTGAGGTTGCCCAGCATGTGCGCGACCAGGTAGAGCAGCATGGCCAGTCCGCTGACGGCCATGACCGCCTTCTTGCCGACGGTCGACCGCCACAGGGTGGCCAGGGTGGACGGATGCCGGGCCGTCCGAGTCGCGGTTGTCATGGCGCCAACGGTAGGGACGGCGGCGACGGTACGTCTAAGACATGATTCGGCTCGCGACCATAGCCTCCGGCTATCGTGCCGGGCGGCCGGGGCGGCCTATCCTGGCCGGGTGCAGCTCCAGCAACTCCGCTACTTCGTGGCCGTCGCCGAGACCCGTCACTTCACCCGGGCCGCCGAGGAGGTGCATGTGGCACAGCCTTCACTCTCGCAACAGATCCGTTCCCTGGAGCGGGAGTTGGGAGCCGAGCTGTTCCACCGCACGCGCGGCAACATCGCCCTGACCGACGCCGGCGGGGCGCTGCTGCCGCTCGCCAGGCGCATCCTCGCCGACACCGAGAACGCCCGCCTCGCCGTCCAGGAGACCGTGCAGCTGCGCCGGGGCCGGGTCCGGCTGGGGGCGCCGCCGAGCCTCTGCACCAGCCTGGTGCCGGACGTCCTGCGGGTCTTCCGGGACCGCTACCCGGGGGTGGCCCTGGTGGTCCGGGAGGGCGGCTCGGGCGATCTGGTGCCGGCGCTGACCTCGGGGGAGCTGGACCTCGCGCTGGTCATCACCCGGCCGGGCGGTGCGGCCGGACGGTCCGGGCATCCGCTGGCCGTCACGGAACTGCTGCACGAGGAGCTGGTGCTGGTGGAGCGCGAGGCCGCTCGGCCGGGGCCCGGTGACCGGGCCGGCGCGGGCCGGGCACCCGCCCGGCGGCGGAAGGTCCGGGTGACGGAGCTGCGCGGGCGCCCGCTGGTCATGTTCCGCGAGGGCTACGACCTGCGCGAGGCGACCCTCGCGGCCTGCCGGGCGGCCGGGTTCGAGCCGGAGTTCGCGGTCGAGGGAGGCGAGATGGACGCGGTGCTCGGCTTCGTCCGGGCCGGGCTCGGGCCGGCCGTGCTGCCCGGCATGGTGGCGGCCCGCTCGGGGCTGGTGGTGACCCCGTTCGCCGCCCCGGGGCTGGGGCGCAGCATCGCGGTGGCGCACGACTCGGAGGTGCCGCTGACCCGCGCCGCGGAGGCGCTGCGGACGACCCTGCTGGCCCACCTGCGGGACGCGGCCCACGCCGGTGAGCTGCCGCCGGGCACGCGGTTGCTGCTGGCGTGAGCCCCCGGACCCCGTCGGTCCGGGCGTCGGGCCCGGGCGTCGGGCCCGACGAGCCGGCCGCCGTCCGACCGGTCGACCCTCCGGGCGTCCGAACGGTTGGCACCCTGTGCGAATCACCCGAATCGTGACCTGGCCGCTCCGGGGGTCCGGAACCCGCTGTTCCCGGGCTGCGTCCCAGGTAGCGGCGGTGGTGCCGTAAGGTGCGACGCCGCAGAGCCGCGGGAGCGACGGGGAGAACGCGAAGCGATGGACGACCGGAAGCAGCAGGACCACAGACAGACCGGGGGCGCGACCGCCCCCGCCGCGAGGGATGCCCGGGTGCCTTCGGACGAACGGCCGTGGGAACTCCCGGAGTACCTCCACGAACGGGAGCTCGGTGCCGGGGCGAGCGGCCGGGTGGTGCGCGCCCGCCACCGGGTGACCGGCACCCCGGTCGCGGTCAAGTACCTCCACGGCTCCGTCGGCACGCCCGGCCTGCGCACGGAGGCCGAGGTCCTCGCCGGCATCGACTCCCCGCACGTCACCCGGCTCTACGAGTACGTGGAGGGGGAGCGGGGCTCGGCCATCGTGATGGAGCTGGTGGACGGCATCGCGCTGCGCGATCTGCTCCGGGCGGAGGGTGCCACCACGCCGGAGGCCGCCCTGGTCGTGCTGAGGGGCTCGCTGCTCGGCCTGGCCGCCGCGCACGAGGCCGGTGTGGTGCACCGCGACTACAAGCCCGCCAACGTCCTGGTGGACACCGTCGGCACCTCCAAACTGGTCGACTTCGGCATCGCCGTGCCGAGCGGTGACGATCGTGACGTCTCCGGTACCCCCGCCTACATGCCGCCCGAGCAGTGGGCGGGGCGGCCCGCCTCACCGGCCGGCGATGTCTACGCCGCCACCGTCACCTTCTTCGAGTGCCTCACCGGCGCCCGTCCCTACGGCGGCACCACGATCGCCGAACTCGCCGTCCAGCACACCGAGGCCCCGATCCCGGCGGAGCTGGCGCCGGACCCGGTCCGGCCGCTGATCCTGTCCGGCCTGGCCAAGGATCCGGAGGACCGGCCCGACAGCGCGAGCGCGCTCGTCGAGGAGCTGGAGGCGGTCGCCGCCGCCGGGTACGGACCGCAGTGGGAGGAGAAGGGACGGCTCGACCTGACGGCACTGGTCGCCCTGCTCGCGCTGCTGCTGCCCGGTGCGGGCGCCGCCGCCGGAGGCACCTCGCTGGCCCACACCACCCTGGGCGGCACCGGGGCCCCGACGGCGGGGACCGTGGTCGGGGCCGGTCCTGACCCGTCCGCGGCCGTCCGGGAGACCCTGGTCCGGCGCGGGGTGCGGCTCGGCACCCGCGGCAAGGCCCTCGTCGGCGTCGCGGCCGGCGCGCTGACCCTCGCCACGCTGGCGGGCATGGCCATGGCCGGGGCCGCCGACGGCGGTGGCCGTACGGTCGTGGGCGGCGCCGCCCCGGAGGCGACCACCAGCCTCGGCGCGCCCGACCCGGCGGGCGACCCCTCACCGGCCGGCCCGCCGGTGGGCCCGGACGCCCCGAGCACGGACCCGTCCGCTCCGACGGCCACGCCGACGGGCCCGGACGCCCCGAGCACCGGCGCCACGGCCGTACCGACGGTCGGGCCGACGGCGGGCCCGGGCAGTCCGGGCGGCGGCCCCAAGCCCTCGCCGACCGGCAAGACCCCGACACCGCCGGGGCTCCCGCCCGGCACCGCCGCGCCCACCACCGGCCTGCCGCCGGCGCCGCCCGTCGGCGGCGTGCCCACCGCCGCACCCACCACGGCCCCGACCGCCGCGCCCACCACCGGCCTGCCGCCGGCGCCGCCCGTCGGCGGCGTGCCCACCGCCGCACCCACCACGGCCCCGACCGTCGGGCCCCCGTCGGCCCCGCCCGTCGGCGGCGCGCCCACCACCGCGGGTCCGAGCCCGACCCTCGGTCCGGCGCCGACCGCGACCGTCGCTCCGGCGACGGTGGGCACGGTGAACGTCGACTCGCTGACCTGCGCCGGGCGCTGGAGCGTGACCGCGACGGTCACGGTGGTCGCCCGGGGCGCGGGCACCGGGGACCTCACGCTGAGCTGGTACCACAGCTCGGGCGGGCGGGCGGTCACCGTCGCGACCGAGACGGTGGTGGTCCGCGACGGTCGCGCCACCGTGACCCGGACGCACGACTTCGGCTCGGCCGACACCTTCCCGACCTGGGGCGTGCGCGTCGGCACCGTGCCGGCTGCGGCGAAGCCGGGCCGGACGTCGGCCGACGTGGCCGCCTACCTCTGCGACCCGCCCCGCTGATCCGCACCCACCCGGTCCGGTCCGTGACCTGCCTGCGTCCGGACGACCTGTCCCGATCCCGATCCCGATCCCGCTCGCTGGAGGAGCCATGTCCACGTCCCGACCAGACTCCGCCCCGGTCCCGGGCCCGGACGCCGACCGGACCGTCCGGCTCGCCCCGGGCGGGGAGAGCGTCCGCCCGGGGCCCGGCGGGGCCGACGGCGACGCCGAGGTGACGGTCCGGCTCGCCCAGGGCGGGGACGGGGCCGAGGACGGGGACGGCGGTCGGGCGACCGTCCGGCTCGGGTCCGGTCCGGTGGCACCGGAGCGGTCGATCCGGCCGGACCGCCCCGCCGCGCCGCCGGTGCCCGGAACCGGCGGGCCGGACGCCGAGGCCACCGTGCGGATCGACCCCACCGAGGCCACGGGTGCGACGTTCCTCGACCCCCGCGTCTGGGGCGGCGCCGCTCGACCGGCGGAGACCACCGCGCCGATGGACACCCCGGCGTACGGCAGCACCGTCCCCGGCCCGCCCCCGCCCGGCGCGGCAACGCCCGCTACGGGACCGGCCGGCGGCGGCCCGGAGGCCGAGCGACCGTTCGCCCCGGGCGAGCTGCGGCGCTTCGGTCCCGGAGTCCCCCCGCAGGCCGCCGCCGTCTGGCACGGCCGGGTCGTCCCCGGCGCGGAGGAGCCGCGCCGGGGCCGCCGGGTGTGGCGGTGGCTGGTGCCGGTGGCGGTGCTGGCGGCCGTCCTGGCCCTCCTCTTCTGGCGCCTCCGGGCACCCGACCTCGCGGTCACCGACGTCGGTGTGACCAGCGGCCAGGAGACCCCCGGCTGCGGGGGCACGGCGGTGATCACGGCCACGGTGGAGACCAACGGCGGGGCCGGCACCCTCCGGTACCGCTGGCTGCGCAGCGACGGCACGACCTCCGGCGAGATCCTCCAGGACGTCCGCTCCGGCGCCCACCGCACCGAACTGGTGCTGCGCTGGAGCTTCGAGGGGCGGGGTGCGCTGGAGGCCACCGCGACCCTGGAGATCCTCTCGCCGCAGGCCCGGACGACGGCCGCCTCGTTCCCCTACCGCTGCTCCTGAGCCGGCGACGTCCGCCGGTCCGCCGACCGGGTGCGGGCACGCCGGAGGGCCCGGGGCGGTGCCCCGGGCCCTCCCCGTACCGGTCGCGTGTGCGCGTCAGGCCGGGAGCACGGCCTCGATGGCGGCGACGACCTCGTCCGACTCCGGCTCCGTGCGCGGCCGGATCCGGGCGGCCACCGTGCCGTCGGGCGAGACGAGGAACTTCTCGAAGTTCCAGGAGACGTCCCCGGCCTGGCCCTCGGTGTCCTCGGTCCGGGTCAGCGCGGCGTACAGCGGGTGCCGGCCCTCGCCGTTGACGTCGGTCTTCTCGAACAGGGGGAAGGAGACGCCGTAGGTGGTGGAGCAGAAGCTCTGGATCTCCTCCGCGCTGCCCGGCTCCTGCCCGGCGAACTGGTTCGACGGGAAGCCCAGCACGGTGAACCCGCGCTCGGCGTAGCGCTCCTGGAGCCGCTCCAGGCCCGCGTACTGCGGGGTCAGGCCGCACTTGGAGGCGACGTTGACGATCAGCAGCGCCTTGCCCTTGTAGTCGGCCAGCGAGGCGGCCTCGCCGGACAGCGTGCGCAGCGGGATGTCGTACAGGCTCACGGTGTGGTCCCCTTCGGAGGGTCTGCGGATTTCGGTAACGGACCGGGCTCGTCAGGAACGGTAGCCGCTCCCGCTCGCTCAACCGTCGACGGGCCGCGGGTGTTCCGGGGCGGGCGGTCCGGCCAGCCGTTCGGCGACGCTGGAGAAGTCGGCGCTGAGCCACCGTTCGGGCCGCATCCGGATGGCTATGTCGGCCGTGAGCTGGTCGGCGGTGGCCGCCAGGTAGGCCGGCACGGTGGCGGGGGAGAGGTAGCGGCGGGCCATGGCGGCCCGCTCGTCCGGGTCGAGCCGGTCCTCGAACGCCACCACCGGCCCTTCGACGCTCACGTAGCGGCAGGGTGGTTCCTCCTGCTGGGCGCAGAGCGTGAAGCGGCCGGCCGTCCGGATCCGCCGGGTCTTGGCGGAGTCGCGGCCGGTGAGGACGGTGACCAGCCCGCCGGGCCGGTAGGAGTACCAGATCGGGACGGCCAGCGGGGCGCCGGCCGGACCGGCGCCGCCGACGGCGAGGACGCCGACGTGGACGGCGGCCAGGAAGCGCTCGCGTTCGGAGCTGGTCATGGTGAAGGACACGGCGTCGGCCTCCCGGGACGGAGAGTCCCGCGCGCCGCGGTCGCGCGCGGGCGGCCCCTGGTACGTACCCGCACGGCCCTCGTTCCGAACGCCTCGGGCCGTCGGTACGGTGTGCGCCGCGCCCGGCCGACCGCGCCCGGCCGACCGCGCCCGGCCGACCGCGTCCGGCCGACCGTACCCGGCCTTCTTCCGCGCCGCGACCCCGGTCCCCGCCGCACCGGGTGAGCGACCGGGTGCGGCGGCGGCCGGGACGGCCGGGACGGATCAGGGTGCCAGCGGCCGGATCGCCGTGGGGGCGTGCTCCGGGAGCGTGGCGACCTCCTCCCACTCCACCACCTGGTCGATGTCGGCGGCGGCCATCGAGATGTTGGTGACCCGCTCCAGGATCGCCTCGACCACGACCGGGACCCGGAACTCGGCGGCGAGCTTCTTGGCCTCCTCGAAGGCCGGCAGCAGCCCCTCCGGTTCGGTGACCCGGATCGCCTTGCAGCCCAGACCCTCGGCGACCTTGACGTGGTCCACGCCGTAGACGCCCAGTTCCGGCGCGTTGATGTTCTCGAACTCCAGCTTGACCTGGAAGTCGATGTCGAAGTTCCGCTGTGCCTGACGGATCAGGCCCAGGTAGGCGTTGTTCACGAGGACGTGGACGTACGGGATCCGGTGCTGCGCGCCGACCGCCAGCTCCTCGATCATGAACTGGAAGTCGTAGTCGCCCGAGAGTGCGACGACCTGGCCCTCCGGGTCCGCGGTGGCGACACCCAGGGCGGCCGGGACGGTCCAGCCGAGCGGCCCGGCCTGGCCGCAGTTGATCCAGTGCCGCGGCCGGTGGACGTGCAGCAGCTGCGCGCCGGCGATCTGCGAGAGGCCGATCGTGGTGACGTACCGGGTCTCCGGCCCGAACGCCCTGTTCATCTCCTCGTACACGCGCTGCGGCTTGATCGGGACGTCGTCGAAGTGGGTGCGGCGCTGGAGCCGTGCCTTGCGCTCCTGGGTGGAGGCGGCCCAGGCGCTGCGGTCCTTGAGGACGCCGGCGGCCTTGAGCTCCCCGGCCACCTCGACGAACAGTTCGAGCGCCGCCCCGGCGTCCGAGGCGATCCCGAGGGCGGGGGCGAAGATCCTGCCGATCTGGGTCGGTTCGACGTCGACGTGGACGAAGGTGCGGCCGGAGGTGTAGACGTCCAGGCCGCCGGTGTGGCGGTTGGCCCAGCGGTTGCCGATGCCGAGCACGAAGTCCGAGGCGAGGAAGGTCTCGTTGCCGTAGCGGTGGGAGGTCTGCAGGCCGACCATGCCGGCGTTCAGCTCGTGGTCGTCCGGGACGATGCCCCAGCCCATCAGGGTCGGCACCACCGGGACGCCGGTGAGTTCGGCGAACTTCCGCAGCAGTTCGGCGGCGTCCGCGTTGATCACGCCGCCGCCGGCCACGATCAGCGGCCGTTCGGACTGCTGGAGCAGCGTGAGGGCCTTCTCGATCTGGATGCGGTTGGCGGTGGGCCGGTAGACCGGCAGCGGCTGGTACGCCTCGGGGTCGAACTCGATCTCGGTGAGCTGGACGTCGATCGGCAGGTCGATCAGGACCGGGCCCGGGCGGCCCGAGCGCATCAGGTGGAAGGCCTGCTGGAAGACGCCGGGGACCTGCGCCGCCTCCAGCACGGTGGTGGCGGCCTTGGTCACGGGCTTGGCGATCGAGGCGATGTCGACCGCCTGGAAGTCCTCCTTGTGCAGGCGGGCGACCGGGGCCTGGCCGGTGATGCACAGGATCGGGACGGAGTCGGCGATCGCCGAGTAGAGGCCGGTGATCATGTCGGTGCCGGCCGGCCCGGAGGTGCCGATGCAGACGCCGATGTTCCCGGCCCGGGTCCGGGTGTAGCCCTCCGCCATGTGGGAGGCGCCCTCGACGTGGCGGGCCAGCGTGTGCCGGATCCCGCCGGAGGCCTTGAGGGCGGCGTAGAAGGGGTTGATCGCCGCACCCGGCACGCCGAACGCGACCTCGACGCCTTCGAGCTTGAGGATCTCCACGGCCGCGCGGGCGGCTGTCATACGAGGCATCGGACTTCTCCTGCGTCGTCGGCCCGCAGGGAATCGGAGGGCTCATCTCCAGAATTCCACCATACGGAAGAAAGGTTTCTTTATGTGGAAACAAAGTAGGGCGGGCCGCATCGAGGCGTCAAGGGGAGGTTCAACAGAATGTGGAAGTGGGTCGGCGCCTCCGGCCGCCGACCCGCCGGTCGCGCGGTCGGGCCCGCGGCGGCCCGTTCGGCCGCCGGGCCGGGTTCTCGGCCGGGCGCTCGATCGGCGAACGTGCGTGCCCGTCCGAAGCCCGGATTCCGGCCCGAAAGCGAGCCTCGCGTGTGTCCCGCGTGAAGGGACGGTGGGGGAGGTTGGCCTGCCGCGGGCCGCTGGGTACCGTCGGTGGCACGCCGGACCCGTCATGGTTGCCATGTTCAACTCGGGTCGTGGCAAGGGGGGTTGAGGGCCGATCGGGGAGCGGGGGAGCTCCGGCGCTCGGGTCCCGTTCGCAGCAAGCCCAAGGATGCTCAAGGACGACGCGGGAAGCTCCGGCGGCTCGGGCCCGAGTGCGCCCGGCCCGCCGCCCGTACCTCGCCGGGGCGAGCCGCCCGCGCGACCGCACCGGCCCCGACCCGCCACCCGCCGCCGCCCGCGCACCCGGACCGCCGGGTCCGCGCACGCCCGGTCCGCTCCGCTTCACCCGGGACCATCCGGGATCGCCCGGGACCACCCGGCGGGGGGCCCGTCCCGCCCGCCGGGCCCGCCGGCCCCGCCCGCCGCCGTTCCGCCCGCCGCCGTTCCGCCCTCCCAGCAGCTGAGTGCCCGCCGTGGCGGGCGCACGGAAGGAATCGCCCCATGCCCCGACGCCGCCCCCTGCCCGAAACCCCGGCCGCCGGGACCACCTGCTCCGCGACCGGGGCCGCCCGCCCCGTCGCCGGGGCCACCCGGACCACCGCCCTCGACCTCCCCCCGTGTGCCGGGGCGGTGGTCCGGTGAACGGCCTGCCCCGCCGGCGCAAGAGTCCGCCCGCCGGCCCGCGCCACAACGCCCCGCCCGGGCGCGCCCGCCCCCGCCGCGCCCTGCGCCACGCCCCGGTCGAAGCGCTGCGCGCCGTGCCCTGGCGCCACGACCTGCCCGCCTCCCTGGTGGTCTTCCTGGTCGCCCTCCCGCTCTGCGTGGGCGTCGCCGTCGCCTCCGGGGTGCCGGCCGAACTCGGCCTCGTCACCGGCATTGTCGGGGGCCTGGTGGTCGGCGCCCTGCCGGGCAGCAGCCTCCAGGTCAGCGGACCGGCCGCCGGCCTGACCGTCCTCGTCTACGAGGCCGTCCAGCAGTACGGCGCCGCCGCCCTCGGGATGCTGGTGCTGCTCACCGGACTGCTCCAACTCGCCATGGGGGCACTGAGGTTGGGGCGCTGGTTCCGTGCGATGTCGGCCTCGGTGGTGCACGGCATGCTGGCCGGCATCGGCCTCACCCTGCTCTTCGGGCAGCTCTACGCGCTCGCCGACCGCCGGGCCCCCGGCACCGGTACCGAGAAGATCGCCGGTGTCCCCGCCCTGCTGCGCGACGCCGTCACCGGTGTCGCGAACCCCGCGGCGGTGGCCCTCGGCGCCGGCACCCTGCTGGTCCTCGTCGCCTGGAAGTACCTGCCGCCCCGGCTCGCCCGGGCGGTGCCGGCCCCGCTGGCCGCGGTCGGTCTGGCCGCCACGGTCACGGCCGCGGCGGACCTGCCGGTGGCCCGGGTGCGGGTGGCCGCCCTGGTCGACGTGGTCCAGCTCCCCGACCGCGCCGCGCTCGGCGCCCTGGCCGGCACGGCGGGCGTCGGCACGATTCTCGCCTTCACCCTGATCGCCTCCGCCGAGACCCTCTTCAGTGCCGCGGCCGTCGACCGGATGCACCACGGCCCGCGCACCCACTACGACCGCGAACTCACCGCGCAGGGCGTCGGCAACACCCTCTGCGGGCTGCTCGGGGCACTGCCGATGACCGCGGTGATCGTCCGCAGCGCCGCCAACGTCCAGGCCGGCGCCCGGACGAAGGCCTCCCGGGTGCTGCACGGCTGCTGGCTGCTGCTCTTCACCGCCCTGCTGCCGGGTGCGCTCGGGCTGGTCCCGCTGACCGCGCTGGCCGCCGTCCTGGTGCACGCGGGCGCCAAGCTGGTCCCGGTGCGGCGGACGGTCGCGCTCTGCCGGGACCACCGGGGCGAGGCGGCGGTGCTCGCGGTGACGGCCGTCTCGGTCATCACCACCGACCTGTTCGAAGGAGTGCTGATCGGCGTCGGCCTGGCCGTCGTGAAGTCGGCCTGGCAGACCTCGCACCTGCAGATCGGGGTGGAGGAGCTGCCGCCCGCCGCGGACGGCCCCGGCGAGCCCAGCCTGCGGGTCCGGCTGAGCGGTAACGCGACCTTCCTGCGCCTCCCCCGGCTGCTCGACGCGCTGGAGCGGCTCCCGGCGGACCGTCCGGTCGAACTGGACTGGTCGGGGCTGCGCCACCTCGACCACGCCTGTACGGTCGCCCTGACCACCTGGGCCGTACAGCACCGGGCCCGCAGCTCCGCCCCGCTGGCGGTCGAACCGCCGCTGCCGACGGTGGTCTGACGGGGTGCGGCGGCCGGCCCGCCGCTCTCCGGCCCCGCGCGGTCGACCCTCCGGTCGCCCGGTCCGCCGATGCCCCGAGGATCGGCGGACCGGGCGACCCGCGGACCGGGGCCCGCCTGTCGTCCGCCTTTCACGGAGCTCCGTGCGGGGATACCGGCAGGCGCCGCCCCGGTGCGTCCCGGCTCCTCGTCCGCCCGGTTCGATCTCACTCAATCTTTCTTGACCGATCGATCTGGAAACGGCTACGGTTAAGGCATGGCGCGAACCAAGGAATTCGATCCCGACGTGGCGCTCCAGTCCGCTCTGGAGCTCTTCTGGCGGCGTGGCTACGAGGCCACCTCGATGGCCGACCTGGTCGACCACCTCGGGATCGCCCGCGCCAGCATCTACGCCACCTTCGGCAGCAAGCGCGAGCTCTACCTGCGCGCGCTGGAGCGGTACGGGGAGCAGCAGAACCCGTTGCTGCTCTCCGAGCTGTCCCAGCCCGGGCCGGTGCTGCCGGCCGTCCGCGCGCTGGTCCGCCGCTTCGCGGGGGAGTCCGCCGCGGACGGCGAGGGCGGTCCGCGGCGCGGCTGCTTCGTCACCAACACGGCGGTCGAGCTGGCCCCGCACGACCAGGGCGCGGCCCGTCGGGTGGAGGCCAGCCTCGGTCACCTGGAGACGCTGCTGACCGCGGCCCTGGTGCGGGCCCGGGTCCAGGGGGAGTTGCCCGAGGGGCGCGACCCGCGGGCGCTGGCCCGGCTGCTGCTGGTGCTGTTCCAGGGCATGCGGGTGATCGGCAAGGCCGGTGACGGCTCGGCGCGCCTGCGGGACGCCTCCGAGCAGGCGCTGGCGCTGCTGGACTGACCCGGGCCGGCCCGCGCCGCGCCCGTTCCCGCCCGGACCCCGCTGCTCCGGTCCGCCTTTTCGTCCGTCGCTCCGCACCACTGCCTGAACTGCTGCTTGAACTGCTGCCTGAACTGCTGTCCCGATACTGAACCGAACGGTCAATTTAGACCTCGATCGAGGAGTCCCCGCATGACCCGCACCACCACGCGCTTCACCGGTACCTCCGTCCTCGTCACCGGCGGTGGCAGCGGCATCGGCCGCGCCGTCGCCCTCGCCTTCGCCCGTGAAGGGGCCCGGGTGGCCGTCGCCGGCCGGACCGCGAGCGCGCTCGCCGAGACGGTCGCCCTGATCGAGGACGAGGGCGGCACCGCGGTGGCCCTGGTCGGCTCCGTGGCCGACGGTCAGGACGCCGCCCGACTGGTCCGGGAGGCCGTCGAACAGCTCGGCGGGCTGGACATCGCGGTCAACAACGCCGGCATACTCGGCGGCCTCGGCCCGGTCGCCGACGTCGCCGAGGAGGACTGGCAGCGGCTGATCGACACCAACCTCACCGGCACCTGGCTCGCGATGAAGCACCAGATCGCCCACCTGCGGGCCAACGGCGGCGGAGCCATCGTCAACATCGCCTCCAACCTGGGCGTCCACATGCGTCTGGAGGGCCTGGGCGCCTACGCCGTCTCGAAGGCCGCCGTCGCCGCGCTCACCCGCAGCGCCGCCCGCGACCACATCGCCGAAGGCGTGCGGATCAACCTGGTCAGCCCCGGCCCGGTCGACACCGGCATGTCCTCCCGCCCGGGCGAGACCGCCGCCGACAAGGCGGACCGAATGAAGGGCGACGTTCCCGTGGGCCGCGCCGGTGCCGTCGAGGAGGTCGCCGCGGCCGTCCTGCACCTGGCCTCGCCCGAGTCGGCCTACACGGTCGGCGCCGACCTCGTCCTCGACGGCGGCATCACCGCCTGAGGCGCGCCGGAGCCACCACAGCCCCGAACGGCCGGCCCCCACCCGGCCGTTCGGCCCGTGCGCGACCCGCACGACCTGCATGGCCGTCCGGCCTGTATGGCCCGTCCGACCTGCGCGACCCGGCCGTCCTGCTCGCCGCGCGGCGGCTACGCCGAGAGCGCCTCGTCGTCGGCCGGGGCGCCGCACGCGGCGGCGAGGTCGTCGAGCGAGAGGCCGAGGGCGTAGGCCAGGGCGGTGACGGTGAAGAAGGCGGGCGTCGGCGCGCGTCCCGTCTCGATCTTGCGGAGCGTCTCGGCCGAGATGCCGGCCGCCGCCGCCACCTCCACCATGCTGCGCGCGCCACGCGCCTCGCGAAGCAGCGCACCGAAGCGCTCGCCGCGCTCGCGCTCCCAAGGGGTCAGCGGAGTCCTCACCATGCCCCGATGGTAGGCCAGCGCCGTGGCGGGAGGCAGCGCCCCCGGGTCATCGGCTCCCGTCAGGTTCGTCGCCGACCGCGGAGAGCCACCCGCCCCGCCGCCGCCCCGCGGTCGGCGTGCCCGGTCACCGTGTCCTCAGGGCCCGCTCGCACTCGGCGCAGCGCCGGTCGGTCAGCCCCGGCGGGTACCAGGGCTCACCCGGCCGGGCGGGCCGGTAGTGGGAGTGCTCCATCGGGCCGGTGTCCAGGCCGCAGAGGGTGCGGGGCTGCGGATCCTCGGGGACGTCCGGGTCGGCGCCCGCGGCGTGCACCGCCAGCACCGCGGGCTCGACTCCGTCCGGGCCGAGTGCCCGGTCGGGCTCCGTCTCGAAGAGGACAACGATCGATCCCATGAACCCAGGCTCGGTGACTCCGGCCGGACCCACATCCCGGGGTGCGCCTTCCGTGGCCCGGACGCCCGTGGCCCGGCCGGGTGCGGCCCCGTGCCCGGCCGCAGGTCCCGCACGCCCTCCGACCGTGATAGAAATACCGGTATAAGAATTGGAGGCCGACCCCGCAGAGGCGTTGGCTCCTCAGGAGTGAGGTATCGCATGGTGGAGTTCAAGTCGGAGGCGTCGCTGGCGTCGATGCGGGAGGCCGGTCGGGTGGTCGCCACGGCGCTGGCGGAGGTGGAGCGGGCCGCCGCGGTCGGGGTGAGCCTGCTGGAGCTGGACCGGGTGGCGCACGAGGTGCTGCGGGCCGCGGGCGCGAGTTCGCCCTTCCTCGGGTACCGGCCGAGCTTCGCGCCGGTACCGTTCCCGGCGGTGATCTGCGCCTCCGTCAACGACGTGGTGGTGCACGGGATCCCGGACGGCTACCGGCTGCGCGACGGTGACCTCGTCAGCATCGACTGCGGGGCCGTGCTGGACGGCTGGGCCGGTGACGCGGCCGTCAGCTTCACCATCGGCACGGCGCGTCCCGAGGACTCCGAGCTGATCGCCGCCACCCGCCGGGCGCTGGAGGCCGGGATCGCGGCGGCCGTGGTCGGCAACCGGATCGGCGACGTCGCGCACGCGATCGGCAGCGTGGCGCGCGAGGCGGGCTACGGTCTGCCCGAGGGGTTCGGTGGCCACGGCATCGGCCGGCGGATGCACGAGGAACCGGACGTCCCGAACGAGGGCCGTCCGGGCCGGGGTTTCCCGTTGAAGCCGGGGCTGGTGCTGGCGATCGAGCCGATGCTCACCGCAGGCGGCAAGGACGAGCACGCCACCGACCCGGACGGGTGGACGATCCGCACGGTCGACGGCAGCCGGGCCGCGCACGTCGAGCACACCGTGGCGATCACCGAGGCCGGTCCCCGGATCCTCACGCTGCCGTAGCGGCCCGGCGCAGGCCGCGCCGCCGCGGGGCCTCGGGGCCGCCGCAGGTCCCAGGGGCCGGACGGTCCTCCGGGCGGGGGACCTTGGGCCCTGGGTGCACGGGTCCGCGGCGGGAAGGGTGGTGGGTGCGGCCGGGGAGGTACCCCGCCCGGCCGCTCCGAACGAATGCCGGAGGTCCCCCATGTCCGCTCCCGTCGTGGTCGGTGTCGATGGTTCGCCGGAAAGCCTGGCGGCCCTGGACTGGGCGGCCGACGAGGCGTCCCGCCGCGGCGCGCCGTTGCGGCTGGTGCACGCCTGGCCGAGCCCGGTCACGCCGCTGTCGGTCCTGGGCACGGCCGACCTGGAGCGGCGGCAGGCGGACGTGGTGCTGCGCGAGGCCGAGCTGAGGGCGCGGGACCGGTGCCCGGAAGCGGCGGTCACCGCCGTGCACGTGCCGGGCGACGCGGTGCGCGCCCTGGTCGTGGAGGCCGGTGAGGCCGGGCTGCTGGTGCTCGGTTCGCGCGGGCTGGGCACGGTGGCGGGGTTCCTGGTGGGCTCGGTGAGCCACCGGGTGCTCGGCCGGGCGGCCTGCCCGGTGGTGCTGGTCCGCCGCGGCGAGGACCCGGACGCGCCCGCCGGGGCGGAGGTCGTCGCCGGTGTCGACCCGTACGACGGCGCCGACGAGGTGCTCGCCCACGCCTTCGAGTCGGCCGCGCGGCTGCGGCTGCCGGTGCGCGCCGTGTACGCGTGGACCCTTCCGCCGTCCTACCAGTACGCGGGCATCGCGGCCGGTGTCGACGTGACCGGCGAGATGTCGGCGCAGGCGCGGCGCGAACTGGCCGCCCTGATCCTGCCGTGGCGCGCGAAGTACCCGCAGGTGACAGTGGTGGAGGAGACCGTGAACGCGCGGCCGGCCCGGGTGCTGGCCGAGCGCGCGGCGGACGCGGAGCTGCTGGTGGTGGGGCGCAGGGTGCGCCGATCGCCGGTGGGTGTCCACGTGGGCGCGGTGGCCCACGCCGTCCTGCACCACGCCCCGTGCCCGGTCGCCGTGGTGCCCTACGAGCGGGTGCGCGAGCAGGAGCGGGGCGCGGACGCCGACACCCCGTAGACGTTCCGGCTGCGCCCGGCGGCGTCCGGTGGACGGCGGCGGCGGGCGCGGGTGGGCGACGGTGGACGGCAGGCGGCAACAGGTGGACCCGACAGCGCGGAGGCAACGGATGAGCGACCCGGTACTGGTGGGTGTGGACGGCTCGGAGACGAGCCTGGCCGCCGTGGACGTCGGGGTCCGCGAGGCCCGGCTGCGCGGCTGCGGACTGAAGATCGTGCACGCGTTCATCTGGCCGCTGATGCACGTGTCGCTCGGCCCCTCCCCGAACGGCCCGGCCGAGGGCGGGCTGCGCCACCAGGCGGAGGGCGTCCTCGCGGACGCGCGACGCCGGGCCCGGGCCCTGGATCCCGCTCTGGAGGTCGAGGCCGAACTCGCCACCGGGGAGCCGCTGGGGGTGCTGGCCGGCCGGTCACGCCGCGCGAGCCTGGTCGTGGTCGGCAGCCGCGGGCTCGGCCGGTTCAGCGCCCTGGTGATCGGCTCGGTGGCGGTGCACCTGGCGGCGCACGCGGCCTGCCCGGTACTGATCGTCCGCGGCCGGCCGGATCCGGAGGGCGACGTGCTGGTCGCGGTGGACGGCTCGGGCGTGGGCGCGGAGGCGGTGGGCTTCGCCTTCGCGGCGGCCTCCGCACGGAGGGCCCCGCTGACCGCTCTGCACGCCTGGCACCCCCACACGGGCCCGGCCGACCGGGCGGAGCCGGTCCCGGCCGACGCGGTGGTCGGCTGGCGCGAGAAGTACCCGGACGTCGACGTCCGGACCCGTCTGGTGGAGCAGCACACCCGCCCGGCCCTGATCGAGGCGAGCCGCGACGCCCAGCTGATGGTGGTCGGCGCCCGCGGCCGGGGCGGCTTCGCCGGTCTGCTGCTCGGTTCCACCAGCCAGGCGGTCATCCAGCACGCCCACTGCCCGGTCGCGGTCGTCCGCCACACCGAAGCCGCAGGCCCGGCCTGAGCCGTGTCCCGGGTCGCGGGGTCGCGACCCGGGGCGTACGGCTCCACCCGGGCCTCAGACCAGCAGCCGCAGCCGGGCGGCGGCGACGCCGACCCGCACGGTCTGGCCCCAGGCGAGTTCCAGGGCGTCGCTCTCGATGCCGTCGCCGAACGCGACCAGCCGGTCCGACTCGACGGTCAGGACCAGCCGGTGGCCTGCGTCGAGCAGCCCGTGCACCCGTCCGGTGCCGGTGGCGGGGGAGGGCCAGGCCTCGCGCACGAACCAGGCGAGCGCGGCGGCGTCCGGCCCGGGCAGGGCGAGCGGGGCCCCGCGCTCCAGCCAGGCGGAGCGGCACCAGCCGGTGCCGCCCGTGCCGGTGCCGACCAGGACGCCCGAGGACGCCTGGGCCTCGCCGGCGTCGGGGCCGTCCGGAGCGCCCCCCGGGAGGCCCTCGACAGCCAGGCGGTAGCGGGCCGTCTGGTGGCCGGGCTGCCCGACGTAGACCTCGTTGAGCGCGAGCAGCCGCTGGGTGTCGTCGGCCACCGCCTCGACCATCGTGCGCTCCTCGACGCGCCGCGAGACCCCGGGGCCGGCGGCGGCCGGCAGGAGCAGCGGCAGCGCGTCCGCGCGGTGCCGGACCAGGACGCCGGGGTTGCGGCCGGGGTCGGCGTCCACCCCGATCACGGGTTGCCCGGCGAGGTACTTGGCGACGTTCGCGACGAGGCCGTCCTGGCCGACCACGACCACCACGTCCTCCGGCTCGAAGAGGAACCGGGGCAGATCGGCCCGTTCGACCCGGGTGCGGCGCCAGTCGAGCGGGACGGCGCCGGCGGCCCGGGCCAGGGCCTCGGCCTGCCGCCGGTGGCGCCGCTCGACGTCCTCGATCGAACGGCCCCGGCTGTGCAGGAAGTACGAGGCCTGGCCGGGCGTCCCGTGGTGGGCGACCAGTTCCTCGTACTCGGTGCGGCGGTGGACCAGGACCGCCCGGGGCGCGAGCGTCACCGCGCGCCCCCGCCGCCCGCCGTACCGCCGCCCGCCGGACCGCCCATGGCGCCGAGCTTGGCGAGCAGGCCGGTGACCAGGTCCGGGGTGAGCGTGAGGTTGTCGATGCGCGGCAGGTGCTCGGCCAGCCGCATGAGGGCGAGAGCCCGCAGCACGGCCGGGTCGGCCTGCTGATGGGCGGCCAGCCAGGCCGCCTCGCTGGAGGCCCGGGCGTCGCCGAGCGCCCGGGCGGCCTCGGCCTCGGCGACCGCGAGCCTGCTGCGGCGCTCGGCCTCGGCGTCGGTGCGGATCCGGTCGGCGGCGGCGTCGTCCTCGGCCTTGAGCCGGGTGTTGGCGGCCTGCTGGGTGATCAGCTGTTCCTCCCGCCGGGCGAGTTCGATCCGGTTGGCGAGTTCGTTCTCGGCGATGCCGCGCTCGTGCTCGACCGCGACGGCCCGTCGTTCGAACGTGGCCCGGTCGGCCTCCTGCTGGACCAGTTCGCGGGCGGGGGTGCGCAGCGCGCGTTCCACCTCGGGTTCGGGGCGCAGGGCGACGACGCGGACGGCGATGACGGCGAGCCCGGTCTCGGCGAGCCGCGGTTCGGCCGTGAGACCGGTGGACATCCGGTCGCGGACGGTCGCGACGCCGTCGGCCAGCGCCGCGGCGAGCGGGGTGCGGGCGAGCAGGCCGAGGGCGTGCTGCTGCGCGGTCTCGGTGAGCAGGGTGGCGAGCTGGTCGAGCGGGGCGGCCCGCCAGGCGCCGGTGTCGGGGTCGATGCCGAAGTCGACGCGGGTGGCGGCGGTCGCCGGGTCGGTGATCCGGTAGGTGAGGGTGGCCTGGACGGTGAGGTCCTGGAAGTCGGCGGTGCGGGCGTGGAAGAGCATGGCGAGTTCGCGGTCGTCGACCGGGACTTCGGAGAGGGCGGCGGTGAGCGGGCGGAACCAGAAGGCGAGCCCGGTGCCGTCGTGCGTGAGGCGGCCGCGCCGGAAGTGGCGGATGTGGGCGGTCGGGACGGCGCGCAGGTGGCGCAGTCCGAAGCGCCTGGTGATGTCGGCCATGAGTGCGTTCCCCTTGTCGTCACGCCGACGATATGGGGCGCCACTGGATCTCGTCAAGGTGACGAGAAGGGAAGTCCGGCCCGGTCGCGGGAGCCGTGGGAGGATCGGCTGGTGCTGAGGATGCGAACGAAGAGGCCGGCGACGACGCACCCCGCCGGCCCCGGGGCGGCCGTGCGGCTCTCCACCGCGCTGCTCGCCGTCTGCACCGGCGCCTGCGCCGTCCTCGCGGTCGGCGCACCGCCCGCCCGCGCCGCCGACGGCCCCGGCGAGGCGTTCACCCTCACCGACCCGCGAATCACCGAGTCCAGCGGGCTCGCCGCCAGCCAGGTCCACCCCGGGGTCTACTGGACCCACAACGACAGCGACGACGGCCCGTACGTCTACGCGGTCGACTCCGGGGGTCGCACCGTCGCGACCGTCACCCTGCGCGGCGTCGAACCGCGCGACGTCGAGGCGGTCTCGCTCGGTCCGGACGGTCGGCTCTACCTCGGCGACATCGGGGACAACCTCGGCGGCAAGTGGCCCGAGGTCTGGATCTACGCCTTCGCCGAACCCGCCGAACTCCGCGACCAGACGGTGGAGGTGACGCGCTACAAGGTCCGCTACGAGGACGGGCCGCGCGACGCCGAGGCGCTGATGGTCCACCCCGTCACCGGCCGCGCCTACATCGCCAGCAAGCGGCAGGGCGGCGGCGGCCTCTACCAGGGGCCCGAGAAGCTCTCCCCGACCGGTGTCAACACCTTCCGCCGGATCGGCGAGGTCTCGTGGATCACCGACGGCGCCTTCTCCCCGGACGGCACCAGGCTCGTCCTGCGCGGCTACTTCTCGGCCGCCCTCTACCGCTGGAAGGACGGCGCGCCGGCCCCCCTCGGCGCGCTCACGACCCCGTTCCAGCAGCAAGGCGAGTCGGTCACCTTCAGTGCGGACGGCCGGGCCCTGCTCTACGGCAGCGAGGGCAAGGCCAGCCCGGTCTGGCGTGCGCCGCTGGACGACGGTCAGCTTCCGGACACGGTGAAGCCGCTGCCCCGTCCGACCGCCACCACGACGCCGGGTGCCGCCGCCCCGCCCGGTGGTGCGTCGCCGGACGCGTCGGCCTCCGGGGGCTCCTCGGACGGTCCTTTCGACCAGGCCCTCGGCGTGCTCTTCCTGGCGGCCGTGGTGGGGGCGGTCCTGGGCCTTCGGCGGAAGAAGAAGAGCGACTGACGGCGCCCGCCGGCCGCCCGTCCGGTCCACTCCCGCCGGCCGCGCCGGGCCGGCCCGGGTGCCCGGCCTGCCTGCTCCGCAGGGCCGCCGCCCGTCCGCCCCTCCGGTCTGTCCGTGCGTCGTCGGCCGGCCGGCCGACCGGCTGCCGCCGCCTTGATCCAACCGTCGGCACGTGTGCGAACGGACGCCCCGTCCGAAGGATCGTTCGTCGACCCGCCCACCTGCCGTCGCCAACCAGGCCGATCTGTCGCCGATTTGTGACCAAGGTTGGCCAACACCGGCCCCTCGCGCGGTTTTCGTGGACGTAGTGTTCCGACTATGTCACGGAGAAGCCGCCGCAACGCCTCCCCGGAGCCCTTCGACACCTGGGTGCCACGTCCCCGGCGCCGCGAGACCCCGTTGGGCCTGCTCGGCCACGGGGTGAAGTTCCTCGGTTACAGCACCCTGGCCGGCGTCCTGCTGGCGGGCATCGCCCTGCCGGCGGCCGGCGCCCTCGGCCTCGGGGTGAAGAACAGCGTCGACGGATTCGACAACATCCCGGACGACTTCAGGACCCCGCCGCTCACCCAGGCGAGCTGGATATACGACTCGACGGGCGGCCTGATAGCCAAGGTCTTCGAGCGGGACCGCACGGTGCTCGCCGCCGACCAGATGTCCCCGCTGATACGCCAGGCCCAGGTGGACATCGAGGACGCCCGCTTCTACGAGCACGGCGCGGTCGACCTCAAGGGTGTCCTGCGGGCCATCTCCAAGAACGCCGAGAGCGGCGCCACCGTCCAGGGCGCTTCGACGCTGACCCAGCAGTACGTGAAGAACGTGAACGTCGAGAAGGCCGGTGACGACCAGGCGGCCGTGCTGGCGGCCCAGCGCAAGACCCTGGGCCGCAAGATCCAGGAACTCAAGTACGCCATCAAGCTGGAGGAGGAGCTGACGAAGGAGCAGATCCTCACCAACTACCTGAACATCACCTTCTACGGCCGCCAGGCGTACGGGATCCAGGCCGCCTCCCAGCGGTACTTCAGCAAGGACGCGAAGGACCTCACCGTCCCCGAGGCGGCGACCCTGGCGGGGCTGGTGCAGAACCCCTCCCAGTACGACCCGAAGCTCCACCCGGTGGCCGCGCAGAAGCGCCGCGACACCGTCATCGACAAGATGGTGGAGAACAAGCACCTCACCCCGGAGCAGGCCCGTGAGGCCAAGGCCGCGCCGCTCGGCCTGCGCTACAAGGAGCCGCAGAACGGCTGCATCACGGCGCAGTCGGGGATGGGCTTCTTCTGCGAGTACGTCCGGCGCGTGGTCAAGCAGGACCCGGTCTTCGGCAAGACCGCGGCCGAACGCAAGAAGCTGTGGGACCAGGGCGGCCTGGCCGTCCACACCACCCTCGACCCGGTCAAGCAGGCCGCCGCGCAGAACGCGGTGACCAAGCGGGTCAACGTGACCGACCAGGTCTCCGCGGCGATGACCATGGTGGAGCCGGGCAGCGGCCGGATCCTCGCGATGGCCCAGACCCGCCCGTACGGGCTCGACCCGAACAAGAACCAGACCGTCGTCAACTACAACGTCGACGCGGCGATGGGCGGCGGCAACGGCTTCCAGCCGGGCTCCAACTTCAAGCCGATCGTGGCCGCCGCCGCTCTGGAGGCCGGCCTGCCGGCCACGCAGTCCTACCCGTCGCCGAACCGGATGGACTGGCCGACGATGAGCACCTGCGACGGCACCTGGAAGAACTTGGCGAAGAACGACAAGAAGAACGGCACCATCCCCAACGAGTCGGCGGGCGAGGTCGGCCCGTACCAGCTCAAGGAGGCGATGGCGCTCTCGGTCAACACCTACTTCGTGCAGATGGAGCAGGAGATCGGCCTCTGCGCGGTCAAGCAGATGGCCAACAAGCTCGGGGTGGCGGGCAAGGCGAGCGGTATGCCGCTGGAGGAGCTGCCGGCCCTCGGCCTGGGCACCCAGGAGGTGAGCCCGCTGGCGATGGCCAACGTCTACGCCACCTTCGCCGCCCGCGGCACCTACTGCGCGCCGCTCGCGATCAGCAGGATCAGCACGGTGGACGGCAAGGAGATCCCGGTCAGCCCGCCCAAGTGCGACCGGGTGCTCTCCGAGAACACCGCCGACGTCATCAACACCGTGCTGCTCGGCGTGACCGAGAAGGGCGGCACCGGGCGCGACCTCGGCCTCGACGACGACCGGCAGATCGCCGGCAAGACCGGTACGAGCGACGAGAAGAAGTCGGCCTGGTTCAGCGGCTACACCGGCAACCTGGCCGCCTCGGTCTGGCTGGGCGGCCCGGCCAAGGGCGTGCCGATGAAGAACATCAGGATCGGCGGCCGGTACTACGAGGAGGTCTTCGGCGCCACCGGCCCGGGACCGATCTGGCAGATGGGCATGAGCGACGCCGTCAAGGGCATGCCCGAGAAGGAGTTCGCGACCGTCCACATCCCGGACCCGCCGCCGAAGCGCGACCCGTCCGGGAGCCCCACCGGTTCCGGTGGCTCCCCGTGGCCGGGCGGTTCCGCGACGGACACTGCGCCGACCTGGCCCGGCGGGCGCAACACCGCCCCCGGACGGCCGCGCACCTCGCAGCCGACCCAGCCGGCCAAGCCCGTCCAGCCGCAGACCAAGCCGGACGAGCAGACGCGGACGCAGTCCGACGACGGATCCGCCGACGGGTCCGCCGACGGCTGACCCCGGCCGGGTCCGGCGACGCGCCGACGACCGTGCCCCGGACCGTCCGACGAGGGTCCGGGGCACGGTCGTTCAGCCGGGAGCGCCGGATGTCAGTGCACGCCCTTGGCGGCCCAGAAGTCCTGGCGGGCCAGCACGCTGGTGTCGGTCTGGTCGGTGAAGAACCCGTCCACGCCCAGCTCGTACAGGTACCGGGCCCAGCCGATCGCGTCGCCGTACGCGTTCGGGTCGGTGCCCCTGCGGTAGTCGAGCGGCAGGAAGCCGTTCTCGTTGCGCACCGTGTAGGGGTGCAGCAGCAGGCCGGCCGCGTGTGCGTCCCGGACGAGCGTGGTCGGCGGAAGGAGCTTGCCGGTGGCGTCGACCGGTGCGATCAGCTGCGTGGTCGGGCCGATGCCGTGGGCGAAGCCGGCGATCCAGCGCAGCCCGGCCGGGGTCACGAGGTCGGCCACCGTGCGCCGGTCCCCGGCCAGCTCGAAGTCGTACGGTCGGCTGGCCGCGCCGCTGAGCAGTTGGATCCGCGGGTTGTCGACCAGCTTGGCGAGCCGCTGGAGACTGCTCGGCTCGAAGGACTGCAGGATCGCCCGTCCGTTGCGCCCGGCCAGCCCGGTGCGGCGCAGCTCGTCCGCGAGCCGCTCCTCCAGGGGCAGGCCGATCGAGCGGAAGTAGCTGGGGTGCTTGGTCTCCGGGTAGACCCAGACGTCCCGGCCCAGCTCGCGACCGCGCTTGCGGGCGAAGTCGGCCACCTCGCGGAAGGTGGGAATCGCCCAGCGGCCGTCGTAGACCGTGTTCCGCTGACGCTGCTGCGGCAGCCGCTCCTTGGCCCGCAGGGTGCGGAGCTCGGCGAGCGTGAAGTCCTCGGTGAACCACCCGGTCTGCGCCGCGCCGTCGATGGTCTTCGAGGTCTTCCGGCCCGCGAACTCCGGGTGGTCGGCGACGTCCGTGGTCTCGGTGATGTTGTTCTCGTGCCGGACCACCAGGTGGCCGTCCTTGGTCGGGACGAGGTCCGGCTCGATGACGTCCGCGCCGAGCTGGAGGGCGAGGTCGTACGAGCCCAGGGTGTGCTCCGGGCGGTAGCCGGGGGCACCGCGGTGTCCGACGATCAGCGGGTGCGGCAGCCGGTCCAGACCGGTACCGGTGCGCACCGGCGGGCGGGTGCCGGACGGACGGCCCGCGGCGGCGGCGCGCTCGTCGGCGGCGGGCTGCTCGGCGTCCGGCCGGTCCCCGCCGGGGGCCGCGAAGGCCTCCCCGGCACCGGCGGTGGCGAACGCCGCCGCGCCGATCCCGGCCGCGCCGGTGGCGCGCAGGAAGCGGCGGCGGGAGGATCCGGTGCCCTCGGCGGGCTCCGCCGGGCTGCTGCCGTCGAGCGGACGGGTCGTCATGGGTTCTCCTTGGTCGCCCTGGTGGCGTGGCGTCGGGGTCGTCGCCCGCAGACTAGGAGCCGTCGCGCCCGGCCGGGTGGCCTCCGGGCGAACTGCGGGAGAAGTTCCGACACCCACCGCCCGCCCGGAGAACGGGACCGCCCCGCCAACCCCTCCCGTCACGCCCGGGCAACCCCGCCCCGGGGAACGGGAGGGGGCCGGCCGCGGTCACGCACCGCGGCCGGCCCCCGGCCCGGGGGAGCCGGGCGCCGGTCAGCCCACCGAGGCGCAGAGGGCGTAGGTCTTCTCCGCGTGCAGCAGGGACTCCAGCTCGGGGTAGCCCTGCTGGCGGTAGCTGTAGTAGGCGACGGTGTACTCGACGTCGCACTTGTGGGCGGCGGCGACCTGCTCGACCGGCTTGGGGTCGACCGCGAGGTCCCCGGTCGTGGCGCCGGGCGGGGCGGCGGCCTGGGCGGCCGCCGTCCCGGTGAGCAGGGCGGTGGCGCTGAGCGCGAGGACGGCGAACGAGCGGGAGAGACGGTTCATCGGTGCACACCCTTCGGGTAGTCGGTCTGCCCCGATTCTGTCCGGAGGGCTGATCCACTTCCCATCCCCGAAGTCTGGGATGCCGGCCGGTCCGCCCCGCCGGCGGCCCCCGTCGTCACCGGCTGCCGAGTCCGGGACCGCCGAGTCGGCCGCCGCTGCGCCGTCGTCGTGTCAGAGGGCGGCGAGCAGCTCGCGGCCCTCCGGCCAGTCGCCGAGCCCCGAGTCGGAGTTGAGGTGCCCGTACGCGCCCGGCTCGACGTAGCGGGCGCCCCAGGAACCGGCGAAGTAACGGGCACGGTCCGGCGTGACCCACGGGTCGTCGGTGCTGGAGACCGCGACGGCCGGGAACGGGAACCGCGGCAGGGCGACCGGACGGAAGCCCAGGAGCTCGGGGACGTCGGCGTGGTCGATGTCGGCGGGGGCGACGAGCAGGGCGCCCCGGACGAGAGCGGTCCGCGCGGCCGGCGCCCCGGCCACCCAGCGGGCCACCGCCGCGCAGCCCAGGCTGTGCGCCACGAGCACCACCGGCCCGTGCGCCGCTGCCGTAACGATCGCCGCGTCCACCCGGGCCACCCAGTCCACCGGGTCCGGGTGGTCCCAGTCCGCCTGCTCGACCCGGACGAACGCCGGGTCGCCCGCCTCCCAGCGGCTCTGCCAGTGGTCCGGGCCGGAGCTCTGGTAGCCGGGCAGGACGAGGTAGGTGGTGCGGTCCGACATCGGGGCGGATTCCCTCCGTGGGCAGGGGTACGGGCAGCAGGGAGTCTAGGCGCAGGCCGTTCAGGGGGCGTGCACCGCCCACGTCCGGCGCACGTGGGCGCACATGCGCCGTCGGATGCCCGTGCGCCCTGTTGCGCGGGCGCCGTACGGCGCGGAACGCTGGGTGCGGCCCGCGCCGGGATCCCATCGGGCGGGGCATGCAACAGAACTGACGATCGATCGATTCGGAGGGATGTCGCGATGGCATCGAAGATCCTGCTCGTCACCGGGGACGCCGCGGAGTCACTGGAGGTGTTCTACCCCTACCAGCGGCTGCGCGAGGAGGGCTACCAGGTCGACATCGCGGCCCCTGCCAAGAAGCGGCTCCAGTTCGTCGTGCACGACTTCGTCGACGGCTTCGACACCTACACCGAGAAGCCCGGCTACACCTGGCCCGCCGACGTCGCGTTCGCCGACGTCGACCCGGCCGACTACGTGGCGCTGGTGATCCCCGGTGGCCGTGCTCCCGAGTACCTGCGCAACGATCCGGACGTGCAGCGGATCGTCCGGCACTTCTTCGAGAGCGAGAAGCCGGTCGCGCAGATCTGCCACGGCCCGCTGGTTCCGGCCGCCGCCGGGGTCCTGGCCGGGCGCACCAGCGCCGCCTACCCGGCTCTGGAGCCGGACGTGCGGGCGGCCGGCGCGAGCTACGTGGACGGCGAAGCGGTGGTCGACGGGGTGGTGGTCTCGGCGCGGGCGTGGCCCGACCACCCGGCGTGGCTCCGGGCGTTCGTCGAGGTGCTGCGGGTGAAGGCCCCGGTCGCCTGATCCCGAGGCCGGTGCCGGCACCGACCTCCCGGTGCCGGCCGCCGCCCCTGAGTCTCCGTCCCGGCGTCTCCACCCCTGGTCGGAGGCGCACCCCGAGGCCCGTCGGGGGCGCCGCCGACCTGAGGGTGAGCGACACGCGGCAAAGGATGGGACCAGGGGCGGAGAAGGTCCGGACCAGGGGCTGACGCCTCCTTCGTGTACGGCTGGCAGAGTGTCAGCTGCCATGGAAGGCAAGGGTGTTGTGGACACCCGTCGGCGCTGATTCGGGAGGCATCATGGCCGGGACGTACAGGGGAACGGTGGACGGCGGGGTCGGCGGCGAGACCGCAGACCGGGCGGGGGTGACGAGGCCCGGGCGCCGGCGCGGCGCGGCGGTCCGCGCGCTCGCGGTCGCGCTGGCCGGCGCCGGCCTGGTGGGCGTGGTCGCCCCGGCGGCCGGTGCCCACGGCGCGCCCGGGCCGGACGGAGTGGTCGTGGCGGGAGCCGGGAAGGGCGTCGACGTGAAGGCGCTGGACGACGCGGTACGCAGGATGGTGGAGCAGGGCGGGGCCTCGGCCACGCTGGCGAGGGTCAGCGAGCGCGGCCGGTCGGTGTGGAAGGGCGCGGCGGGCACCGCCGACTTCGCCACCGGACGGAAGGCCGGCGCGGACGGCCGGTTCCGCATCGGCAGCGTCACCAAGACGTTCGTCTCCACGGTGGTTCTCCAACTGGTCGCCGAGGGCCGGCTGAGCCTGGACGACAGGGTCGAGCGCTTCCTGCCCGGCCTCGTCCCCGGTGGACGCGACATCACCGTCCGCCAGCTGCTCGACCACACCAGCGGCCTCTTCAACTACACCGAGGACGACGCCTTCGCGCACGAGGAGAGCGCCGAATCGATGCAGCGGTGGCTCGACACCGGGCGCTGGACGGTCTACCGGCCGGAGCAGCTCGTCGCGATCGCCAACGGCCACCAGCCCTACTTCGCGCCCGGGCAGGGCTGGCACTACTCCAACACCAACTACGTCGTGATCGGGCTGCTGATCGAGCGGGTCACCGGTCGCAGCTGGGCCGACGAGGTGGACCGCCGGATCGTCCGGCGGCTCGGCCTGACCGCCACCTCGATGCCGATCCACTCGACGACCGTCCCCGGTCCGCACGCACACGGCTACTACAAGCTGCCCACCGGCCCGGCCGACGTCACCGAGCTGGACCCGAGCATGGCGGACGCGGCCGGCGCGGGAATCTCGAACACGGCCGACCTCACCACCTTCCTCAAGGCCCTGCTCGGGGGCAGGCTGCTGCCCGCCCGCCTGCTGGCCGAGATGAAGGCGGTCACCCCGCAGAGCGGCGAGGCGCAGTACGGCCTCGGTCTCCAGCGGACGCCCACCGCCTGTGGCGACGTCTGGGGCCACGCCGGTGGCATCCCGGGCTACAACACGTTCGTGTTCGGCGACGCCGACAACCGCCGGCAGTTCGCGGCCTCGGTCAACGCGTACGACGTCTCGGACCTCCCGGCCACCAACGCGGCGTTCGACAACCTGATCAACACCGGTGTCTGCGGCGGCCCGCCGCCGGCCCCCGCCGCCGGTGCGCCCCGCACCGTCGTGCCGGCCGTGGAGGGCGTGCTGGACGGTCCGCGCACCTGACCGGTGCCCGACGGGAGCTGACCGGCGCCTGACCGAGTGCCGCTCCGGACCGGCCGGACCGACCCGGAGCGGACCCGGCGCCGGGGCGGCAGGCCCGGGCCCCCGGCCGGTCCGGCGGCCGGGGATGCCATCATGGCCCGCACCTGATGGGCGGTCGTCACCGGGAGGACGCAGCATGGCAGAGCC
The DNA here is from genome assembly GCF_036322525.1 of Streptomyces sp. BE20. Lineage (NCBI taxonomy): Bacteria > Bacillati > Actinomycetota > Actinomycetes > Kitasatosporales > Streptomycetaceae > Streptomyces > Streptomyces sp. BE20. Next base: position 23,083 of record NZ_JAQYWW010000680.1, on the reverse strand, counting down.
GTTGATAGCCGAGGTCGCGGGCCGGGCACCCGCCGTCGACCCGACCGCGTTCGTCGCGCCGAACGCGGTCGTGGTCGGCAGCGTGACACTCGGTGCCGGGGCGAGCGTCTGGTACGGCGCCGTGCTGCGCGGCGACGCCGAGGCGATCACGGTCGGCGCCGGCAGCAACGTTCAGGACAACTGCACGCTCCATGCCGACCTCGGCTTCCCGCTGGTGATGGGCGAACGGATCTCGGTCGGGCACAACGCCGTGCTGCACGGCTGCGTGATCGAGGACGACGTCCTGGTCGGGATGAACGCCACCGTGCTGAACGGTGCCCGGATCGGCGCCGGCTCGCTGGTGGCGGCCGGTGCCGTGGTGACCCAGGGCATGGAGGTCCCGCCCGGCTCCCTGGTCGCGGGCGTCCCCGCCAAGGTCCGGCGGAAGCTGACCGAGGACGAGCGCGCCGGCATCAAGGTCAACGCGGAGGGGTACCGGCTGCTGGCCGAGGGCCACCGGGACCTCCGTCCCGTCCCGCCCGCCCCCGGCGCGCCCGCGTAGCGGAACCGCCCGGGCCGGGCTCGGCCCGGGCGGCTCCGGTCGGGTACCGCTCAGCAGCCCGCGCCGGCCCCGGCGCCCACCACCCGGTCGCCGACGTCCGCGCGGACGCCGGCCTCGGGGGCCGGAGCCGGGCCGGGAACGCTCGACGGGCCAGGCCCGGCCAGTGCCTTCCGGCGGCGGTCGAGGGCCCAGGCGAGCACCGCGATCACCGCCCCCGAGGCCGCCAGCCCGGAGCCGACCAGCGTCGGCGAGGTCCAGCCGAGCCCGGCGTCGAGGGCGAGCCCACCGAAGTACGCGCCCTGGGCGTTGGCGAGGTTGAACGCGCCCTGCACGGTCGCCGAGGCGAGCGTCGGCGCGCCGCGGGCCTCGCGCAGGACCAGGGTCTGTACGGCCGGCACGATCGCGAAGCCGAACAGCCCGACCAGCACCACCGTCACCGCCGCCGACCACTCGGTGCGTGCGGTCACCGCGAACAGCGCCAGTACGGCGGCGAGCAGCAGGAACGCGGCGCAGACCGTGGGTCGCAGCGCACGGTCGGCCGCGTATCCGCCGAGCACGTTGCCGATCGTCATCCCCACCCCGAACAGGGCGAGCACCAGGGTCACCGACCCGGTCGCGTACCCGGAGACCTCGGTGAGCAGCGGGGTGATGTAGCTGTAACAGGCGAAGAACCCGCCGCAGCCGAAGACCACGGTGGCCAGCGCCAGCCAGAGCTGGCCGCTGCGGAACGCGCCCAGCTCGTGCCGGAGGCCGGCCTGGGCGGGGGAGGGCAGGTGCGGGACCAGCCGCGCGATCGCGATCGTCCCGGCCACGCCGATCACGACCACGACCAGCATCGTCGCCCGCCAGCCCAGGTGCTGGCCGAGCAGGGTGGCGGCCGGTACGCCGACGATGTTGGCGACGGTCAGGCCGGAGAACATCACGGCGACGGCCCGGGCCCGCCGGTGCGGGGCGACGAGTTCGGCCGCGGCGACCGCGCCCGCGCCGAAGAAGGCGCCGTGCGGCAGCCCGGTGATCAGCCGGGCGGCGGCCAGGGACCAGAAGTCGGGGGCGACCGCGCAGAGCAGGTTTCCGGCGGCGAAGAACCCGGCGAGTGCGACCAGCACCGTCTTCCGGGGCCGGCCGGCGGCGAGGGCGGTGAGCAGCGGAGCGCCGACCACCACGCCGACGGCGTAGGCGGAGATCAGCCAGCCCGCCTGCGGGATGGAGACGTCCAGGTCGCCGGCCACTTGGGGGAGCAGCCCCATGGCGGCGAACTCGGTGGTTCCGATGGCGAAGGCGGTCACGGCCAGGGCGACCAGCGCGAGAGGCAAGGGGATACTCCGGGACGAGCGGGAGGAGTCAGGATTGTTCGGCCGAAATCCTAATCCGGTCTGATGACCACACCGTGTGGCGGTCATGGCGGACCGGTGACGTACGGGGGTCGCCAGTCGGGCGCTCGCGCGCAAGACTGGGAGCATGTGCCGCAGTATCAAGACGCTGAGACCACCCGTGACGCCCGACGCCTCCGAGGAGGACTTCCGGGCGGCAGCCCTCCAGTACGTGCGGAAGGTCTCCGGTTTCCGGGCCCCCGCCGCGCACAACCGGGAGGCTTTCGACCGGGCGGTGGACGCCGTGGCCGAGGCGACCGGGCGGCTGCTCGACGAACTGGAGGTCCGCGGCGCCGTCGCACGGTCCGCCGGAGCCTCGGCCTAGCACCGGCCACGGGCCCGCACCGGCTCGGCGGCGACCAGCGCCCGGGGCCGTGACGAGAGGCGACGACCAACGGCAGACCGGCGGTGACCCGGAACGACCCGGAGTGACCGGCAGGACGAGCAGGACGAGCAGGGACCAGGAGGCCGGCGATGAGTTCAGCCAGCCGTTACGCACTCACCTTCCCCGGCACCCCCGGCACCCAGGCCCCGCAGGACGTCGTGGTGGTCGCCCGCACCAGCGCGACCGGCCCCGGTGGCCACCCGGTGTACGAGGACGCCAGCGGCATCGTCCGGGCCGAGATCAGCGACGCGGGGGAGGTGCGGATGCTCGCCAGCGGAGGCCACCAGACGCCGCACTTCCCGGTCCACGCCGAACCGCTGCCCTGAGCCCGCTGCCCTGAGCCCGCCGCCACCCGGGCTTCGCCCGCTGTCCGGAACCCGCCCCGACCGCCGGGCCCCGCGCACGGCGTCGGGCAGAATCGCGGTATGACCACAGCGAGCTGGCAGGGCACGGTCATCGCCGAGAGCGATGACACCACCGTCGTCGAGGGCAACCACTACTTTCCGGCCGACTCGGTGCGCGCCGAGTACCTGCGCCCGTCCGACACCACCACCGTCTGCGGGTGGAAGGGCACGGCGGCCTACTACACCCTCGACGTCGACGGGCTGACCAACCCCGACGCGGCCTGGTACTACACCGACCCGAAGCCGGAGGCGGAGCACGTCCGGGACCGGGTGGCGTTCTGGCGCGGGGTCGAGATCACCGGGTGACGCGGCGGGGCGGCGGCGGGCGGCACGCGGCCGTGGCGGGACCGTCACAGGACCCGGACACCGGTGGTGCGTACCGCGAGGCACCACCGGGTACCCGCAGAACATGGCAATCTTCAGGAAGCCGGGACGCGGGAGTGAGCCCGAGCCGACCCCGGACCGTGTCGCCGACGAACTCGCCGAACTGGTCGAGGAGCTGGAACGCCCCGTCCCGGAAGCCCCAGGCGGCCCCGTGGGACAGGTCGTCGAGTACGGCGCCGGGGTCGAACGCGGCCGCCGGCGGGGCGCCCGGCTGGTCGCCGACATCGCCCGTCGGCTCGGCACCCGCGGCCAGGCCGCGGCCAAGGGAGCCGCGTACGGCGGCCGGGCCCTCGCCGAACAGCTGATCCACACGGCGCCGCGCATCCCCGTCCGCAACCTCGCGACGCTGCGGGCCCAGCACCCCGGTGCCGCCGACGCCGACAAGCTCGCCGAGCTGCTGATCGTCGGCGCCGGCCGGGCCTCAAGCGCCCTCGGCGCCGGGGTCGGCGCTGCCGCGATGCTCCCGGTGCCTCCGGCGATGCCGCTGGAGATCGCCGCCGAGACGCTCGCGGTGGCGGCCGTCGAGATCAAGCTGATCGCCGAACTCCACGAGGTCTACGGCGTCCCCGCCCAGGGCAACACCGCCCAGCGGGCCGGCGCGTACGTCACCGCCTGGGCCAACCGCCGCGGCATCGACGGCTCCCTGCTCGTAAAGCCGGCCGGCCTGGCCGCCATGGCCCTCGGCTCCGAGGTGCGCCAGCAGGTCCGTCGTCGGCTCACCCGCAGCTCGCTGCGCCGGCTGCCCTCCCTGACGCCGCTGCTGGTGGGCGCGGGGATCGGGGCCACGGTGAACCGCCGCGACACCCGCAAGCTGGCCCGCGAGGTCCGCGAGGACCTGAAGAGCCGCCTCCCGGTAGACCCGGGCTACTGGTCGGCCGCCGCCCCGGTGCACCGGGGCGAGCCGCGCGGCTGACCGCTCGCCCCCGGCGCCGGGCACGGGGTGCCGGGGGCGGCGGGATCGGGCCGGGCAGGCGCCGCCGGGACGCAGGGCCCGACGCGGATCCGCCGTCCGAACCCGGCCGCGGCACCCGTGCGCGGACCCGGTGACCGTGCGCGGACCCGGTGGCCGAAGAAAGGCCGAAGCCCCCGGGGCCCGGGAAGTCGAGGGAGCCCCGAGAGCCGTCGGCCCGTGCCGTCAGCCCGCCGGGGGTGACGGCGCCCCGGCGCCCCGCCCGGACTTGACGCCGTTGACCATCGCCTGGTGGACGGCCCGCGCCGCGGCCTCGTCGGACGCCGGCACCGGGCTTCCCGCCACGCTGTACCAGTCCAGTGCCCCCGTGTACTGCACGGTGAGGCGGGCCTCACCGTCCACCCACGTGGTGTGCACGGTGAGGTCGCCGGAGATCGGGCCGACCTCCGTGGTGGTCACTCCGCCCGGTCCGCTGATGATCGACTGGGTGGTCCAGGTGGCCCACGAGGCCCGGGGGTCCACCGGCGGATCCACCGGTCCGGCGCCGCGCGTCCCGGCCGGTTCCGGTGCGGCCGGGCCCTGCCCGGCCGCACCGCGCCCTGCTGCGCCCTGCTGCTGTTCGGTCATGCGCCCATCCTCCCTCGCGGTCCGCCACCGCTCGCGGAGCGGCACCGTCGGTCGCGGAGGCCGCCCGTGGGAGCGGGCGGCCTCGTCGTCACTCCCCCGTCGGGAGCGGTCAGTCGCTCGCCCCCGGCTCCGCCAGGGAATCGCCCTCCGCCTGGGAGGTGTCCTGCGCGTGCTGGTTCTGCATCGAGGTGATGCCCTCCTCCGGGTCGGCCGCGCGGACGTCCTCGTCCCGGTCGGCGCCCACCTCGGAGCGTGCGCTCATGTCGGTCATCGCGGGCTCCTCTGCTCGGGCCGGCCGGGCCGCCCCGATCCGGCGCGACACGCCGCCGTGCCGGACGGACACCGGCCGTGCTCTCTCTCGCCCCTCAAGCCTGCCTCCGCGCCCGCGCCACGGCCAACCGGACCGGCCCGGAAGCCGGCGGGAGGTCGTGCGAAGGACGGTGCGGAGGCCCTACGGAGGCCGCACGGGCGACCTTCGAGGGGAAGGCTGCCCGGCCTTTCGAAGAGCATTCCTGTGACTGACCACCCGACCCGGCCGCCCCCCGAGCCCTGCTCCGCGGGACCCCGCCCGCCCCCGTCGGCCGCCCCCGCCGGCCGACGGCCCCCGAGGTCACCAGCTGACCGGCAGCGACCTGAGCCCGTAGATCACCGCCTCGGTGCGGAAGTCCAGCTCGCTCTCCGGCACCGCGAGCCGCAGTCCCGGCAGCCGCCGGAACAGCGTGGCCAGCGCGATCTGCAGCTCCGCCCTGGCCAGCGGCTGGCCCAGGCACTGGTGCACCCCGAAACCGAAGGCGACGTGCCGTCGGGCGTCCCGGCCGAGGTCCAGCTCGTCGCTGGGCAGCCGGTCCTCGCCGCCGAACAGCCGCTCGTCCCGGTTCGCGGTCGACAGCATCGCGATCACGCCCTCCCCGGCGCGGACCGGCGTGCCGCCCAGTTCGACGTCCTCCACCGCCAGCCGTGGCACCCCGGTGTGCACGATGGTGAGCAGCCGCAGCAGCTCCTCCACCGCTCCGGGGAGCGTTGCCGGGTCGGCCAGCCGGGCGGCCTGCTCCGGGTGGCGCAGCACCAGGGCGGTGGAGAGCCCGATCATGTTGGCCGTGGTCTCGTGGCCCGCGACCAGGAGCAGAAGCCCGGTCGTGGCGATCTGCCGGGGGGTGAGGTCGTCGCGGGTCGCGAGCCGGCTGAGGATGTCGTCGCCGGGCCGGTCCCGCTTCCGGGTGGCGAGGTCGCCGAGGTAGTCGAGGAGCTCGTTCTGCGCCCGGGCGACCTCCTCCTTCGCGGCGTTGATGGTGAGCAGCAGCCGGCTGCGCTCCTGGAACGCCTCCCGGTCCGCGTACGGGACCCCGAGCAGCAGGCAGATCACCAGGGAGGGCACCGGCAGCGCGAAGTGGGCGACCAGGTCGGCGGGCGCGCCCTCGGCGGTCATCCGGTCGAGCGCCCGGTCCACGATCTGCTGGATGCCGGGCCGCAGCGCCTCCACCCGCCTGACCAGGAAGTCGCCGGTGACCATCCGGCGGAGCCGGGCGTGCTCGGGGTCGTCGAGACGGAGGAAGGACGGGTTGGTGGCGATGATCTCGCGCTGCCCGACGGTGAGGAACGGGAACTCGGGCCTGCGGGCGTCGGCGCTGAACCGCCGGTCGGAGAGGACCGTGCGGACCTCCTCGTAGCCGGTGACCAGCCAGCAGGAGGTGCCGTCCGGCAGTTCGGCCCGGCTGACCGGGCCGGAGCCGGCCGCTTCGGTGTACACGGGCGGCGGGCTGTACGGGCAACGGGTGTCGTGGCGGGCCGGGAGCAGCGGGGCCGGGGCGGCGGGTGTGCTCGTCAAGGTGAGGTCTCCTCGTATGACGACGTGGGCACAGGTCGACGAAGTGATGCGTGACGCGATGCGCGAGGCGGGGGCACGCGGCACGGTGCGGCGAACGGGGCGCGGCGCGACGGGGTGGTTCAGGGGCGGGGAGGGTCCGGTGCCTACGCCGCGTCGCCGCTCGTCCGGCCGTCGGAGCCCCCGGCGGGGCCGGTGCCCTCGGTGACGGTGATCGCGCCACCCGGGCAGAGCTGGGCGGCGAGTCGGACGTCGGCGAACCGGGAGAGCTCCACGACGACCGGACGAAGCCTCACCAGCCCGTCCGCGTCGTCCTGCTCGAAGAGCTCCGGCACGGTCATGACGCACTGGCCGGAGCTGCAGCAGCGGTCCGGATCGACACTCACGCGCATGGTCGGACACCTCTCACTGGTGTGGCACCGGACTGCCCGGGCCGTGCCGCCCCCGCTGTCGGTGTCAACCTAGCCCCAGCTCCCGTCGCACACGAAGAGTGCGTGGCCGCCCTGCGTAGAATGGCCGGTTTGCCACTGCTCGTGAACGCGTGTGGCAAAACCGACGTTTGATTGCGGATCGGACGGAGTGCCGGGCCGACCGCCCGGGTGGCCGGCCCGGTCGCGCGGCGTCCTCACAGCCCTTCGGCGGCGGCGATCTCCCGGACGGCGGCCACGGTGTCCGCCTCGGCCGCGGGCTTGTCGCTCCGGTAGCGCACCACCCGGGCGAAGCGGAGCGCCAGCCCGGCCGGGTAGCGGGGACTGCGCTGCACACCGTCGAAGGCGATCTCCACCACCAGCTCCGGCCGCACCCGTACCGTCCACGCGTCCCGCTCGACCTCACGGGCGAGCAGCGCCGCGGTCTGCCAGGCGAGGGTCTCGTCGGTCAGCCCCTTGAAGGTCTTGCCGAGCATCACCCACGGACCCAGCCCCGGTTCGGCGCCCGCGCGGGCACCGAGGTGCAGGTTGCTGAGGAGGCCGCTCCGCCGCCCGCTGCCCCACTCGGCGGCCAGCACCACCAGGTCCAGGGTGTGCCGGGGCTTGACCTTGATCCATCCGGCGCCGCGCCGGCCCGCCCGGTAGCCGGCCGCCGGGTCCTTGACCAGCACCCCTTCGTGTCCGCGCGCGAGGGTGGCCCGGAAGAAGGCCAGCGCCTCGTCGCCGTCGTCGGTCTCGGCGCGCGCCACCCGCAGATCCTCCGGGACGGCCCCGGTCAGGGCGGCCCAGCGTTCCCGGCCGGGCCGGTCCACCAGGTCCTCGCCGTCCCGGTGCAGCAGGTCGAAGAAGTGCACGCTGAGCGGGACCTCGGCGCGCAGGCGTTCCGGGTCCCGGCGGGCGGCGGTCCGGGCGGCGGTCTCCTGGAAGGGGCGCGGGCGGCCGTCGGGGCCGAGCGCGATCGCCTCGCCGTCCAGCACGGCAGACCGGACCGGCAGGGCCAAGGCGGCCTCCACCACCTCGGGGACCCGCGCGGTGATGTCGTCCAGCGAGCGGGTGAAGGCCGCCACCTCGCCGCCGTCCCGGTGCACCTGGAGCCGGATGCCGTCCAGCTTCCACTCCAGTGCCGCCGGGCCGTCGATCCGCTCCAGGGCGGTCCCGACGTCCGGCGCCGAGGCCGCCAGCATCGGCCGGACCGGGCGGCCCACCTCCAGCCGGAACGCGTCCAGCGCCGGCACGCCGCCGGTCAGCGCCGCCGCCGCGACCGCCCGCGCCGAGCCCCGGAACATCAGCGCCCGGCGCACGGCCGCCGCCGGCACCCCGGCGGCGCGCGCCACGGCATCGGCCACCACCGCGTCCAGCGCGCCCTGGCGCAGGTCCCCGATCAGGACCGCGCGGAGGAAGGTCTGTTCGGCCTCGGTGGCCCGCTCGAAGAGGCCCGCCAGCAGCCGGCGCCGCTCGGCCTGGGCGCCCGTGCCGTGCACGGCGGAGATCTCCTCCAGGATCCGCTCCGTCTCCCGGACCCCGAGCACGGGCTCGGCCCCGGCGGGCGGCAGATCGCGCAGGGCGGCCGGTCCGATGCCGGTCCGCATCCGCTGGGACTCGCCGGAGAGCAGTGCGACCGCCGCCGGGGCCTCCTCGGGGCCGAGGCCGCGCAGGCAGTCCGCGAGCAGTTCGGTCTTGGCCCGGCGGCCCGGCTCGGCCGCGACGGCTCGGGAGGTCAGGGCCAGGTGCCGGAGCAGCATCGCGGGCTCCTCGGGGAACGGGGGAACGGGTGGGCGGGCGGGGTCCAGCATCGACGACGCGGACCGATCGCGCGCGGCAGACACGCCCCGCTGCCGCCCGTCCCGCTCCCGGTCGGCGCTGCCGGGCGGTCGCGCTGCCCCGTGCCGCGCCGCCCTGCCGCCCTGTCCGCTGCCGCGGTGGAGTGAGGGCGGGACCGTACTTGGCCGGACTGTCGATCGGCTCCGAACCGACGGTCCGTCATGCTGTCCCGCGACCGCAGGACCGCACCAGGACCGCAGCTACCCGGGGAGCCCGCCATGACGTCCGAGACCACCCCCGCCCGCTGGACCGTGGACGCCCCGGACAGCGGGGACTTCGCCGCCTGGCGGGAGCTGTTCCGGGGGTACTGCGCGTTCTACCGGGTCCCGTGCCCGGAGGAGAAGGCCGAGCTGGTCTGGTCGTGGCTCACCGACCCCGCCCATGAGCTGGACGGTCTGCTGGTCCGCGACACCGACGGCACCCCGGTCGGCCTGGCCCACTACCGCCCCTTCGTCCGCCCCCTGCACGGCGCCGTCGCCGGCTTCCTCGACGACCTCTTCGTCGCCCCGGCCGTCCGCGGCGGCGGCGCGGTCGACGCGTTGCTCGCCCGCCTGCGCGGGATCGCCGCCGAGCGGGACTGGAACACGGTCCGGTGGATCACCGCCGACGACAACCACCGGGCCCGCAGCAAGTACGACCAGGTCGCCATCCGCACGATGTTCGTCACCTACGACATGCCCCCGGCGGCCTCCGCCGCCGCGACGGGGCACTGACCGGCCGGGCCGGGCGGGCCGGGCGCCCGACTCGGCGGGCCCGGTCGTGGACCGCGGCCACCGTGCCGTGCTCGCCCGCGGCCTGACTGACGAGTGTCCACTTCCCGGTCGGCAGGCCGTCGTCGAAGAGTCGGGGGCCGCCGCCGAGGAAGACGGGGAAGACCGTGAGCGCCGGACGGTCGACGAGGTCGGCCGCCGGCAGGGCCTTGATGACGCTCGCGCCGGAGAGCACGAGGATGTCGCCGCCCTCGGCGGACTTCAGGTCCGCGACCACCTCGGCGGTCGGTCCGTCGACGATCGTCGTGCGCTCCCAGGGCGCCTCGCGGAGCGTGGAGGAGAGCACCGCCTTCTCGGTGTCGACGAGCCACTTCGCGAAGCCCACGTCGCGCGGGTCGGCCCCCTCCGTGTCGAGGACGGTGGGCCAGAACCCGAGGAAGCCCTCGGCGCAGATACCCCCACGGGGGTAGCGGCACGCGGCCGGCCCCGCCGCACGTGGGGGAGGGCAGGCCGTCGAACCGCCGGACGGGGGTACGCGTCGGAGGGATGCGCACCGTACGTCGTGGTCCTCGATGTGCTGGACGGGCGGATCCAGACCGTCCGCCGCGTGATCAACCCCGACAAGCTCGGTCACCTCGGGCCGGTCGCCGACGCCTGGGCGGTCGACCGCGAGGCGAAGCGGGCCCGTCGACGGGCGGGCTGACCGCGACCGCGTACCCTTGCCGCGCCTGGCCGAGATGCTTCGGAAATTCGTTCGTACTTTCTGTTATCCCCCCTCCGCCGCGGGGTCTCCCAGGTGTCGGCACCCTCCCGACGGACCCGGATACAGGAAGCGTGCGCAGGTGAACAGCGAAGACCGGACGACCATCCTCCCCGCGACCGGACGCCAGGACGGCGTCGGTGGACGCGCCGCGCGGCGGGCCGCCGCACGGCGTCGCGGGTCCGGCCGCCGCGGCCGGCGGCGCGGCGGCCTCGGACCGATCGTGGCGGTGGTCGCAGCCGTCGCGGGGACCGGGGTGATAGCCGCGCTGGCCGGCGCCGGATTCGCGGTGTACCGCGGCGAGGAGGGCACCGACGGCGGGCAGCAGGCCGTGGCCTACGAGGCGCTGATCGCGGCCGAGGCCGGCGACCACGACGGCATCCAGGTCCCCGGGGCCGGCGCCGTCGACCCGGCCGCCGTGGCCGCGGCCTCCCCGGCCTCCGGTGACCCGGCCCGCGCCGCGACCGCGGCCCCGGCCACCGGTGGCACGTCCGCCGCACCGTCGACGACGCCGTCGCCGTCGGCCTCCGCGGTCGTGCCCGGCCCGTCCGGCTCGGCCGCGCCCGCCTCCGGCTCCGGCTCCGGCTCCGGCACGCCGCGCAACCCCGCCGCGAGCACCTCCGCGACCGCCACCGCGAAGCCGGAGTCTCCCGCCGCCACGACCGTCACCACCGCCCCCGCCAAGCCGTCCGCGACCAGCGCCCGGCCGACCTCCACCGCCGGCCCCGGCGGGTCGAACAGCCAGTACGCGCAGCAGGTGGCGGACCTGGTCAACACCCGGCGCGCCCAGGCCGGCTGCGGGCCGCTCACCGTGGACTCCCGGCTGAACACCGCCGCCCAGGTCCACAGCGAGGACATGGCGACCCGCAGCTACTTCGACCACGCCAGCCCCGAGGGCAACCACGCCGACCAGCGCATCGAGGCGACCGGCTACCGCTGGAGCAGCTGGGGCGAGAACATCGCGCGCGGCCAGAAGGACCCGGCGGCGGTCATGGAGTCGTGGATGAACAGCCCCGGGCACCGGGCCAACATCCTCAACTGCTCCTTCCAGCAGATCGGTGTCGGCGTCCGGACCGGATCCGGCGGCCCCTGGTGGACGCAGGTCTTCGCCTCACCGTCGTGACCGCGTCCGGGATCCGGGATCCGGTCCCGCGTCCGGCCCCGGCGGCAGGGGTCGGGGCCGGGGCCGGCCGGGGCCGACCGGGGCGGACCCTCGCTGACCTCGGATTTTCCGAATCCGCGCGAATTGTTGTTATCTGAGCACTCCCCGAAGGTCTCCGAGGAGGCAGCGGCGGACGGACGACAGCAAGACGGAGTGCGGACCCATGAACGTTGACGTGCAGAGCAGGACCGGGACGACCCTGGTGCTCGCGGCCCAGGCAGGCGATCCGCAGGCGCGGGAAGCGCTGGTCGCCGCCTGGCTCCCGCTGGTCTACAACGTTGCCGGCCGGGCGCTGAACGGCCATGCCGACGTGGACGACGTCGCGCAGGAGACGATGATCCGGGCCCTGGACGGCCTGGACGGCCTGCGCGACCCCGAGGCGTTCCGTTCCTGGCTGGTCGCGATCACCATGAACCAGGTCCGTCGGCGGTCGACCGGGCAGCAGCAGGCCGCCGTGGGCGGTCTCGACGAGACCTGGGAGCTGGCCGACCCCCGCGCGGACTTCACCGATCTGACCATCCTCCGGCTCGGCCTCTCCGGCCAGCGCCGGGAGGTCGCCGAGGCCACCCGCTGGCTGGACCCGGACGACCAGGAACTGCTCGCCCTCTGGTGGCTGGAGGCGAGCGGTGAACTCACCCGCGCCGAGCTGGCCGCCGCGCTCGACCTGACTCCCCAGCACACCGCCGTCCGGGTGCAGCGGATGAAGAAGCAACTGGAGGCGGGCCGCGTGGTGGTCCGTGCGCTGACCGCCTACCCGCGGTGCCCCGAACTGGCCGAACTCACCGGAGGGTGGGACGGCGCGCCCGACTCGGTCTGGCGCAAGCGGATCGCCCGGCACATCCGGGCCTGCGCCGCCTGCGACGGACTGGGCCGCGACCTCTTCCCGGCCGAGGGACTGCTGGCCGGTCTGGCGCTGGTCCCCGTCCCGATGGACTCCCCGGCCGGGCTCGCCCTTCAGGCCGCCTCCGCCGCCTCGGCCGCCTCGGCCGCTCCGCCCGCCGGCTCCGGAGGGACCGGGTCCGGCGCCACGGCGCCCGGCGGCTCCGGTGCGCCCCCGGCCGACCCGGCCGGAGGGCACGGCGGCTGGGCCGAGTTCGCCCGTCGGAAGACCGTCCTGGCCGGCGGAACGGCGGCCGTGCTGGCGGCGGCGACACTCGCCATGGTCTGGCCCCACCACCCGCAGCCCGGCGAGACCGTGCCCGAACCGACCACCCCGGCCGCCGCTCCCGACACCCCGTCGACGGTCTCGATACCCGCACCGCCGGAGCCCCGGCCGGAGACCCCGAGTGCGGTGCCGTCCCCGACCGTCACGGCCGCTGCCGAGCCCGCGCCCGTCGAGCCGCCCGTGCCGAGCACACCGCCGGCCACTGTGACCCCGAGCAGCAGCCGTTCGGCCACTCCGCCGCCCAGCCCGGAGCGTCAGCTGGTGGACCTGGTCAACGCCGAGCGTGCCAGGATCGGCTGCGGCCCGCTGCGGATCGACCCCAAGCTGCACGCGGCCGCCCAGAAGCACTCCGAGGACATGGTGGCGCGCACGTTCTTCGACCACGTCAGTCCGGACGGCACCCGCGCGGACTCCCGGCTGGGAGCGGCCGGCTACCGCTGGTCGCAGTGGGGCGAGAACCTCGACCGGGGACCGAGCGCCCCGGCCGTCGTCTTCTCCCGCTGGATGGACGGCGGGATCCACCAGTCGAACATGCTGGACTGCGCCTTCAAGGACGTCGGCATCGGCGTGGCCGGCGGCCCGGCCGGCCTCTACTGGACCCAGGACCTCGGCGCGCCGCTCGGCTGATCCCCGGCCGGACCACGCGGTCCGGCCAGGGCCACCGGGCCCGCAGGGTCATCGGCGGGGCGACCGCGCCCGCGTGACCGACCGTTGCGCCCACGGTCCGCAGGAGCGTCCGGCCGAGTGTCAGGTCGAGGTCAGGCCGAGTGTCAGGAGGGCAGCCCGACCAGCCCGGGTGCCTGGCCCGTCACGTACCCGGTCGCCTCCCCGACCACCCCGCCGGCGTCGCCGACCTGGCCGGGCAGCGCGTCCGGCGCCGAGGCCGGCAGCGCGCCCTGGAGCGGCCCGGCCAGGTCACCCTGCCCGCCGACGGCGGAGGCGTGGGCGCTGGGAGCGGTCAGGGAGGCCACGACGCCCACGGCGAGCGAGGCGACGGCGAGCATGCTGCGCTTCTTCATGCCCTGTCCAACGACGCTGCGCCACTCGGGTTACGGGCCGCCCCGGCTGTCCCGCCCCGGCTCGCTCCGGCTGCCCGGCCCGCCGTCACTCGGGGGCGATGGTCGGGGCGTCCACGGCCCCGCCGTTCACCCGGATCGAGTCGAGGATCCGCTCCACCGCCAGCACCGACACGGCGTCCGACACGCGCAGGCACGCGGTCAGCTCGACGACCGCCGGCCCGGACGGCGCCTGCACCGTCCGGTATCCCCGGAGCGTACGGGTTCCGCCCTGGACGACACAGGACTTCTCGGGTACCGCGTAGAAGAGGGGCCCCGTCTGGCCCTTCTGCTCGCCCGTCACCACCGGGTCCCGGACGAGCGTGAGGCCGACCAGCATCCCGCCGGCGTCGAGCGCCCCGTCGGCCAGGCAGACCCGTTCCCTGGTCCCGTTCCTGGTCGGGCACCCCGGCTCGCCGACGAGGGGCTGGCTGGCGGTGTAGCCGCGCGCGTACGCGGTGTCGTCCTTCCGGCTGTCGGTGCCGGGGACCGACAGCCGGTACCAGTCGGGCGGGATGTCGATGATCACCCCGTCCAGCTCGGGGAACCTGACCGGCCCGCCGGTGTCCGATCCGGTGCTGCGGCTCGGTGACGCGCTCGGGGCGGCATCCGGTGACGCACTCGCTGACGCACCCGGGGGCACCGAGCCGGGCGCGACGGGTCCGGAGGACCCCGGAGCGAGCGCCGTACCCGGCGGGCCCGGTGCCAGGGCAGGGGCGGCGGCCAGCACGGCGGCGGTCAGGCCGACGGCCAGCCCGGTCGAGAGGGCGGCGGTGCGGCGCCGCCGCCGGGTCCGGGCGGCCCGCTCGCGGACCCGGGCCATCCGGTCGTCGGGCGCCGTGAGGTGAGGGGCGGCCAGGTGGAGCAGGATCCGCAGTTCGTCCTCGACCTCGGGGCCGGTCGGCCTGCCGTCGTCCGGGTCGGACTCACGCCCCGTCACGGTGTCCTCCGTGCAGCAGAAGCTCGCGGGTGGGCATCTTGCCCCGCAGGGCCTGAAGGGCGCGGTGCGTCTGACTCTTGACCGTGCCCGGGGAACAACCCAGGACCTCGGAGGTCTCCTCCACACTGAGGTCCTCGAAGAATCTCAGCACCACGACGGCCCGCTGCCGCGCCGGCAGTGCCCGGACGGCGGCGGCCACCACCTGGCCGACCACCACGTCCTCGAACGGGTCCGCGTCGGTCGGCGGCTCGGGCAGTCGGTCGTGCGGCAGTTCCCCGTGCCAGCGCCGACGCCACCAGGAGACGTGCGAGTTCACCAGCACCCGCCGGACGTACGCCTCGGGCCGGTCGATGGAGATCTGCTCCCAACGGGGCCAGACCTTGGCGAGCGCGGTCTGCAACAGATCCTCGGCCAGATGCGGATCGCCCGTGAGCAGCCACGCCATCCGGAGCAGCCGAGGGCTGCGGGCGGCGACGAACTCCTCGAAGTCCGGTGTCGCGTCCCTCATCCTGCTGCCCCCGCCATGCCGTTTCCGCCGTTGTCTCGGTCGCCTCCGCCGCCGTGCCGGCGACGGAGGCCCTGCAGGTCGGCCGTGGCCGCCGTGTCCTCGCTGTCGTTCTCACGGCTGCTGAACGCGTTGGACCGGGTTTCCGGTTGCCTCGCCGCAGTGACATTCCGAGCCCCGGCCGGACGGGCGGTGTCCGTTCCGCCGCCGCCGGGCCGTCGGCCTGCGACCCGGCAGGGGTCGGCTCCACGGTAGGTGAACCGGGAACCGCACCGTACGGCGCCCCCGGTCCCGCGCGGCGGTGGGTCTAGCGTCCGGTGACCGGTTCTCGAAACGGTGGTCCGTTCCCGAACGGTGGACGGCCCGCGAGCCGGCCGGGACTTTGCCGGGCGGCGGGCGGGCCGTGGACACCACGATCCGCGCGTCCGCCGGGGCCGTCCAGGGGCGCGCGGACGGCGCCAGGGCGCACCGACCCGGCGCGTCGGTCCGCCCGACCGGTTCGGACCGCCGGTTCGGAGGGCCGAACCGGCGGGGATCCGGAGCCGTCCAGGTTCAGGGCCGTCCAGGTTCAGGGCGGTACAGCTTCATGGCGGCCCAGGTCCAGAGCGGTCGGCGCGGAGAGCGCTCCGGGTGTCAGAGCGTTCCGGAGCCGCGCGGTGCCTCGGCGCTCCGGCGGGCGGCGCGTTCCACCTGGTCCACCGTCCAGTCGGGGTGGCCCGGCATCGGCGGGGTGTGCTCGCCGTACAGCCACTCCGTCAGGAACCCGCTCAGCTGCTGCCCGGAGACCTCGTCGGCGGTCCGCAGGAAGTCGGCGGTGGTGGCGCTGCCGTTCCGGTGGCGCTGGAGGAAGGCCCGCTCGATCCGGTCGAACACCTCGGCGCCGACCCGCTCCCGCAGGGCGAACAGGACCAGCGCTCCGCCGGTGTACCGCTGGCTGTCGAAGAGGGTGGCGGCGGTCGGGGCGGCGACCGGGCCGGAGTCGTGGCGCCACTGGTCGCCCTTGGCGTACACCGACCGCATCCGGTCCGCGAGGGTGGTGTAGCCGGACGAGTCCGGCCAACCGCGCTCGTAGCGGTACATCAGGCCGTAGAGGTCGGCGTGGCCCTCGTTCAGCCAGAGGTCGGCCCAGGTGCCGGGGGAGACGCTGTTGCCGAACCAGGAGTGCACCAGCTCGTGCACCATGTGCGAGCCGATCAGGTGCTCGGGCTGGCGAAGGAAGTTCGGCTTGTAGAGCGTGAGCGTCTGCGTCTCCAGCCCGGTGAAGTCGAACGCCGCCGGGTCGTCCGTGTCGGCGGGCATCAGGCCGTACGTCTCGAACGGGAACCGGCCGAGGTGCGCCTCCGCCCAGGCGAGCTGTCCGGGGGTCAGCGCGAGGGCGGGCTCCAGCGCGGCGGCGCGCGCGGTGGGGACGACGTCCCGCAGCGGCAGCCCGCCCGGGCCCCGGCTCTCACGCACCGTGTACCGGCCCACCGATACCTGGACCAGCTCGGTCGCCATCGGCTCCCGTGAGCGGTAGCGCCGCGTGGTGGTGCCGTCGGTGTTCGGCTCGGTGGCGGCGAGCAGTCCGTTGGCCACGCCGTACAGACCGTCCGGCGCGGTGACGGCGATGGCGAAGCGGGCCTTGTCGCCGGGGCGGTCGTTGCACGGGAAGACGGTGTGCGCGCCGTCCGGCTGGCCCGCCACCGCGAAGCCGTCGGGTGTCACCACCCAGCCGGTGTGCGGCAGCGCGGCCCGCGGATCGGCCGTGTAGGCGACCTCCACCCGCAGGGCCGCGCCGCGCCGCACGGGCAGGGCGGGTACCACGGTCAGCTTCTCGTCGTGCGTGCGGAACTCCGCCGGCCGGCCGTCGACCCGGACCGTGTGCACGGTCAGCCCCAGGGCGTCCAGCTCCAGGCTGCGCAGCGCCGTGAGCGCCCGGGCGGTCAGCACGGTGGTGCCGTCCACGGTGCGGGTGTCGGCCCGGTACGTGAGGGCGAGGTCGTAGGCGAGCGCGTCGTAGTCGGTCGTGCCGAGCGAGGGGAACACCGGGTCCCCGGTGCCCGCGGTCGCCTCCGCTCCCACGTCCGCGCCCGGTACCGGGACGGCCGAGACCGGCGGGGCGAGGCCGAGCAGGGCGGTGGCGGTGAGGGCGAGGGCGGCGGCAAGGGCGGAGCGGCACCTCGACAAGGTGATCACCTCTCTCGTGTCGTACGGCGCGCTCCACGGCCCGGGCGCGGCCCGGTCCCGCAGAGCGACCTTCCGGACACGGAACGTAGCAGAGGGGTCCGACAACCCCCAGTCCGTTCGCTCCCGTCGACCCTGTCGCCGCCGCACGACACGCGGCCGTCCCCCGGACGGACCAGTGCGGTAGCCGAGCGGCTGCGCAGTGTCATAGGTTCGAAGAGCCCCACCTCCTGACGGGCGGGGCCACGGTCGCCGGAGAACCTGGCCAGGTCCGGCGGCCGTACTCATGCCTACGGTCGCACC
Organism: Streptomyces sp. BE20; assembly: GCF_036322525.1. Lineage (NCBI taxonomy): Bacteria > Bacillati > Actinomycetota > Actinomycetes > Kitasatosporales > Streptomycetaceae > Streptomyces > Streptomyces sp. BE20. Next base: position 5,628 of record NZ_JAQYWW010000680.1, on the reverse strand, counting down.
CGCGCTCCCCGGCCGCACCCCTGCGGCCGTCCCCGACCGCCCCGCTGCTCCCGCCCGGCCCGGCCGCGCCCGCCGGTGGTGCAGTCGCGGTCCGCGCGCCCGCCGTCCGCGCCGGACCGCGCCGGTCCGCCGCCTCGTAGGCTGGGCAGCCGTGCCGGCCGCCCAGCAGCCCCGCCGGTGCCCCGGACCGGCAGGAGCAGCCCCGTGACCAGCCCGCACTTCGTGGTGATCGGCGAATGCGTCGCCGACGTCGTCCGCACCGACGGCGCGCCCGACACCGTCCACCCCGGCGGCAGCCCGGCCAACGTCGCGTACGGGCTGGCCCGGCTCGGGCTGCCGACCGCCCTGCTGACCCAGCTCGGCGACGACCCCTACGGAGGCTTGATCCGGGCCCACCTGGAGTCGGCCGGCGTCGCCGTCCTCGCCGGCCCGGCGGAGGGGCTGCGCACCCCCTCCGCGGTGGTCCGGCTCGACGGCGAGGGGCGGGCCCGCTACACCTTCGACATCGGCTGGACCCTCCCGGCCGGTGAACTCCCGCACCTGCCCGGCCACCTGCACATCGGCTCGATCGCCGCAGTCACGGAGCCCGGCGCGGCCTCGGTGCTCGCGCTGGTGGAGCACTGGCGAGGCCGTGCGGGCGTCAGCTACGACCCGAACGTCCGGCCCGCGCTGCTGGGAGGGCGTGACGAGGCCGTCCGCCGGGTCGAACGGTGCGTCGGGCTCAGCGACCTCGTCAAGGCGAGCGACGAGGACCTCGCCTGGCTCTACCCGGGCCGTGACCCCGAGGACGTCGCCCGCCACTGGCTCGGCCTCGGCCCGGCCACCGTCGCGGTCACGCTCGGGCCCGACGGCGCCTTCGCCGTCACCGCCGACGGTCGCCGCAGTGAGGTGCCGGCCCGCCCGGTCGAGGTCGCCGACACCGTCGGCGCCGGCGACGCCTTCACGGCCGCGCTGCTCCACGCCCGCCACACCGGCGCGGGTCTCGACGAGGCGCTGACCCGGGCCGCCGCCGCGGCGGCGCTGACCGTCTCCCGCCCCGGCGCCAACCCGCCCGACGCCGCCGAACTCGCGGCAGCCCTGGAGGCCCCGGCCTCCACGCCGAACTGACGGTACGTCAGGTAGGGCCGGATCGCGGGGCGTTCGGCGATCCGGTCCTCACCCCGCACCCAGTGGACGGGCCAGCTGCGTCTCGGAGTCGAAGCTGCGGGCCGCGTCGAAGCTGCCGACGTGGTCGGGGTGACGGCCGAGCAGGGTGTGGGCGAGAGCGATGTCCTCGGGGGTGAGGCGGCGGGTGAGCGACAGATGCGGGGACCAGCGGCCCGGCACGTAGTGCTGGTCCGGGTCCTCGGCCCCGTCCAGCGCCTCCCAGACGCGGTGGTGCAACAGGACCAGATCGAGGGTCGGCACCACCGGCAGGCTCAGCACCCGCCGTCGGCTGCGCGCGCTGAACGAGAGCAGGCCGGTCAGCCGGACCGTCAGCGGCAGGGCGTCGCGGAGCAGCCGGTCGAGCCGCTCGGTGGCGCCGTCGGGCATCCGGGCGCACGAGGCCAGGGTCAGGTGCGGGCGGTGACCGGGGTGGGTGTTGTGCGCGAGGCTGTCCACGCCGCCGTCCGCCAGCCGCTGCCAGAACGTCCGTACGGCGCGGTCGAACGGCGCGTCGCAGAGCAGCTCAACGGTCTGCACGGTGCCCGCCGACGGCCGGTCCCGGCACGCTGCGTCCGGCCGGGGCGGAGCCCCCGGCCGCGCCGTCCGTCCGGCCGGGCGCGAGGTCCTTGCCGTACCAGACCTCGGCGTAGGGGCTGGTGCTGTAGGCGGGAATGTCCCGGTAGCCGTGCCGCAGGTACAGCGTGCGGGCCTCGACCAGGTCGAGACGGGTGTCGAGCACGACCCGCGCGGCGCCGAGCTCCCGGGCCGCCTCGTCGACGGCGGCCAGCAGCTGCGCGCCCCCGCCGGTGCCGCGCCGCGAGGGGCGTACGTACACCCTGGTCAGCTCCACCGTCCGGGGGTCGAGCACCCGCAGGCCGGCGCAGGCGTCGGCCGCGCCGTCGTACCGCCCGAGCAGGAACACCCCGGTGGGCGGGGCGAGGTCGTCGCTGGGCGAGTCGGCCAGCCCGGTCTCGATCTCCTGCGCGGTGCCCTCCCGGCCGAGGTGGAGCCGGTAGTACCGGTTGGCGACGTCCACGTAGTACTCCCGCAGCAGCGCCAGGGCCTCCGGGGAGCCGACGTCGGCGGCCGAAACGGTCCAGGATTCCGCGGTGCCGCGTGGCGTGCTGTTCGTCATGCGCGCATTATCGGTGCCCCGCGGCCCCGGCTGCGAGCCGTTTTCGATCATGCCGGACACCGGACGCCCGGTACGGTTCCGTACCGTGGATCCACGCCCCCTGCTCCTGTTGGACGTCGACGGACCGCTCAACCCGTACTACGCGACGGCGGCGGAGCGCCCGCCGACGTACCGGCCGCTCCGGACCGAACCTGCCTGGGCCTCCGGGCCGGTGGAGGTCTGGCTGGACCGGGCGCACGGCGCGCAGCTGCGGGCACTCCCGTACGACCTCGTCTGGGCGACCACCTGGCAGGACGGCGCGAACGCGTGGATCGGTCCGGCGCTCGGGCTGCCGGAGCTGCCGCACATCCCGCTGCCGGGCCCGGCGGAGTGGCGGCCGGACGACACCTGCCCGAAGACCTGGCCGATCGTCGACTGGGCTGCCGGACGGCCGTTCGCCTGGGTGGACGACGACATCGGTCCGGCCGACCGTGCGTACGTGGCCGAGCACCATGCCGGTCCCGCGCTGCTGCACCGGGTGCATCCCGCCCGCGGGCTGACCGCAGCCGACTTCGAGGCCCTCGCCGCCTGGGGCCGAGCACCGGTATGACGGTCGGGTCGGCGACCGGTGGCGGCGGAGCCCGGTCGTACGCAGCCGCACGAGGTGCTGCGGGGGCGGGAGCGGGGTGCTCGACCCTCACGCGGCATCATGCGGCATCGTCGGCGGCGTGGAAGAGCACCTGACCGTGGGGCGTGTGGCCGAGCTGGCCGGCGTGAGCGTTCGCACGCTGCACCACGACGACGAGATCGGCCTCGTGCAGCCGTCCGCGCGGACCGGGGCCGGGTACCGGGCCTACTCGGCGGTGGACGTGGAGCGGCTGCGGGAGGTGCTCGCCTACCGGCGGCGGGGCTTCGGACTGCGGGACGGCCTCTCCTCGGGCCGGTGGGCCGAACGCAACCGCGACCTCGTCGCCCTCGACGCGGCCGAGCTCGGCCTGCGCCTGCTCATCGCCTGAACCGCCGTACGTCTCGGACGTCTCGGACGTCCGTGAAGTCGGGCGCGAGCCGGACGAACGCGTCCTCCAGCTCGTGGAACAGCACGTGGCGCGCGTCGAGCTCGGCGAAGGGGTTGGCCGAGCTCGACGCGGAGGGCGCGGCTGTGCTCGACCGGGACGGTGAGGACCCGGTTGCCGCCGATCACGAGGGTGGGGCTCGATGCGCGGGGGCAACTGGTTGATGCCCACCCGGAGGTCGCGGGCGGTTTCGGTCAGCCGTACATCGCGATCCGGTACAGCGTCGCAAGCGCGTCGTCGATGGGGTGAGGCTGCGGCCTGCCGGAGGAGCCGAGCCTGTTCCACCTCTGCATGTTCACCGCGACCGCCATCTGTCGCTTGCCGTCGGCACGGATCATGGCCAGTGCCCCGCCACCCCAGACCGTGCCGCCGTGGCCCCAGAAGGTACCCTGACCGGGACTTTCCACCGGGTACAGGCCGAGGCCGTAGTCGATCGTCTTCCCCTCCTGGGAGATGACCGGGCCGGTGTGTTGCATCTGTGCCAGCGACGACGGGCTGACGATCTTCCCGGCCAGCAGCATGCCGTAGAAGCGGTTGAGGTCCGCGACGGTCGATATCAGCGAGGCCGACGGCCCCACCCACGACATGTCGTAGACGCTGTAGTCGCGCGGCGGGTCGATCATGCCGAACCACGCCTCGTAGAGCTTCGAGTGCGGCCCGGTGACGTGCGGCCCGGCGGGGAGTTCGGTGTCCCGGAGCCCGGCGCGCTCGATGACGTTCCGGGTGATGTACCGCTCGGCCGTCGTGCCGGTCACCTGTTCCAGGAGTTGGACGAGGAGCAGGTAGTTGGTGTTGGAGTACACGCCCGGAGTGCCGCCCGGGACACCGACGGCCGGCGCGCCGACCCCCATCTCGATCAGTTCAGCGGGGTCGAACCGCGTGAGGCGATGGTCGTCCAGGCTCTGCGGTCCGGTGTCCGCGAGGGCGGGGAGCGCCTTGAGGGAGGGATAGGCGTACGGCAGGTACTCGGCGAGGCCGCTGGTGTGGTTGATCAGCATCCGGACCGTGATGGCGTCACCGCGTTCGCCGGGGACCAGCTTCGGAAGGTACCGGCCGATCGGTGTGTCGAGACCGAGGTGACCGCTCTCGACCTGCTGCAGGACGGCGGCGGCGGTGAAGGTCTTGGTGATGCTGCCGACGCGGTGCCGCATGCCGGCGGTGACGGGGCGGCCGGTGGTGACATCGGCGACCCCGGCGGCGCCGCGCCAGACCTGGCCGTCGTCCCGCACCTCGGCGAACAGGCCCGGCATCCCGGCGCGGTGGACGTCCTCGATGGCGGCGTCCAAGGCCGCGGAATCCAGTGGGTTCTTCATGTCATGCGTCCTTTCGTGTTCCTCGGGGTGAGCGCCGCACCGGCCGCCCGACCCGGATGGCAAGGCCACGCACGGCACACCGGCCCGTCTCCTGCCGGGCCGTGCGGCATATCCATGTCCTCATTATGCACGCGGTGCGTGCAACACCAAGTGCATGGGTTAGGCTGAGATCCGGCGAGAGGAGCAAGATGGCAGGCCGAAGGCGCTGGTCGACCGAAGAGATCCTGGATGCGGCGGCGGAGCTGCTGCGCACGGGCGACGCGGATTCGTTCAGCGTGCGCAAGCTGGCGGCGGCCCTCGGGACCGACTCCTCCAGCCTCTACCGGCACTTCCGCAGCAAGACCGAACTGCTGCGCGCGGTCGCCGACCGGATCCTTCTCGAGGCCATGGACGGGCACCGCCCCGAGGGCGACTGGAAGCAGCGCATCACCGCCCTGGCCCTGCGCGTGAGAGAGGCCTTCGGCCGGCAGCCCCAGCTCGCCGCGGTCTGGGGACGCTACGCGTCAGGCGGCACCGGTTCCCGGCTGGTCATGGAAGAGGTGCTGGAGGCTCTGCGCGCGTCGGGACTGCCGGACGAGGAGATCCCGGCGCGCTACCACCGGATCGCGGTCCTCATCGCCGCGTTGATCGCCTCCGAGGCCTGGGTCAGCACCGTCACCCCCGAAGAGTACGAACAGGGCATGGAGCTCTTCCGCGTCGCGGTACTCGGCGCCGACCCCGAACGCTTCCCGGCCCTGGCCCACTTCGCCCGCGACGTCCGCCCTCTCGGGGCGGACCGCCGCGCCGCGTTCGAAGAGATCCTCGCCGCCCAGCTCGCCCACATCGAGGCCGCAGTCGGCCCGGGCTAGCCCCAATGCCGTGTAGATAGAGCTTGCGGATTCCTGTCACGGGTCTGGTGTGGTCAGGATGTCGATGCTGATGGTGGCTTTGTAGCTGGTCCGGTCGATGGTGCCTTTGGCGTTGTACTTGGAGATCGCGCGTT
>NZ_JAQYWW010000679.1:0-417 GCF_036322525.1 Streptomyces sp. BE20 | reverse complement strand
TGTGGTTGTTTGTGTGGTGGGTGGGGGGGGTGGGGGGGGGGGGGGGGGGGGTGTGTGTGTGGTTTGCGTTCTCTGGGGTGGTGTGTTGGTGGGGGGGGGGGGTGGGGTTGGGGGGGGGTGTGTGGGGTTGGGGTGGGCAAGTTAATTACTTGTGTGGTCGGTTTTTTTTTATCTGTTTTTTTATTTTTTTTGTGTGTTCCTTTGGTGTGGTTATATTTATGGCTTGTTGTTTCGCTTGTTGTCTTTTTTTTTTTCGTTTTGTGGTTGGGGGGGTCGTTGGGGTAGGGGGGGTGGGGGGTTGTGGGCGGGTTGCTCCTTTTCCTCGGGGAGACCGGACTGGACTCCTCTCCAGTAGTCGTGTTGACGGCTCATCAGGCTTTCGCGGTCCGACTCCTCGCCGAGCAGCTCGCGCTGCCA
>NZ_JAQYWW010000678.1:0-304 GCF_036322525.1 Streptomyces sp. BE20 | reverse complement strand
GCCCCCGCCCCCCCTCCGCCCCCGCCCCCCCCCCCCCGGGCGGGCCTCCGCCCCGGGGCCGGCCGCCCCCGCCCCCCCGCCCCGGTCCCCCCGCGCCCCCCGCGCGCCCCCCCGCCGCGCCCCCCCGGCCCCGACCCGACGCTCGGCCGCTCCCGTCGCGACCGCGCCCGGGGCCCCGCCCGCCCCCCGCCCCGAGCAGGGGTGGGGGGGCCGCGGCCGTCCCCCGGAGGGGGTGCTGGTCCCGGGCGCCGGGGGGGTCGCCGCGGACGGCGCCCGGCCACGCCGGCCGGGCGGGCGCGCTGAT
>NZ_JAQYWW010000677.1:0-30269 GCF_036322525.1 Streptomyces sp. BE20 | reverse complement strand
GGACGAAGTTGTAGCCCTGGGCGCTGTGGGCGCCGCCGGAGGGGCAGACGCCGTCGGTGGGATAGCCCCAGAAGAACATGGAGAAGCATTTCTGGCAGAATCGCCAGTTGCGCTGGGCGGTGGGCGCTTCCGGTACGTCGTACGGCAGGACGAAGTTGTAGCCCTGGGCGCTGTGGGCGCCGCCGGAGGGGCAGACGCCGTCGGTGGGATAGCCCCAGAAGAACATGACGAAACACTTCTGACAGAAGCGCCAGTTGTTCTGCGTGCTCCGGATTTTCGCCGGTCCGGGGGCCGGGGCGGCGCTCGCCCGGCCCGTGCCCACGGTTCCGGCGAGGCCCACTGCGGTGGCGCCGAGCGCGCCGAGCAGGAAGGTCCGCCGCCCGTCCCGATGCTTCGAGGGGATCCCGGATTCGTTCAGCTGGTCCACTGTTCGTCCTCCGTTCACGATACTGCGAGGTGTGTACCGCGCCGCCGGGGCGCAGCCCCGGAAATAGTCCCGTCGGGAGTTCCGGCCGTCAAGGGAGAATTCTCGGGTGGTGACCGGCGGCGGCCGTTCCGGAACGGAATTCCGGCCGTCCGGATGGGGCGGGAGGGACAGGCGGGGAGAAACGATTCACCGTTGACGTCGAACGGTTCTCCGGCCGTGTTTTCGTCGGGAAAAGCATGCGGTCCGGAAGGAGATATTCCCGTCGAATTCTGCCGTATGCCGGACGTCGCGCGCCCGGCTCGCACGCCTCGCGCCGTGCGCCGCGCGGAGCAGTGCCGACCCGTACCCACCTGCGCCGTACCTGCACCGCACCGGCCCGAGCCGGCTCGCTCGGGCCGGCGCGGGCCGGTGCGGGTCGGGTCAGACGGTGGCCGCCCACCCGTCGCGCAGCTGCGCGAACGCCTCGTGGAAACCCGGGAAGGTCTTCCGCACGCAGCCGGGGTCGTCGAAGGTGATGCCGGGCGTGCGCAGGCCGGTGACGGAGAAGGACATCACCATCCGGTGGTCGCCGTGGCTGGCGAGCTCGGTGGCGCGGGGCGTGCCCGGCCGGATCTCGATCCAGTCGTGGCCGGTGGCGACGTCGATGCCGAGCCGGCGGAGGTTCCCGGCGCACGCCTCCAGCCGGTCGCACTCCTTGATCCGGGTGTTGGCGACGTTCTCGATCCGGACCGGTCCGGCGGCGAACGGCGCGATGGCGGCCAGGGTCGGCATGGTGTCGGAGATGTCCCGCATGTCGACGGTCAGCCCGCCGAGCCGGCCGTCCGCCGGGCCCTCGACGGTGACCCGCTCGGCGCTGACGTCGACCCGCGCGCCCATCCGGGCCAGCACGTCGACGAACCGCAGGTCGCCCTGGAGCGCGTCGCGTCCCAGCCCGGGCACGGTGAGCCGGTGGCCGGTGAGGGCGGCTGCCGCGAAGAAGTAGCTGGAGGTGGAGGCGTCCGGCTCGATCGGGTAGGTGGTCGCCCGGTAGCCGCCGGGCGCGACCTCGAAGACGTTCCCGGTACGGGTCACGGTGGCGCCGAAGGTCCGCATCATGGCGATCGTGATCTCGACGTACGGCGCCGAGACGAGGTCGGTGACGGTGATCCGCAGCCCCTGCTCGGTGAGCGGCCCGAGCAGCAGCAGCGCGGTCAGGTACTGCGAGGAGAGGCCCGCGTCCAGGGTGATGTCGCCGCCCCGGACCCCGGCGGCGGTGATCCGCAGCGGGTGGTGGCCCTCGGCCCCCTCGTGCACGAGCGCCACCCCGAGGGCGCGCAGGGCCTCGGTGAGCGGGCCGAGCGGACGGCGGCGCATCTGGGCGGAGGCGTCGAACCGGAAGTCGCCGTGCCCGGCGGCGGCGAGGACCGGCAGGAAGCGGGCGGTGGTCGCCCCGTCGCGGCAGTAGACCTCGGCGTCGTTGGCGGGGCCCTGCGGGCGGCCCTCGATCAGCCATCGGTCGGTCTCGCGGGTGAGTCCGTAGCCGAGGGCGCGCAGGCCCTCCGCGAAGCCGTCGGTGTCGTCGGAGACCAGCGGGCGGAGCAGCGTGGTGCTGCCGTCGGCGGCGGCCGCGAGGAAGAGCGCTCTCGCGGTCACCGACTTGGAACCGGGGATCTCGACGACGGTCATGGGGCCTCCTGGGCGCGGGCGGTCCGACGGGTGTCCCGGTCATCCTGCCCGAGGGCGCGCGGCGGCCGGGCGGACCGTCCGGGTGGTGGACGGACCGGTGGACGGACCGGTGGACGAGTCGGTGGGCGGACCGGTGGGCGGACCGAGGGAGGGGACGGCCGGCGTTCCGCGCAGGTCGGGGCCCGGCCGGGCTGTGGCACGATGCCAGGGATCGGCCCGAACGGCCGCTGCCCGCCCGGGTCACCGCCCGGGCCACCGTGAGACGAGGAACCTCGTGCCCGAGACCACCCGAGAGGCCGCCGAGACCGCGGCCGACCGCCTCACCTTCCGCCCCGCGACCACGGCGGACGTCGCCGCTCTCGTCGAGCTGGTCGAGTCCGCCTACCGGGGCGATTCCAGCCGGGCCGGCTGGACCACCGAGGCCGACCTGCTGGAGGGCCAGCGCACCGACGTGGAGGGTGTCACCGCGGCCGTCACCCACCCCGACGGTGTGGTGCTGCTCGCCGAGCGGGACGGCGAACTGCTCGCCTGCTGCCAGTTGGAGCGCCGGGGCGAGCACGCCTACTTCGGCATGTTCTCGGTGCGTCCCGGCCGTCAGGGCGGCGGCGTCGGACGGGCCGTGCTCGGGGAGGCCGAGCGGTTCGCGGCAGGGGAGTGGGGGGCCGCCGAGCTGGAGATGACGGTGATCGAGCAGCGGGCCGACCTGATCGCCTGGTACGAGCGCCGGGGATTCCACCGCACGGGTGTCTACTCCCCCTTCCCGTACGGCGACGAGCGGTTCGGGATCCCGCTCCGCTCCGACCTGCGCTTCGAGAAGCTGGTCAAGGCGCTTACCGTCCGGTAATGATGACATTTCGTCAGGACGTGCACGAATCTGACATGCCGTCAAAGTCCTGACCTGCGGTGATGCTGGGATGTCATACCTCGTTAACGATTGGTCTAGGCCATTGTGAGAGGCTGGCGACGCACGGTCACGTTCCGTCCCAGCCCAGGGGGGCCATTTCCGCATGCCCGTACTCCATGGCAACGCCATGTCCGCAACCGACACGGATCCGCGCCGTGCCCGCCGAATATCCGGCGACCGGCCCGGCGACGGACCGTCTCGGTTGCCAGATCCGCCCGACGACCAGGAGCTCTACTGGTACTTCGGACCGCAGCGCCGATGGGTCCTGCTCTGCGCGACCCTCTCCTACGCCGGTGCCACCGCCACGCTGGGCCTCTTCGCGCTCAGCCGGCCGCTGCTCTGGCCGTTCCTCGCACTCACCGTGCTCAACGCCGCGACCTGGCTGCTCTCCATCGCCGACGGCCAGCGTTCCCGCCGCTTCACCCGTGACTCGCACGACCTGCTGGTCCGGGCCTGGAGCCCCGCGCACCACCCCGGCGTCGACCTGCTGCTGCCCACCGCCGGCGAACCGCTCGCCGTCCTGGACAACGCCTACCGGCACACCGCAGCCGTCCGCTGGCCCGGCGCACTCACCGTCCTGGTCCTCGACGACGCGAACCGGCCCGAGGTGCGCGAACTCGCCGAGTCCTACGGCTTCGAGTACCGCGCCCGCCCGGACCGGGGCCGCTTCAAGAAGGCCGGCAACCTCAACCACGGCCTGGCCGAGGGGACCGGCGACATCATCGCCGTCCTCGACGCCGACTTCTGCCCGCGCCCGGACTTCCTGCAGCACCTCGTGCCGTACCTCGACGACCCGAACGTCGGCATCGTGCAGAGCCCGCAGTGCTTCGACACCGATCCCGGGATGTCCTGGCTGGAGCGCGCGGCCGGAGCCACCCAGGAGATCTTCTACCGCTGGATCCAGCCCTCCCGGGACGCCCAGGACGGCACCGTCTGCTGCGGTACCAACGCGCTCTACCGGCGCGCCTCCCTCGAACGCGTCGGCGGCTTCGCCGAGATCGACCACAGCGAGGACCTCTACACCGGCCTCTCGCTCGCCCGCGCCGGGTGGACCACCCGGTACGTGCCCGCCCTGCTCGCCAAGGGCATGTCGCCCACCGGCCTGCCCGCGTTCATCAGCCAGCAGTACCGCTGGTGCCTCGGCTCGCTCGCGCTGGTCGGAGACCCCGACTTCCGGCGCGGCCCGCTGCCCCGCTCGGCCCGGCTCTGCTTCTGGAACGGCATCCTCGGCTACCTCACCAGCGCGGTGAACGTCTTCGCCGTCCCGCTGCCGGCGCTGATCATGCTGTTCTTCCGGCCCGACGAGATCGCCCCCTGGCAGGTCCTGCCCTTCCTGCCGCCGATCTGGGTCTCGCTCGTGCTGCTGCCCGCGATGTCCCGCACCCGCTGGCGCTTCGAGGTCACCCGGGTCCAACTCCTGGGCGGGCTCTGCCACGTGGTCGCCATCGCACACGCGCTGCGACGCCGCAGCGCCGAGTGGGTGCCCACCGGCGCCGTCTCGGGCGGCACCTCGCTGGCCCGGGCCGTCGCCCGGATCGGTGTCGGCTGGCTCGGCTTCGTCATCGTGGCCGGCGCGGCCGGACTCGCCCGGGCCGTCTCCCTGTACGGCTGGCAGCCGTACTGGGCGCTCGCCGGCCTGCTCGCACTGACCACGTACACCATGGTTCCGCTGATCAGGGCCCTCTGGCCGCTGCTCCGGGGTGGCAACGACGCCACCGTCGCGGACCTCGCACGCCCCGCGGACGACCCGACCCCGGGCTCCGCCGCCGAACTGCGCTTCGGCCGGGCCGAGTCGGTCGCCGTCACCGCCGTGCTGCTGCTCTGCGGCCTGCTGGCGTCCGGCTGGGCCGACCCGCTCATCTTCTGACCTACCGTCAGAGAACATCTGCTCGAACCGACTTCCCCCTCTTCCTTGCGCGTCGCCCCACCGGCGCGGACTCGCCGCCCGGCCGCCCCATCGGCCCGGCGGCCCCGACCACCGCTGCCAGCCCTGCAAGGAGCACCGCCGTGCCCACGGCCGTACCACCGGGCGCCGAGTCGTCTCGCGCCGCCCTTTCGGATGACGTAACGTCACCGTCCGCCGTCAGCAACGAACTTGTCCCCGTCGTTCTCGTACCCGGGCCGTCCGCCGACACCTCCGGCACCGCGGTCATCGCGTCCGCGGGGTCCGTGGCCGCCGGGTCGGCCGTCGAACCGGCCCACCGCGCCGGACCCGCGACCACCGGACCGGCCGACCGGCCCCGGACGCGGGCGGCCTTCCGCCCCGACATCGAAGGACTGCGCGGCGTCGCCGTGCTCTCCGTCCTCGCCTTCCACGCGACCGTGCCCGCCTTCACCGGCGGCTACGTCGGTGTCGACATCTTCTTCGTCATCTCCGGCTTCCTGATCACCGGCCTGCTGCTCGCCCGCCCGATCGGCCTGTGGGACTTCGCGTCCCGCCGGGCCCGCCGCATCCTGCCCGCGGCGGCCGTCGTCCTGGTCGCCACCGCCCTCGCCGGGGGCGCGCTGCTCGACCCGCTGCGCGGCACCGACCTGGCCCGTGACCTGATCGCCTCCGCCGGACAGTTCGCCAACTGGCGGTTCGTCGGCCAGCAGACCGACTACCTCGCGGCCGAGCGCGACCCGAGCCCGCTCCAGCACTTCTGGTCGCTCGGGGTGGAGAACCAGTTCTACCTGCTCTGGGGCGTCCTGCTGCTCGGCCTCGCCCGCTACCTGGTCGGCCGCCGCCGTACCGCCGCGATCTCCGTCGCCACCCTCGCCATCGGCGGCGTCTCCCTGCTGCTCTGCATCCGGTGGACGGCCGGCTCCGCGCCGCTCGGTTACTTCTCCACCGCGAGCCGTCTCTGGGAGTTCGCCGCCGGCGCGTGCGCCGCGCTGGCCGCGCCGGCGCTCACCGCCCGCCTCGGGCGCGGCGGACCCGGTACGCGCCTCGGGGGCTGGGTGCTGCGCGTCCTCGGCTGGGCCGGCGCCGCGGCCGTCGTGATCGCGGTCTTCCGGTACGACCGCAACACGCCGTTCCCCGGCAGCGCGGCCCTGCTGCCCGTCCTCGGCACCGCCGCCGTCCTGCTGGCCGGCCCGGCCCACCGTGCGCTCGGCCCCGCCGACGCCGGCCGGCTGCTCGCCACCCGGCCGCTGCGTGCCGCCGGCCGCCTCTCCTACGCCTGGTACCTCTGGCACTGGCCGGTCCTGATCATCGCCCAGGCCCGCTACGGCGCCCTCCCGTGGACCACCCTGGTCCTGCTCACGGCGGCGAGCGCCCTGCCGGCCTGGCTCACGATGCGCCTGGTCGAACAGCCGCTGCGGTACGGCAGCAGCCCGGCCCCGCGCCGCGGGCTCGCGGTCGGCGCCAGCGCCCTGATCATCCCGCTGATCGCCGGGCTCACCCTGGGCGGTGGGACCGTCCGGGCACTCGGCGACCCGAACGCGCCCGCCGTCGCACCGGCCGGCGCCGTGGACGGCCCGGGCCTGCTGGCCCCCGGGACCAGGGTCCTCGCCCTCACTCCCTCGCTGGCCCGCGCCCGGGAGGACTTCCCGCCGGGCAAGGGCTGCGAGATCCCGCTCGCCGCGGAGAACAGCCCGCGCTGCCTGTTCGGCACCGAGTCCAGCCCGGACCGGATCGTCCTGATCGGCGACTCGCACGCCGGACAGTGGATCTCCGCGGCCCTCGCCATGGCCGACCAGCGGCACTGGGCACTGGAGGTGCTGGTCAAGCCGGGCTGCCCGCTGGCCACGCTGACCGTGCGGAACAACGTCCTCGGCCGCACCTTCGAGGAGTGCGACCGCTGGCGCGAGAACACCCTCACCCGGCTGGCCGTCGGCCCCAAGCCGCGCCTCGTCCTGATGGCCGGCCTCAACCGGTACGGCGGCCAGGACGAGCGCACCGAGGGCTGGACCCGCACCCTCGACCGGCTGTCGGCCCTCGGCACACCGCTCGCCTACCTGGGTGACACGCCGATGCCGGGCAAGGACATCCCCACCTGCCTGGCCGCCTCCGACGGCCGTTCGGACGCCTGCTTCTTCCCGCGCGAGTCGGCCTTCGAGCGCGACCCGCTGATCGACGGCGGTCTGGCCGGGCGGTACGGCGTCAGCGTCCTCGACCTCGGTCCGCTGCTCTGCCCGGGCACCGGCCTCGACTGCCCGTCCGTGCTGGAGGGAGTGATCCTCTACCGCGACACCGGCCACATCACCGACACGCTGGCCCGCGTCCTCGCCCCGCGCCTGGACCAGGCGCTGCTGGCCGGCCGGAGTTGAACAGCCGCGGCTGACCGGCCGCGGCTGACCGGCCCCGTACGGACCGGCGGAGAACCGATCGGTGCGGGGCCGCCGGGCGGCGACGGGCGGCGGCCGAGCCGTTCCGCGGTGCAGCGCCTGCGCCCCGACGGCGCAGGCCCTGGCACGTGCCCCGACACAGGGGCCCTGCACGGGACCTGCACGGGGCCTTGCACACGGCTCCGACACAGGCCCCGCGGCCGGCCCCGGGAGAGCCGTCGGTCCCGCCGCGCCCGCCTCAGCCGTAGATGCCGTGGCAGAGCCGGGCCTGCTCCGAACCGGCCGGCCAGCGGCCGATCCGCTCGGCCTGGTCGCAGATCGACCCCGGCGCGGCGGCCGGCGCCGCACCCGCCGGAGGAGCGCCCGCGCCGGGGCCGGGCGCCGGGGCAGGCGCGGCCGCCGGCGTCTCCGCCGACGTGGCGCCCGCGCCCGGGGCTCCGGCGGAGCGGGTGGGTACCGGGCGCGGGGTCCGGCTCCCACCCGGCTTCGGACGGGTCGTCGCGGCACGGTCGCTCCCCGCCCCCGGGAAGGTCGGGGAGGCGCCGTTCCCGGCGAGCCCGGGACCCTGGGCGGCCGTCGGCGGTCTGTTCTCGGCTGCGGTCGGGGCGGGCAGTGGCGAGGGCGCCGGGACCGGCAGCAGATCCGGCACCGGCGGGACCGAGGCGGAGGGCGAGGGCGTCGGCGACGCCGGGAACGCCACCACCCCGGACGACTCGTCACCTGACCCGGGCCCGCACATCGTCAGGACGGCGGCCAACCCGGCGGCGATCCCGGCGGCGCCCGCCACCCAGGCCCAGCGGGGCCGCCGGTCCGGTGTGACCCCACCGGTCGCACCCGCCCCACCGGTCGCACCCGTTCCCCCCGGGGCCGTCGCGGGCGGTGGGGGCACGGCGGGTGGCGGGGCCGGCACCGGTGGAGGCTGCCACCTCTGCTCCGGCCACTGCCACTGCCCGCCACCCGCGGGACGTCCGCCGCCTGCCGGTTGTCCGCCCATGTCCTCGTCCTCCTGCCGTCGCAGCCTCGCCTGCCCGTCGACGAGCGGTGACCCCCGCCGGCGCCGGGCCGCACGGGACCGAGCCCGTACGGCGCCGACCACCCGCTCGCCGTACCCAACGAGTGCGCCGACGAGGGGACATGACCCGGACGAGGGTTGTCGCGGCGCGCGGGCTCCTCCGGGGCGTACGCTGCCTGCCGTGCCCCGGGTGCGGTCACCCCAGGTCAGCCACATGCTGGGGGGCATGGAAACCATCAGTACGTCCGGTGCGACGAAGCCCCTGGTCGAGATCGCCGACTTCCGCACCGACAGCCGCTACCGGCTGGTCCGCTTCGAGGGCCACGGCTGGGAACCCCTGGCCCCGGAGGAGTTCGAACCACGGATCCGTCAGCTCTTCCCGGACCTCGACCCCCACGACGCCGTCCGCGTCCGGTGGAGCGACCGCCCCTGGGAATGGCCCGCCTGGCACCCCGGTGAGGCCTGACCGGGGGAGTGGCCGCTGGCCTGTACAGTTGACGCCGCCCGTTGACCGCGGACTTCGGACGCTCCGCCGACGCGGTCCGCCGGTACGACGCCCCCCGGAGCGAAGCCCGTTGACACGTCGTCCGCCGAGGGACCACCGGTCGGCGGGTCGGCCCGCCGCACGCCCCCGGAGGCGCGGAGCGGGGCCGGGCGGGCGGGTTCACGGGAGGAGGCGGCGGATGGGCGGACCGACGAGTACGGCCGGGTACGGCGAGGCGGCGGATCAACTCGCCCTCCAGTACGAGGCCGTGACCTTCACCGAAGTCCACCGTGAGGTCCTCCACCTCCTCCCGGCGTCACCCGGCACCGTCCTCGACGTCGGCGCCGGCACCGGACGGGACGCCGCCGCGCTGGCCGCGCTCGGGCACCGGGTGGTCGCCGCCGAACCGACGACGGAGCTGCGCCGGATCGGACGACGGCTGCACGCCGGGAGCGGCGTGCACTGGGTCGACGACGCGCTGCCCGGACTCCCCCGGCTCGGTGCGGGGGAGGACCGGTTCGACGCGGTGCTGCTGACCGCCGTGTGGATGCATCTGTCGGCCGGGGAACGACCCCCGGCGATGGAGGCCCTCGCCGGACTGCTCGCCCCGGCCGGTCGCCTCTTCCTCACCCTGCGGCACGGCCCGGTCCCGCCGGGGAGGCGGATGTTCGACGTGTCCGCCGACGAAACGGTCGAACTCGCCCGCACCCGGGGCCTGGACCTGCTCCTGCGCACCGGACGCGCCGACCTGCACGGCCGGACGGACGTCCGGTGGACGGTACTCGCCTTCCGGAACGGTCCGGCCTGACCTCGCGCGGCGCGGTCCTGGCCGTGGCGAAGGGACGACGGCGGGACGGCGCGACGGCCCGGGGCCCGGACGCGGGTCCTCAGGCGGGCTGCCACAGTTCGACCCGGTTGCCCTCGGGATCGGTGACCCAGCCGAATCGACCGACACCCTCCATGTCCTGGGTCTCCTCGGCCACGTCCGCCCCTCCGGCGCGCAACTGCGCGAGCATCGCGTCCAGGTCGCGGACGCGGAAGTTGAGCATGGTCTGCTGGCCGCGGGACCCGAAGTAGTCGGTCCCGGACTCGAACGTCGCGAACACCGTCGGCCCGGTTTCCTGATGCCACAGGCCGTGCGCGTCGGCGTCCAGGCCCAGGTGGTCGCGGTACCAGGCGTTGAGGGCCGCCGGGTCCGCGGCCCGCAGGAAGTATCCGCCAATTCCCCGTACGTGTTCCATGCCGCCATCCTGCCAGGACGGCGACCGGCCGGACCGGCACCACACGTGTGGCGCGCACCCCGTACGCGTAGGCAGGTGTGCACGGTCGGGCGGGCGGTCCGGCCGACCGCCCGGACGATCCGGGCGACCGGGCGGGAGCGGGGCGGCGGCGAGTGCGGGCCGGCGGGGCCGGGCGGCGCTACGACCAGGCCGAGGCCGCCCTGGCGAGGTCCGAAGGGTCACCGCCGGTGTGCGGGGCCGCCGTCCGGGACGTCGGCGCCCCGGGTGCGACGAGCCGGACGGGGACGGGGCAGGCGTCGATCAGCCCGCTCAACTCCGCCCGGCGGGAGCGCCGTCGGGCCTCGCGGAGGCGTCGGGCCGCACGGCGGGCGGCGCCGGGACGGTGGAACGCGGGTGCGGCGGCAGGAGCGGCGCCTCCGGACCGGTCGGTACCGCCGGGGCGGTCGGGGCCGGTGGCGTCGGCGGTCACCACGAGCAGGCCGCCGACGCGGTCGGGGTGGGCGGCGGCGTAGCGCAACGCCGGTGCGGCGACGGCGGCGTGGGTCACCAGCACGGGGCGTGAGCGGACCGGGTCGAGCAGGGCCGCGAGCCAGTCGGCGTCGGGGGCGGCCGTGGGGGCGGAGCGGCCGAGCCCGGGGAGGTCGGCGGTGAGTGCGGGGGCGTCGAGCCGGCCGGTGGCGCCCGTCCAGGCGGCGGTGTCCGCGCCCGGCCCGGGGAGCAGGACGTAGCGCGGTGTCCGGCGGTCGCCGTCGAGGTAGGTGCGTCCGCCGGCGACGTCCGCGAACCCGCCCGCCGGGCCGCCGGGGCCGTGGCCGGTGGGTGCGGCCCCGAAGCCGTCGGCGACCAGGCGGTCGGCCCAGCGGCGCAACAGGTCGTCCACCGGGGGGTGGTGGAGTCCGGCAGCCCGGGCGAGCCGGTCGGCGGAGGCGGTGTCGTAGCCGTCCCCGACGAGGAAGGACAGGGTCTCCGGGTCGGCGCCGGTGAGGGCACGGGGCAGTCGCCGTACCAGGCCGACCGGGACGAGCCCCCGGGGCGCCGGGACGTCCAGGTGCCGGGCGATCAGGGCGATCAGTTCGGGCAGCGGTGGGGTGGCGGGGTCGAGGACGGTGTGGGAGTGGGCCGGTCCGTCGTCGAACTCCGGGACGACGGCGAGGAATCGGGCCAGGTGGTCGATCGCGACCACCGGGAGGAAGGTCCGGGCCGTCCCGGGCAGCAGGGGGAGGCGGCCGGACCAGAGCCGGCGGACCAGGTCCGCCAGGCCCAGGTACTGCCCGGCCTCGCCGGTCTCCGAGTGTCCGATCACGCTGCTGGGGTTCACCGTGGTGAGCGGAACGCCGAGCTCGGCGGCCGTGACGCGGACGGCGGCGTCGCCGAGGTGCTTGGACGCCTCGTACGCCCCGAGCCGGGCGTAGAGGGTGTCGGTCTCGGCGGGCGGGAGGGGGTGGCGGGGCGCGCTGCCGCGGCCGACCCGGTACCCGGAGAGGTGGACCAGGCGCCGGAGCCGCGGCCGGCCCGCCGCCCAGTGGAGTGCGGTGAGTGCGCCCTCCACGTTGGCGGCGTGCGCCTCGGCACGGCCGAGGCCGAAGCGGTAGAGGGCGGCGAGGTTGTGGACGTCACGGACGGCGGCGAGCCGGGCGTCGTCGGCGGGCGACAGCCCGAGTCCGGGGCGGGTGAGGTCGGCGGTGACGGTGGTGAGGGCGCCGTCGTCGGCGCCGTGCGCCCGCAGCCAGGCGCGGAGTTCGCGGTCACGCGGTGAGCCGGGGCCGGTGCGGACGCCGGCGGCCACCGGCTCTCCCCGGCCCAGGAGTTCGAGGAGCAGCCAGCGGCCGAGGAAGCCGGTGGCGCCCAGCACCAGGGTGTGCGGCGGTGGCCGGTCGGCCGGGAGGGCGTCCGGCTGCCGGGGCTGCGGGCGGGGCGTGGTGGTCATGGTGCTCTCCTCTTCGGTGGTCCGGTCGACCTGATTCTGTAGACCGGTCTGCATATTTTTTGGGCACGGATGCGGCGCGAGTGCGAAGGTGCCGGAAGGCGGGAGCCCTGGACGGGGCTCGCGGTCACGGGCCGGTCTGTGGTGGTGGAGGGCGAACCGCGCCCGGGGGTGCGTCCGGGTGCGCGGCGGGGATCTGTCGCCGGGGACGGGTGGGCGCCGAGGCCGGCGCCCACCCGTACTCAGCCGGTCCGCTGCGAGGCCGGGCTTTCGCGGGTGGCCTGCGGGGCGTTCGCGTCGAGCAGGTGGCGGACGGCGTGCGTCGCGGCGGTCAGCGGTTCGGGGGAGCGGCGGACGCGGGCCAGCAGGACCGCACCCTCCAGCAGGGCGAGCGCCTGGCCTGCGGCGACGTCCGCCTCGGTGGGGCCGAACCCCTCGGCGGTCAGACGCTCGGTCAGGACGCGCTGCCAGCTCGCGTACACCTCGACGCAGACCTGGCGGAGCGCCTCGTTGCTGCCGGCGATCTCCAGTCCGACGGTGGCGATCGGGCAGCCCTTGGTGTACTCGGACCTGGCGAGACGGTCGGCGAAGGCCCGCGCCAGCCCGGCGACGACGGTCGCCGCGTCGGAGCCCTCGCGGGCGAGCGAGGTGAGCAGCTCCTCGACCTCCTGGCCGGCCTGGATCAGGGCGGCGGTCACCAGCTGGTCCTTGCCCTCCGGGAAGTGGAAGTAGAGCGATCCGCGCGGCGCGCCGCTCTCCGTCACGATCTGGTTGAGGCCGGTGCCGAAGTAGCCCTGTGCCTCGATCAGGCCGCGGGTGCCGGCGATCAGCCGGGCGCGGGTCTCCTCGCCTTTGACTCCCATGCGGAAACAATAGACCGGTCTGCATATTTTGTCGACGGGGCCATCCGGCGGTGCCGCTTGCGGCGGCCCCGGCCCGGTCGAGGACGGGGGAGGGCGGCGGGGCGAACGGATGGCACACCGACAAGAATCCGCGGGCACTTCTGGTGAAGATCACCATCACGGGCCGGGCCGGGCTCGCCCAGGATGTGAGCAGGGCCCGACCGGAGCGAGCCCCCGGGGGAACGGACGGCCCCGCCCGGTCACCGCCCCGGAGGGCACGTTCGGCGTCGTCGTCCCGACGACGCCGGCCACCGGCCAGCCGGAAACCGTCGCCGACGTCCGCCGTGCGCGCAGGTGTTCCTGCCGCGGCGACCGCGTCCCGCACCCGAAGGACCCCACGAGTGACCCTCCGCACGATCAAGCCCGGCAACCGCGGGTACCTCTACGTCAACAGCCACCCGACCGGCTGCAGGACGGTGGTCGACCACCTGTGGCAGCAGATTCCGGAGCCTGCCGACGACCGTCCCGGGCCGGTCGCCCTCGTCATCGGCTCCAGCGCCGGGTACGGGCTGGCCGCGACCCTGGTCGGCCTGCGCGCCCACCGGATGCGCGGACTCGGCATCGCCTTCGAGGCCCCCGCGACCGAGCGCCGTACCGCCGGCGCGGGCTGGTACCGCACCGCCCGGACGGCCGAACTCGCGGCCGAGGCCGGCGCCGACTTCACCTTCCTCAACGGCGACGCGTTCTCCGACGGGGTCAAGGAGGAGGCCGCCGACCGGATCGCCGCCCGCTTCGGCAAGGTCGACCTGCTCATCTACAGCGTCGCGGCCCCGCGTCGCACCGACCCGGTGACCGGCGAGGTCCACCACTCCGTCATCAAGCCGCTCGGCAGCGACTACCGGGCCAAGACGCTCGTGTTCGAGGACGGCACCCCGCGGATCGGCGAGCTGCACCTCCAGATCGCCGACGAGGCCGAGCGCGACGCGACCGTGCAGGTCATGGGCGGCGCCGACTGGCAGCTGTGGGTCGACGCCCTGCAGTCCAGGGGCCTGCTGGCCGACGGCTTCCGGACCGTCGCGCTCTCGTACGTCGGGTCGGACATCACGGCCCCCGTCTACCGGGCCGGGACCATCGGCGCCGCCAAGCAGCACCTGGAGGACACCGCCCGAACCCTCAACACCCGTCTCGACGGCGCGGGTCACGCCTACACCGTCGTCGCCGGCGCGGCCGTCACCCAGGCCTCCACCGCGATCCCGAGCATCGCGCTCTACACCAGCATCCTCCACCGCGTCACCGGTGACGGCTGGCAGACCACCGTCGACCAGGCCGCGGAGCTGTGGAACCGCCTCTCCGGCGACGCCGAGCCCGACCTGGACGACCAGGACCGCATCCGGCTGGACGACTGGGAGATGAACCCCCGGGTCCAGACCGCCGTCCGCGCCATGTGGGACAGGATCGACGCCGAGACCATGGACACCCGTGCGGACACCGGCTGGTTCCGTGACCAGGTCGGCCGGCTCTACGGCTGGGACGTTCCCGGCGTCGACTACGAGGCCGAGGCCGAGACCGCCGTCCCGTGGCCCGCCTCCCCGTCGTCCGGCGTCTGACGTCCGCCCGCCGCTCGCTCGGCGCCCGGGCGCGGGCGCTAGCGGGAGGCCGCCGGGTTCAGACGGCGGAAGGGGTCCGGGGTGCGGCGGCCGGCGGGCGGGAGGTAGACGAAGAGGTGGTGGCCGCTCGCGGGGAGGGCGAGGGCGGTGTAGTCGAGCACGCCGGTGTCCAGTGCGGGGTGGCGCAGCGCGAGGCGGCCCTGGCGGGGCGGGGCGGCCCGGTGGCGGGCCCACAGGGCGGCGAACTGCGGACTGCGGGCGGAGAGCCGGGTGACCAGGGCCGTCAGCTCGCGGTCGTCCGGGCGGTCCGCGTGCTGGGCGCGCAGCCCGGCGACCAGGTCCGCGCCGATGGAGCCGGTGGGGGCGTGGTTGGCCCGTTGGGCGGCGCCGTGCGGGCAGCAGAACACCTGCCAGAGCAGGTTGCGTTCGAGGGCGGGCCGGGAGGCCGGATCGGCCATCAGCGCGGCGGCGCAGGGATTCCAGGCGAGCAGGTCGAACCGGGGCCCGGTGACGAAGGCGGGCGAGCGGTCGAGGGAGGCGAGCAGGCTCCGGGCGGTCGCGTCGACGGTCGCCGGGCCGTTCACGGCGGCGGTCGACGGCGCGGACCGTCGGTGGGCCAGCCGGTGCAGGTGGTCCCGTTCGGGTTCGGTGAGCAGCAGGGCCGCGGCGATGCCGTCCAGCACCGGGCCGGTCGGCAGCCGCTGGCGGCCCTGCTCCAGCCTGGCGTAGTAGTCCGTCGAGATGCCCGCCCGGACGGCGACCTCCTCCCGGCGCAGGCCCGGCGTGCGGCGGCGCGGTCCGACCGGCAGCCCGGCGTCGGAGGGATCCAGGCCCTGGCGGCGGGCCCGCAGGAACGCGCTGAACGGAGTGTCGGGCATGGTCCCACGCTGCCACAGCCCGGCAGCCGTATCCAGGACCCGGCAGACCCAGGCTCCCGGGCCCAGGACGATCCGGCCGCTGCCGCCGCCCGTCCCGTCGAGGGATGCTCCCGGCATGGGACTTCTCGACCGCAAGGTCACGATCATCACCGGCGCGGGCCGGGGCATCGGCGCGGCAGCCGCCGAACTGTTCGCGGCGGAGGGCGCGTTGCTCGTCCTGGCCGCCCGCACCGGTCCCGAGGTCGAGGCGCTGGCGGCCCGGCTGCGGGCGCGCGGCGCCGACGCGGTGGCCGTCGCCGCGGACATCTCCACGGCCGAAGGGGCCGAGCGGACGGTACAGGTCGCGCTGGACTCCTTCGGCCGGCTCGACGCCGCCTTCGACAACGCGGGCTCGGGCCCGATGCCCGCCCCGCTCGCCGAGCGGACCGAGGAGGACTGGGACGCCGTCCACGCCGTCAACCTCCGCGGCACGTGGCTCTGCCTGCGGGCCCAGCTCCGGGCGATGCTCGCGGGCGGGCGGGGCGGCTCGATCGTGCTGTGCAGCGGGGTCGGCGGCCTGGTGGGCGGGTTCGGGGACGGCACCCAGCAGGCGGCCAAGCACGGGCTCGCCGGTCTGGTGAAGGCGGCCACCACCGACTACGCCCGGCACGGCGTCCGGACCAACGCGATCGCGCCCGGGGTGGTCCGGACGCCGTCCGCCGAACCGCTGTTCACCGCCGGGCCGGCCTTCGGCGAGGCCGTCGCCCGCTTCACCCCGCTCGGCCGCCCGGCGAGCGCCACCGAGGTCGCCCAGGCCGCGGCCTGGCTGCTCAGCGACCGGTCCTCGTACGTGACCGGGGTGACGCTCCCCGTCGACGGCGGCATCACGGCGACCCGGTCCTTCGTCTGAGGCGTGCGGACGGTGCCCGACGGCGCGTCGCCGCGCTCGCCCCCGCCGTCCGGGAGCACGCCGCGGACCCGCTACCGCCGGGGCGGGACCGAGGACTCGGCGAGGACAACGCGCCGGTCCGGTCGGCGGGTTCGGTGAGGTACGGCCGTGCGGCGTGGAGTTTCGCAATGGTCACGAACGGTTCCCGGGGAAGTGGCTTCCGGTTCGGGGAGCGTCCCCTAGCGTGCCGGGCATGACACAGAGTCACCACGTCAGCTCCGGCAGCCCGTCCGCCACGTCACCCGCCGTCCGTCCCGGCAACCGCCCCGGCGGCCGCCCGGGCAACCGCCCCGGCACCTCGGCCGACGACCGGCGCGACCTCCGGTCGAGCGCGGGCCGGCACACCGCCGTGCTCGCCGCCCTCGTCGCGTCCGCGCTGGGCCTGGGCACCGTCGCACTGAGCGCCCCGCCCGCCGCCTCCGCCGAGCCGCCCGCCGCCACCTCCGGCTCCGCCGCGTCCGGCCCCGGGTCCCCCGACGACCCCGCCGGGTCCCCCGGCCTCGCCGCTGCCGCCGCGGCCTCCGCCCCCGGTGACGTCGTGGTGACCGAGAGCTTCTCCGGCACCTCCCTCCCCGCCGGCTGGACCGCCGTGGAGGGCGACTGGAAGGTGGCGAACGGCCGGCTGGTCGGTACCTCCGCCAACTCCGGCCAGCAGAGCCGGATCACCTTCGGCCGCCACCTCGACGACTTCCGCATCGAGGCGACCGCCCGCTTCGAGTCCGTCGTGGACAACGCCCGCTGGGCGGCGCTCGGCCTGGACGTCCCGGCGAGCGGTGCCACGCCGTGGTCGATCGCCACCGTGCGGACCGGCACCACCGCCGCCAACGGCCTGGAGTTCGCCCGGCGGACCACCGCCAACAGCTGGCTCGTCACCGACACCGCCGCCGCCCCGGTCGCCGCCGGCACCGGCCGCGACGTGCGGATCGCCGTCGAGGTGCACGGCACCACCGCCCGCTGGATCTTCGACGGCCGGGAGGCCGCCCGCACCACCCAGGTCGCCCGCAGCGCCGACGGCGGCCAGGCGCTCGTCGTCAACGGCGCGAAGGTGTCGTTCGACGACCTCAGGGTGACCGCGCTCGCCCCGGGCGGCCTGCTCCGGCCGGCGGGCTCCCCGCTCACCGTCTTCGCCCACCGCGGCGCCTCCGCCGCGGCACCGGAGAACACCCTGGTCTCGGACGAGGTCGCCCGGCGCGGTGGCGCCGAGTGGATCGAGAACGACGTCCAGCCCAGCAAGGACGGCGTGCCGTACATCCTCCACGACGACACGGTGGACCGCACCACCGACGGCCAGGGGCGGATCCGCGACCTGACCTCCGCCCAACTGGACGCGCTGGACGCCGGTTCCCGGTTCGGCCCGGCCTACGCGGGTGCCCGGGTGCCCACGCTCGCGGCGCAGTTGGAGGATCTGCGCACCCGTGGCGGCAACCTGTTGCTGGAGATCAAGGGCCGGCACAGCCGCGACGAGGTCGCCCGGATCGTCAAGGAGGTGCGCGACCACGGGATGGCGGGCCGCGTCTTCGTCCAGAGCTTCGAGGTGGACGCCCTGCGGCACACCCGCGAGCTGGCACCGGAGCTGCCGCTCGGCCTGCTGCGCAGCACCCTCGACGCCGACCCGGTGGCGATCTCCAGGGAGCTCGGCCTGGCCGCCTACAACCCCTCGGACGGCGCCGTCTCCGCCCGGCTCGGCGTGGTGAAGGACCTGCACGCGGCCGGCGTCGCGGTCAACGTCTGGACGGTCGACGCGGCCGCCCGGTGGAAGGCGCTGGAGGCTGCCGGCGTCGACGGCATCATCACCAACCGTCCGGCGGAGCTCGCCGGCTGGAACTCCGCCTGGCAGCAGGCCGGCGCCGTCGCGCCGCCCGCCGCACCCACCGTGGCGATCACCTCCCCGGCGGCCGGGGCCACCCTGGACCGTGCCCAGCAGCCGGTCACCGCGGTGCAGACGCGCGGCGCCGACTCCGTTCGGCTGACCCTGGACGGTGCCGAGCTCACACCGGGCACCGCGCTCGACACCGCGGCGCTCGCGCTCGGTCGGCACACCCTGCGGGCGGAGGCGACCGGCCCCGGCGGGCGGGCCGAGACGACGGCCGAGTTCACCGTCGCGGCCACGCCGACCGGTCTGGCCTCGCTGGTCCTCACCTCGGGGGCGGACCGCAACGCCGTCGCCACCCTGACCGTGATGCTCGGCCAGGGCCAGTACGGGCCGCTCGCCCGGTGGGCCGAGAACCAGTCCGGCCGGACCGTCCCCGCCGACCGGGCCCGGCTGATCGCCGCCGACGCCCTCGCCCTCGGCGGTACGCCCCCCGCCAACGGCTGACCGCACCCCGGCGCACCCCGGCCGAACCGACCGCGTCGGTCGCACGACCGGCACCGGCGCACCGACCGCCGGACCCCGTGCCCGCTCGCCCGGCACGGGGTCCGGCGTCCGCCGGGTGCTCCGTCGATCCGCGGGGCGTCGCCCTGTGCCTAGGATTGATCGCCTGGCCGGTCGGCCGCTCACCCACGTGCCCGAAGGTGGATCGTTCATGGCAATCCCGCAGCAGCAGGCGGGCCCTCCCGGAGTGGACGACGGGGTCTTCGGCGACCCCGTGGTGATCGAGCGGTCCGGCCGCCCGGAGGACGGTGAGTGCCGCCATCTCCTGGTGTGGCGGGCCGGACCCGGCTGGCGGATGCTCAGCAGCGCCGTGCTGGGCGGCGGCCTGGGCGAGCGGGAGTGGCTGGTCAACGCCCAGGTCCGGGCCGGGTACGGCAGGACGGACCCGGACCGGCACCTGGCCGAGCTGGCGGAGGACCTGGGGCTGCGGGGTCCGGGCGTCGGGCTGATGACCGCCGCCCGGGTGGACGCCTTCACCTGGGCCCGCGACCACGGCGTCACCGCGGTGGTGACGACCGGAGTCGGTGTGCCGACCTGGGCGTCGGCGCCCGCCGACGGCGCTGCCCCCGGCGACGCGCTCGTTCCCGGCACGATCAACATCGTGGTCGCCGTTCCGGTGGCCCTCTCGGACGCGGCCGCCGTCAACCTCGTGGCCACCGTGACGGAGGCCAAGGTCCAGGCGCTGCTCGAAGCCGGGTACGACTGCTCGGGGACGCCGTCGGACGCGGTCTGCGTGGCGGTGCGGCGGACCGGTCCCGGCCGGGAGGCGGAGCCGTTCGGCGGCCCCCGGTCCCGCTGGGGATCCCGCGCCGCCCGCGCCGTCCACGCGGCCGTCGTGCTGGGCGCCGAGCGCGACCGGGCCGGCCGCGTCCGGGGACCCGTGCCCGGTCACCTGCGGTCCACGCCCGGGTGCGGTCGGACCTTCGTGCTCTCCGACGAGTAGCGGCACGGCCGGGGCGCGGGGTTCCGGGACGGCGGGCCGGCACCCGCACCGGCCGGTCCTGTCCTGTCCCGTCCGGCCCTCCGCCGCCCGTCCGGGGCCCTGGCGGCGTCTCAGGATGTGGACCTCCTGGTGTCCTTGTGTTCTCCCGGTACCGGATTCGCCCTAAGCTGGGCGGGCAGCTGGTTCGCCCTGCCCACCAGGCAGGCGCGTCGTAAGAGGGAACCCGGTGGGAATCCGGGACTGCCCCGCAGCGGTGAGTGGGAACGACCGCCGTCATACGCACTGGGCCCGGTCGGGTCTGGGAAGCGACGGCCAGTAGGTGTCCGCCCTTTCGGGCGGGCGTGTCCACGAGTCCGAAGACCTGCCCGTTGCCCGCACGCGACCCGTTCGCGCGCGGACATCCCGGTGACCTCGTGGGCGGGTCGGCGTACATACCAGGCGGATCCGGCGCTTCTCGTGCGCACGCGGTCCCGCCCGGTTCGTCACCCCTTCGCGCCTCCGTCCCGTCACCGGGGCCACAGACAGGCTCGCGAAGGAGAGTCCCTTGACAGCGAAGTCCGCAGCCGCGGCAACCCTGGCCACCGTGTACGGATACCCCCGCCAGGGCGGTGGCCGTGAGCTCAAGAAGGCGATCGAGGGGTACTGGAAGGGCGCCGTGAGCGCCGACGCCCTGCTGGCCACCGCCGCCGACCTGCGTCTGGAGAACTGGAGCAGGCTCGCCGGGGCGGGCGTCCAGGAGGTGCCCACCGGCGACTTCTCGCTCTACGACCACGTACTGGACACCACGGTCGCCGTCGGCGCGATCCCGCCGCGTCACCGGGCGGCGGTCGAGGCCGACCCGCTGGACGGCTACTTCGCCATGGCGCGCGGCACCCAGGACGTCGCGCCGCTGGAGATGACCAAGTGGTTCGACACCAACTACCACTACCTGGTGCCCGAACTCGGCCCCGACACCGTCTTCACCGCGAACTCCGCCAAGGCGGTCGCGGAGTTGCGCGAGGCCCTGGACCTCGGCCACAGCGCCCGTCCGGTGCTGGTCGGCCCGGTCACGTACCTGCTCCTCGCCAAGCCCGCCCCGGGCGTCCCCGAGGACTTCCAGCCGCTCACCCTGCTCGACCGGCTGCTGCCCGTCTACGCCGCCCTCCTCGCCGACCTGCACGAGGCCGGCGCCGCCTGGGTCCAGTTGGACGAGCCGGCGCTCGTCCAGGACCGCACCCCCGCGGAACTGAACGCCACCGCGCGCGCCTACCGCGACCTCGGTGCCCTCACCGACCGGCCCAAGCTGCTGGTCGCGAGCTACTTCGACCGCCTGGGCGCCGCGCTGCCCGTGCTGGCCAGGGCCCCGATCGACGGCCTCGCCCTGGACTTCACCGGCCCGGCCGCCGCCAACCTGGGCGACCTGGCCGCCGCGGGCGGTCTGCCGGGCAAGCGGCTGGTCGCCGGTGTGGTGGACGGCCGCAACATCTGGATCAACGACCTGGAGAAGTCGCTCTCCACCCTGGCCACCCTGCTCGGGCTGGCCGGCACCGTCGACGTGGCCCCGTCGTGCTCGCTGCTGCACGTCCCGCTGGACGCCGCCGCCGAGCGCGACCTCGACCCGCAGATCGCCCGGTGGCTCGCCTTCGCGCGGCAGAAGGCCAACGAGGTCGCCCTGCTCGCCCGCGGCCTGCGCGAGGGCACCGGCGCGATCACCGCCGAACTCGCCGCCAACCGCGCCGACCTGGCGTCCCGCGCCAACTCCCCGATCACCCGTGACCCCGCCGTGCGGGCCCGCACCGCGGCCGTCACCGAGGCGGACGCCCGCCGGGCCCAGGCCTACCCGGAGCGCGCCGAGGCCCAGCGCACCCGCCTCGGCCTGCCGCTGCTGCCGACCACCACGATCGGTTCGTTCCCGCAGACCTCCGAACTGCGGGTGGCCCGGGCCGACCTCACCGCCGGGCGGATCGACTCGGCCGCGTACCGGGAGCGCATCCGGACCGAGGTGCGGGAGGTGATCGCCTTCCAGGAGAAGGCCGGCCTGGACGTCCTGGTGCACGGCGAGCCCGAGCGCAACGACATGGTCCAGTACTTCGCCGAGCAGCTCACCGGCTACCTCGCCACCCGGCACGGCTGGGTGCAGTCCTACGGCACCCGGTACGTCCGCCCGCCGGTGCTGGCCGGTGACATCTCGCGCCCGCACCCGATGACCGTCGACTGGTTCCGCTACGCGCAGGACCTGACGGACCGTCCGGTGAAGGGCATGCTCACCGGGCCGGTCACCATGCTCGCCTGGTCCTTCGTCCGGGACGACCAGCCGCTCGCCGACACGGCCTTCCAGGTCGCCCTCGCCCTGCGCGACGAGGTCACCGACCTGGAGGCCGCCGGCGCGGTCGTCGTGCAGGTCGACGAACCGGCGCTGCGCGAGACGCTCCCGCTGCGCTCCGCCGACCGCCCGGCCTACCTGGACTGGGCCACGGTCGCCTTCCGTCTCGCGACCTCGGGCGTGCGGGTCGACACCCAGATCCACACGCACATGTGCTACGCCGAGTTCGGCGCGATCATGACGGCCATCGACGAGCTGGACGCCGACGTGATCTCGCTGGAGGCGGCCCGTTCGCACATGGAGGTCGCCGGTGAGCTGGCCGCGGCCGGCTACCCGCGCGAGGTCGGACCGGGCGTGTGGGACATCCACTCCCCGCGTGTGCCGAGCGCCGACGAGGCGGTGGAACTGCTGCGTGCCGGGCTCGCGGCGATTCCGGCCGAGCGGCTCTGGGTCAACCCCGACTGCGGACTGAAGACCCGCGGTTGGACCGAGACCCGGGCCTCGCTGGAGAGCCTGGTCACCGCCGCCCGTCGCCTGCGGGACGACCTGGCCGGCTGAGCAGGGCGGGGAGGCCGGGGGCGGGCGCGGCATTCCGGCCGCGCCCGCCCCCGGCGGTGTCCCTCAGCCGGATTCGGGCAGGCCGAGGTTCTGGTAGATCTCCGTCGTGACCGTGGAGAAGTTCATGGTCATGAAATGCAGGCCGGGGGCGCCCTCGGCCAGGAGGCGGCGGCACATTTCGGTGGCGTACTCGATTCCGACGGCGCGCACCGCCGCGGGATCGTGCACCTCGCCGATCATCCGCTCGGCGAGGTGCGCCGGAATGGCCGCGGTGCTGAGGGTGGGAATGCGTTCGAGTGACCGGATCGTGGTCACCGGCATGATCTCCGGAATGATCGGAACGGAACACCCGGCCTTCAGGAGGCGGTCCCGGAATCTTAGGTACTTCTCCACGTCGAAGAACATCTGGGTGATCGCATAGTCGGCGCCGGCTCGGCATTTCTCGATGAAGAAACGGATCTCGGAATCCCAGTCCGGGGAGCGGGGGTGCATTTCCGGGAAGGCCGCGACACCCACGCAGAAGTCGCCGGACTCCTTGATCAGCCGCACCAGGTCGGCGGCGTACGCCACGCCTGCGGGGTGGCGGACCCAGGGGCCGAGCGGGTCGCCGGGCGGATCGCCCCGCAGGGCCAGGATGTTGCGGACCCCCTGGTCGGCGTAGTGCCCGAGGATGTTCCGCAGCTCCGCGACGCTGTGGCCGACGGCCGTCAGGTGGGCCGTCGGCGTCAGGGTGGTCTCCTGCGCGATGCGCCCGGTGACGTTCACCGTGCGCTCCCGGGTGGACCCGCCGGCGCCGTACGTCACCGACACGAAGGTGGGTGCCAGAGCCTCCAGCCTGCGGATCGCGTTCCACAGGCCGGCCTCCGCCGCGGCGCTGCGCGGCGGCATGAACTCGAAGGAAAAGGAACGCCGACCGGTGGCCAGGAGTTCGCGGACGGATGCCGCGTGATCGGTTCGTCGGGAAGGGATTCCGAGTGTCATGGGAGGAGGCTATCCAGCGCGGTGGGATCGCACACGCGTCCGTCCATCCTGTGATACGAGATTTCTCACGCATACGTCCGGAGGGGCCTGTTCCGGTGTTTTCCACCGACGGTTCCCCACGGATTCCCGGCCCGTCGGGAACAAGTCCGGCGCGGCCTCGCAGAAGGGCACCATAGGCGCATGGAGAGACGTTCGTACGGGCTTCCGGGAATACCCGACTGGGACCGGTGTGCGGTGATGGGAATCGTGAACGTGACACCGGACTCGTTCTCGGACGGGGGGCGCTGGTCGGACCCGGGCCGGGCGGTCGACCGGGGCCTGATGCTGGCCGCGCACGGGGCGGACCTGGTCGACGTCGGCGGAGAGTCGACCCGGCCCGGCGCCGAGCGGGTGCCGGAGGAGGAGGAACTGCGGCGGGTCCTGCCGGTGATCCGCGCCCTCTCCGCCGCCGGTGTGCTGGTGAGCGTGGACACCATGCGGGCCTCCGTGGCCGAGGCGGCGGTGGACGCCGGGGCCCGGCTCGTCAACGACGTCAGCGGAGGGCGGGCCGACCCCGCGATGGCGTCGGTGGTCGCCCGGACGGGTGTGCCGTTCGTGGTGATGCACTGGCGCGGCCAGTCCGGGCGGATGGACGAACTGGCCCACTACGACGACGTGGTCGCCGAGGTGATCGGTGAGGTGGGGCGACAGCTCGACGCGGTGGTGGCGGCCGGCGTCGACCCGTCCCGTGTGATCGTGGATCCGGGGCTCGGGTTCGCGAAGCGCCGGGAGGACGACTGGGCGCTGCTCGCGGCGCTGGACGCCTGGGGCGTGCTGGGCCGCCCGCTCCTGGTGGCGGCCTCGCGGAAGCGGTTCCTGGGGGAGCTGCTGGCGGATCCCGGAACCGGTGCGCCCCGCCCCGCGCGGGAGCGCGACGCCGCCACGGCGGCCGTCGGCGTGCTGGCCGCAGCCCAGGGCGCGTGGGCGGTGCGGGTGCACGAGGTGCAGGCCACGGCGGACGCCGTCCGGGTGGAGGCGGCCCTGCGCCGCCGGGGCGCGCAGCCGGCCGCGGCCTCGCCGCGGCGCGGCGGGTAGGTGCCGGGCGTCGAATCCCTGCCCTCCTGCGGATGCCTTCGGTGGGGGCTCCGCAGGCACCGGCGGAGAGAGCTGCTCCCGCGGCACGTCCCGCCGGGCGGAGGATCGCCCTGCACGGCAGCTACCGCGAGGCCGTCACGAGGGTTGCGGAGCTCGGCGACTCCGGCGCCGGTCCGGTGCTGCGACCGGCCCAACCGGACGACGAGGCGCGGGACTTCTTCCACGTGGACCACAACCACGTCGCCGCGCCGGAGGAGGTCGCGGAACGGACGGCGGCGGCGAGGGATGCCCTGGACTTACTAGGACGTCCAACTATATGGTCGTGGACAAGGCCCGCAGTGCAGGGAAGCCGGTGTGAATCCGGCACGGTCCCGCCACTGTGACCGGGGAGTGCGTCGCCGCAGTACCAGCCACTGGCAGCCAGCCGGGAAGGCCGGGCGACGCGCGCTGATCCGGAAGTCAGGATACCGACTGCGGGTGTTCCGTGTTGTCCACGAGGATGGAGCAAACACGCATGGCACCGGTCCGCGCCCTTCCCGACCCTGGTGATCCTGCGACGGCTGCGGCACACCCGTCTCCCTGACGGCTCGCCGCGCCCGGCGACGGCCCGACGCGCGCGCTCACCCGAGCGCGGCGCGGGCGTCCGTCGTGCGCCCTTCCCTCGGATCTTCCCGACACCCTGACGAGAGCAGGTCTGTGATGGTCCGTGAACTCACCCACTTCATCGGCGGCAAGCACGTCCCCGGGACCTCCGGGGACTTCGGCGACGTCTACGACCCGAACACCGGCACGGTCCAGGCCCGGGTCCCGCTCGCGAGCCGCGCCGAGACCGGGGCGGCGATCGCCGACGCCGAGCGCGCCCAGTCCGAGTGGGCCGCCTGGAACCCCCAGCGCCGCGCCCGCGTACTGCTGCGCTTCCTCCAGCTCGTCGAGGCCGAACGCGAGCCGCTGGCCCGCCTGCTCTCGGCCGAGCACGGCAAGACCGTCGCCGACGCCCACGGCGACCTCCAGCGCGGGCTGGAGGTGGTGGAGTTCGCGGCGGGCATCCCGCACCTGCTGAAGGGCGAGTTCACCGACAGCGCCGGCACCGGCATCGACGTGTACTCGATGCGCCAGCCGCTCGGCGTGGTCGCCGGCATCACCCCGTTCAACTTCCCGGCGATGATCCCGCTGTGGAAGGCGGCGCCCGCCCTGGCCTGCGGCAACGCCTTCATCCTCAAGCCCTCCGAGCGGGACCCGTCCGTGCCGCTGCGGCTGGCCGAACTGTTCCTGGAGGCGGGCCTGCCGCCGGGCGTCCTGAACGTCGTCAACGGGGGCAAGGAGGCCGTGGACACGCTGCTGGAGGACCCCCGGGTCCAGGCGCTCGGGTTCGTGGGATCCACCCCGATCGCCCAGTACGTGTACGCGACGGCCGCCGCCCACGGGAAGCGCGCCCAGTGCTTCGGCGGCGCCAAGAACCACATGATCGTGATGCCGGACGCCGACCTCGACCAGGCCGCGGACGCCCTGATCGGCGCCGGCTACGGCTCCGCCGGCGAGCGCTGCATGGCCGTCTCGGTCGCCGTGCCGGTGGGCGAGGAGACCGCGGACGCCCTCGTCGCCAAGCTCACCGAGCGGATCGCCGCACTCAAGGTCGGCGCCTCCGACGACCCCGAGGCCGACTTCGGGCCGCTCGTCGGCCGCGACGCGCTGGACCGGGTCCGCGGCTTCCTCGACCTCGGTGTCCGGGAGGGCGCCGAACTGGTCGTCGACGGCCGCGACCTGACCGTGCCGGGGTACGAGGGCGGCTACTTCCTGGGCGCCACGCTCTTCGACCGCGTCACCCCCGCGATGCGGATCTACCGCGAGGAGATCTTCGGCCCGGTCCTGTGCGTGGTCCGCGCGGCGGACTACGCCGAGGCGCTGCGCCTGCCGAGCGAGCACGAGTTCGGCAACGGGGTGTCGATCTTCACCCGGGACGGCGACACCGCCCGCGACTTCACCCGCCGCGTCAACACGGGCATGATCGGCGTCAACGTGCCGATCCCGGTGCCGGTCGCGTACCACACCTTCGGGGGCTGGAAGCGGTCCGGCTTCGGTGACCTCAACCAGCACGGCCCGGACTCGATCCGCTTCTACACCCGCACCAAGACCGTGACCTCGCGCTGGCCCTCCGGGGTCAAGGAGGGCGCGAGCTTCACCATCCCGACGATGGGCTGAGGCGCGCCGTGCACACGCATCTGACCGACGACCAGCTCGCGATCGTCGAGGCCACCGGCGACTTCGCCCGCGAGCACCTCGCCCCGCACGCCGTGGCGTGGGACCAGGCCAAGCACTTCCCCGTCGACGTGCTGCGCAAGGCCGCGGGCCTCGGCCTCGGCGGCGTGTACGTGCGGGAGGAGTCGGGCGGCTCCGGGCTGGGCCGCCAGGACGGCGTGCTCGTCTTCGAGGCGCTGGCGACCGGCTGCCCGTCGATCGCCGGGTACCTGTCCATCCACAACATGGTCGCGTGGATGATCGACCGCTACGGCAGCCCGGGCCAGCGTGCCCGACTGCTGCCGGGACTCTGCTCGACGGAGGCCCTGGCCAGCTACTGCCTCACCGAGCCGGGCGCGGGCTCGGACGCCGCCGCGCTGACCACCCGGGCCCGGCGCGACGGCGACCACTACGTCCTCGACGGCGTCAAGCAGTTCGTCTCCGGCGCCGGAACCTCGCAGGTCTACGTCGTGATGGCCCGCACCGGTGCCCCGGGCGCAGGCGGGATCTCCGCGTTCCTCGTCGAACGGGACGACCCCGGCGTCTCGTTCGGTCCGAACGAGCGGAAGATGGGCTGGAACGCCCAGCCGACCCGGCAGGTGCTCCTGGACGGCGTCCGGCTGCCCGCCGACCGGCTCCTCGGGGCCGAGGGCGAGGGCTTCCGGATCGCCATGAACGGGCTGAACGGGGGCCGGATCGGCATCGCGGCGTGCTCGCTCGGCGGCGCGCAGGACGCGTTGGAGCGGGCCACCCGCCACCTCTCGGACCGGGAGGCGTTCGGCGCCCGGCTGCTGCGCGCCCAGGCCCTGCAGTTCCGGCTGGCCGACATGGCGACGGAGCTGGAGGCGGCCAGGTCGCTGCTCTGGAGGGCCGCCGCGGCGCTGGACCGGGGGGACCCCCGGGCGCCGGAGCTCTGCGCGATGGCCAAGCGGTACGCCACCGACACCGGCTTCGAGGTCGCCAACGCCGCACTCCAACTGCACGGCGGCTACGGCTACCTCGCCGAGTACGGCATCGAGAAGATCGTCCGCGACCTGCGGGTGCACCAGATCCTGGAAGGGACCAACGAGATCATGCGCGTCATCGTCGCCCGCGGACTGACGGGAGCCGCCTGATGGCCGGCAACACCGCAGCCGGTAACGCCGCAGCCGGGCACGCCGCGGCCGGCAGCACCACAGCCGGCAGCACCGCGTCCGGGCGCACCGTCGACGAGGTCCTCGTCCAGCGGGAGGGCAGGTCCGGCCTGATCGTCCTCAACCGGCCCGCCGCGCTGAACGCCCTCACCCACGCCATGGTGCGGCGGATCGACGCCGCACTGGACACCTGGGAGCGCGACGACCGGGTCGAGACCGTCGTCGTCACCGGCGCCGGCGACCGCGCCTTCTGCGCCGGGGGCGACATCGTCGCCATCCACCGCGCCGCCACCGGCGGTGATCCGGCGGCCGTCGAGGAGTTCTGGCGCGACGAGTACCGGCTCAACGCCAGGATCGCCCGCTACCCGAAGCCGTACGTCGCCGTCATGAGCGGCATCGTGATGGGCGGCGGAGTCGGCGTGTCCGCCCACGGCAGCGTCCGGATCGTCACCGGGACGACCCGGGTCGCGATGCCGGAGGCCGGCATCGGCTTCGTGCCGGACGTCGGCGGCACCTACCTGCTCTCGCTGGCCCCCGGCGAGCTGGGCACCCACCTCGCCCTCACCGCGGGCTCGGCCGGCGCCGGCGACGCCCTGCTCTGCGGCCTGGCCGACCACTTCGTCCCCACCGAGCGGCTGCCCGCGCTCCTCGACGACCTCGCCGAACTGCCCGTGCACGAGGCGCTCGTCCGGCACGTCGCACCCGCACCGCCCGCCCCGCTGGAGCGGCAGCGCGAGTGGATCGACAGCTGCTACGCGGCGGGCACCGTCGAGGAGATCCTCGGCCGGCTCCGCGACAGCGGGGAGCCCGAGGCCGGGAAGGCCGCCGACCGGATCACCGCCAACTCGCCCACCGCGGTGAAGGCGACGCTCGCCGCGCTGCGCCGCGCCCGGTCCCTCGGCCCGCTGGAGGCCGTCCTCGACCAGGAGTACCGCACCTCCTGCGCCGCCCTCGACACACCCGACCTCGCCGAGGGCATCCGTGCCCAGGTGATCGACAAGGACCGCACGCCGCGCTGGAGCCCGGCCACGCTGGACGCCGTCGCCCCCGCCGCCGTGGCACGCTACTTCGCCCAGCTCGGCGAGCGGGAACTCGGCCTCGCCACCACGAAACCCCTGGAGCGCTGGTGACCCACGACATCGGATTCGTCGGACTCGGCAACATGGGCGGCCCGATGGCCGCCAACCTGGCCAGGGCAGGGCACCGGGTCGTCGGCTACGACCTCGTGCCGGAGGCCCTGCGGCAGGCGGAGGCGGCCGGTGTCCGGCCGGCGGAGTCCGCGGCCGACGCCGCCGGCGGTGCGGACGTGGTGATCACCATGCTGCCGGCCGGTCGCCACGTCCTGGCCGCCTACGAGGAGTTGCTGCCCGCCGCCCGTCCGGGCACGCTCTTCGTCGACAGCTCCACCATCGACGTCGCGGACGCCCGGGCCGCGCACGACCTCGCCGTGCGGGCCGGCGGCCGGGCGGTCGACGCGCCGGTGTCCGGAGGAGTGCCGGGCGCGACCGCCGGGACCCTCACCTTCATGGTGGGAGCGGCGGAGGCGGACTTCGGCGCGGTCCGGCCGGTGCTGGACGCGATGGGCGGCAAGGTCGTGCACTGCGGGCCGTCGGGCGCCGGGCAGGCCGCGAAGATCTGCAACAACATGATCCTCGGCATCTCGATGATCGCCGTCAGCGAAGCCTTCGTCCTCGGTGAGAGTCTCGGCCTGAGCCACCAGGCACTGTTCGACGTCGCCTCCACCGCCTCCGGGCAGTGCTGGGCGCTGACCGCCAACTGCCCCGTCCCCGGGCCGGTGCCGGCCAGTCCGGCGAACCGCGACTACCGCGCGGGGTTCGCGGCGGCCTTGATGGCCAAGGACCTCGGGCTGGCCGCCGGCGCGGCCCGGGCCGCCGGTCTGCCCACCGAACTCGGCCTGAAGGCAGCCGAGTTGTATGCGGAATTCGCCGCCGACGAGGGTGCCGGACTGGACTTCTCGGCGATCATCACCACCCTGGGGGGGAGCGCGCCGTGACCGCGTACGAGACGATTCTGGTGGAGCGCGCGGGCCGGGTCGGGCTGATCACGCTCGACCGGCCGAAGGCGCTCAACGCGCTCAACACGCAGCTGATGAAGGAGGTCGTCGCCGCGGCGAGGGACTTCGACCGGGACCCGGGGATCGGCTGCCTGGTGATCACCGGCTCCGAGAAGGCGTTCGCGGCCGGCGCCGACATCAAGGAGATGCAGTCCCTCGACTTCGTCGAGGCCTACCTCGGCGACTGGTTCGCGGCCTGGGACGACCTGGGCAGGATCCGCAAGCCGATCGTTGCGGCGGTCGCGGGCTACGCGCTGGGCGGGGGCTGCGAGTTGGCGATGCTCTGCGACATCCTGCTCGCGGCGGACACCGCGAAGTTCGGCCAGCCGGAGATCAAGCTGGGGGTGATCCCCGGGATCGGCGGTTCGCAGCGGCTCACCCGTGCGGTCGGCAAGGCGAAGGCGATGGAGCTGT
>NZ_JAQYWW010000676.1:0-303 GCF_036322525.1 Streptomyces sp. BE20 | reverse complement strand
TCCAAGGACCTCCCGCTGCGGATCAAGGCGTCCTCGGTGGGCCTGCTCGCCGAGGAGTAAGGGGCCGAGCTGGCGGTCAGCTCCGGGTGGACGGGCATGTCCGAGGTGCTCGTGGCGGCGGCCGTCGTCGACGCGCTGTTCTCGGCCGGCCACGACCCCGCGGTGTCCATCGAGGGCGTCCGCGACCTCCCCGAGCACACCGCACTCGTGCACCCCTCCCAACGCGGCCGGGCGCTCCGCCGGGGCACCGGCGACGGCCGCGTCCGGCTGGTGCGCGGAGAACGCGAGGCGTTCGGACTGCGC
>NZ_JAQYWW010000675.1:0-360 GCF_036322525.1 Streptomyces sp. BE20 | reverse complement strand
GGGGGGGGGGGGGGGCCGGGGGGGCCCCCCGGGCGTTTTAAACCCCCCACCCACCCCACCAACACCCCCCCCCCCCACCCAACCCAACACAACCCCCCACCCCCCCCCCCCCACCCCCCCCCACCAAACAACAAAACCACAAAACCCACAACACAACAAAAAACAAAAACCAACCCAAACCCCCCCCCCCCCCTCCGAATATCTCACCACCCCCAACCCCAACCCCACCCCCCCCCCCCCCCACACCCCCCTTCCCCCCCCCCCCCACCCGTAACCCCCCCCCCCCCCCACCGCCGCGGGGCGCCCGTCCCAAACCCCCGCCCCCACCCACCCCCGCCCACACTTCCCGCCCCGCCCCCC
>NZ_JAQYWW010000674.1:0-269 GCF_036322525.1 Streptomyces sp. BE20 | reverse complement strand
GGGGGGGGGGGGGGGCGGCCCCCCCCCCCCCCACCCACCACAACCAAAAAACACACACACCACAAAAAACAAAAAAAACACCCACAAACAAAAACCACAAAAACAACCACACCCCCCCCCCCCACCACCTCCAACCTGCTGAACACGGAATCCGCGATTTCACCCAGTTCCTCCACCGCCCCGGCCGGCCCCTGGCCGTGGACCGACGACACCGAAAAACGGGGGGGGGGGGGGGGGGGGGGGGGGGGGGGGGGGGGGGGGGGGGGGGG
>NZ_JAQYWW010000673.1:0-54157 GCF_036322525.1 Streptomyces sp. BE20 | reverse complement strand
GTGTTTAGGTGGCCGGGGCCCCCCGGGCGTGGGGAAGCCCCCCGCGGGGGCGGGCTGGGGAGTGGTGGCGTAAGCGTCGGTGCCGCGGGGGGGGGGGTGCTGTCCCCGCCCGCCCGCCCGCGTCACGAACGGCGACCGCCGCGCGTGCGGCCACGACCGCCGCGCGTGCCTAGATGTAGCCCTCGCGGACCGCGTGGGCCACCGCGTGCGCCCGGTTGCGCAGCTGCAGACGCGTGGTCAGACCGTGCAGCACGTTCTTGACGGTCCGCTCGGAGTAGGACAGCCGGGCCGCGATCTCCCCGGTGTCCCACCCCTCCGCAACCAGCCGCAGCACGTCCGACTCACGCTCCGACAGGCCCGCCGGCGCATGGCCCGGCATCCCCTGGACGGACCGTTGCAACCGGCCCACCTGGGCGATCAGCCGGCCCTGAAGATCGGCCGGCAGATCGCCGTCGCCCCGGGCGGCGGCCAGCACCGCACGGCCGAGCCGCTCCGGCGTGGCCTCCCGGCGCCACAGGATCGCGGCCACCCCGCACTCCACGGCCTCCAACAGCTCGGTCTCACGCATCCGCTCGACCACCAGCACCACCCGCTGCCCGGCACCGCGCACCAGCCGGCGCAGGGCGGCCGTGGCAGCGGCGTCGGCGGACTCGGTGACCAGCACGGTGACCGTGCCCGGCGCGGACGTGCCGGTCGGATCCACCACCGCCACCCCCGGGAACCGGCGCAGCTGCGCCTCCGCGCCCGCCCGGGACAGCGGATCGGCAGCCTGGACGGCCACCGGAACGGTCGCCGAACGGGCCGTGGCACCCACGGTGCCACCCGAAGGACGGGCCGGAGCCGGCGCGGTCACCTGAGGGTGGACGGCCGGAGCGGCACCGGGAGTCACAAGAGGGTTCGCGGCGACGGAACGGGACGCCACCGGCCGTTGCGGTGGAACGGTGCGCGCGACCGGCGCCGACGCCCGCCCCGCCGGAACCCGGCGGTCGTACTCGGTGTGCAGGACAGTCAAATCTGGCCCCCTCCTGGGAAAACAGGCCCGGCCACCCCGGCGGCGGACGCCGAACCGTACGGGCGCCGCGTGCCCCGGGGGTGGTGAACCGTTCAACGGCGATCCGGGAGCGCTGCCCGTGCCCCGGACCCAGCCTCCATGCTTCCCGTCGGGGACCGCTCCCGGCCATCGTGGTCCACCACGAGATCTGGCCACGGGCCGGGACCACGGTCCCATCCGGAACCGGGCCCCGGGTCACCCCCGCGGCCGCGACCGGGCCCACGGCCACCGCCGCCCCCGGGACCCCGGTCACAGCCACCGCGACGGACCCGACCAGGTGCCGGTTCCCCGCCCCGCCCCTCCTCCGCCCGGGCCCCTCGACGCCCCGCGGAGCGGTCGTACGCAACACGCGCACGACATTTCGCCGAGGCGCGAACCGGACCATGGGGCGAACGCGTGAATAGGAGGTCAAGCTGTTTACCCGATACAACGGCAGACACTGCCCGTTCGGACAGCGACGGGTGCCCGGAGAGGGCAGAGGGGAGAAGGGGAGCACGGATGAGGACCGCCACGTCCACCCGCCTCGCGGAACGCGAACCGCACCTGCGGCGGATCACCGACCACACCGAGGCCGCCCGCGCCGGCACCGGCAGCGTCCTGATGATCACCGGCGCCGCCGGAACCGGCCGCAGCGCCCTCCTCGCCGAGGCCGCCCGCCAGGCCGGCGCGGCCGGCACCACCGTGCTCCGCTCCCGCTGCTCGGCCGACGAGCGGGCCACCCCCTACGCCGCCGCCCGCCAGCTCTTCGACACCGGCCCCGCCCCGGTCGGCCCGTACGGCCACGTCCCCTACGGCCACTTCCCGTACGGCAACCCGCCGAACCCCTACGGCACCGGCACCGCCACCGATCCGGACACCGCCGAGGCCACCCTCTGGTCCCTGCTCCGCCTGCACGCCAACCACCACCCCGTCCTGCTCGCCGTCGACGACATCCACCTCGCCGACGAACCCTCCCGCCGCTGGCTGCGCCAGGTCGCCCGCCGGATCGACCGGCTGCCCGTCCTGCTGCTCGTCACCGAACGCCGCCAGAACACCCTCGCCACCCCGCCCGACCGGTTCGGCCGCGACCTGCCCGCCGAGCTCGCCGCCACCCTCCGCCTCGGCCCGCTCAGCACCCCCACCGCCGTCCGCCTCGCCGAGGAACACCTCGGCCCCGGCACACCCCCCACCCTCGCCGCCGACTGCGCCCGCGCCACCGGCGGCAACCCGCTGCTGCTCACCGCCCTCCTCTCCGACCTCGGGCCGGGGCGGTACGAGCCGGGACCCAGCCGCCACGAGCAGGGGTACGGGCGGCGCGCGCTGGGACCGGCACACCGCGAGCTGGAGCCCGTCCCGGGGCCCTACGCCGCCGGTGCGGGGCCGTTCACCGCCGGCGCGCGGCCGTACGCGGGCACGGCCGCCCTGTACGCCGTCGGTGCCGGACCGGACCTCGGACCGGACCTCGGGCTCGACCTGGGTCTCGACCTCGGCCTCGGCCGGGACCTCGGGCTCGACCTCGGCCCCGGCCCGGGTCCCGGCGCCGGCGCGGCCGCCGCCGAAGGGGCCCACCCCCGCACCGTCGCCACGGTCGCCCTCCCCGACGACCCGGCGACCCTCCCCGACGACGACGGCGCCCTCCCCGACACATGCGCCGCCCTGCCCGGCGGCGCCTTCGCCGAAGCCGTCGACACCTGGCTGCACGGCGGCGGCGACCAGGCCGTCACCGCCGCCCGCGTCCTCGCCCGGATGCGCGAACACCCCGCCGCGGCCACCACCGCCCCCGGCACCGCCCACGCCGACCTCGTCCCCCTGCTCGCCGACCTCACCGACGCCGACCCCGGCCGCCTCACCGGCTGGCTCGCCGACCTCACCGCCCACGGACACCTCGCCGCACCTGCCCCCGGCCGCTGGCCCCGGTTCGCCCACCCCCTGCTCGCCGACGCCGTCCTCGCCGGCCACGGCCCCGGCCACCGCGCCGAGGTCCACCGCGCCGCCGCCGAACACCTCCACTGCAGCGGCGCCCCCGACGAACGGATAGCCGGCCACCTCCTGCTCACCTCCGCCCCCACCCCCCACTGGGCCACCGAGACCCTCCGCCGCGCCGCCCGCAAGGCCGCCGACGCCGACCGCCCCGCCGACGCCGCCACCCTGCTGCGCCGCGTCCTCGCCGAACCCCTCAGCGACCGCCAGCGCGGCCTGCTGCTCACCGAGCTCGGCGGCCTCGAAGTCACCCTCGGACCGGCCGAACGCACCGTCGGCCTGCGCCACCTCGCCGAGGCCGTCCACCTCCAGCAGTCCGACGAAGGCGTCTTCCGCGCCGCCGGCACCCTCGGCGCCGTCCTCGCCACCCGCGGCGACACCGCCGCCGCACTCGAACTCATGGAGGACCTCGCCGACCGCTTCGCCGACCGGGAGGACCTCGTCCACGCCGTCCAGGCCGCCACCGCACAGATCGCCGCCCACGACGGCCGCAGCTGGCTCCAGGTCGTCGAAGGCGTCCAGCGCTTCGCCGCCCGCACCCCGCACCGGCTCGCGCCGCCCGCCTACGCGCTGCTCACCGAGTTCGACGCCACCAGCGGCCTGCTCTCCGCCGCCGAGGTCACCGAACGGGTCCGCGAACTCGACGGCTCCCCCGTCGACCCGCTCTGCCGCTCCTACCTGCTCGTCTCACTCGCCACGCTCGCCCAGTGGAGCGACCAGCTCGACCAGACCGACGAATTCGTCACCCGCGGCCTCGCCGCCTACCGCGGCGGCCCGCTCGACCCCGGCTACCAGTGCCTGCTCTCCGTCAGGGCCGAGACCAGGATCATGCGGGGCGAGTACCAGGCGCTGCTCGACGACTACGCGCTCACGGCCCCCGGGTCCCGCGCGTCGTCCGGTCCCCCCGTACCGCCCGCCGCCCGCCCGACCGCCCAGTCGGTCCTCCGGTCCACCCCGTGGGGCCAGCCCGGACTGCCCCGGCTGCACACCTGGGGCGGCGCCGACACGGGCGACCGCTCCTGGTGGAGCGGCGCCTGCGCCGAACAGGGCAGCGGCACGGTCCCCGGCGGGACCCCGGAGACGGACACCGGGACGGGCCCCGACGCGGCGCCCGCAGGCACGGGCACGGGCACGGCAGTCGCAGGCACGGAGACGGCCACCGGAACGGGTGCGGAGCCGGGCGCGGAGCCGGGCACGGCCCCGCGCGCCACCCGGGCCGCGACGACCACGCGGGGCGCGACGACCACGCGGGGCGGCGACGACACCGCACCCGGCCGCTACGCCGAACTCCTCGGCCAGCAGAACGCCCACCTCGTCGCCCAGGCCGTCCTCGCCCTCGTCGAGACCGGCCGGCTCTGGCAGGCCCACGGACTCGCCCGCGCCGTCGCCGCCGACCGCGCCCAGGACTCCTGGGAATGGAACGAGTACCTCTACGCCCGCGGCCTGCTCCGGCTCGCCTCCGGCGAACCCGCCGAAGCCCTCGCCGACCTCCTCGAATGCGGACGCCGCCAGGGCGAACGCCAGGTCCGCAGCCCCATCGTCACCCCCTGGCGCTCCGCCGCCGCCGAATGCCACCTCCAACTCGGCGAACCGGGCCCCGCCGTCGCCCTCGCCGAGGAAGAACTGCGCCTGGCCCGCGTCTGGGGCACCCCGCGCACCGTCGGCCGCGCCCTGCGCACCCTCGCCGCCGCCACCGGCGGGCGCCACGGCCTCGACCTCGCCGCCGAGGCCGTCCACCTGCTGCGCGGCGCCGAACTGGACACCGAACTCATCCCCGCCCTGATCACCTACGGCCGCCTCCTCGCCGAGGGCGGGCGCCGCGGCGCCGCCCGCCGCGCCCTGCGCGAGGCCGCCGGCCGGGCCGAACGCTTCGGCGCCGTCCGGCAGCGCGCCGCCGCACTGGAATCGCTCCGCGCCTCCGGCGCCCGGATCGGCCGCGGCGAACAGGCCGGCGCCGAGGCCCTCACCGACAGCGAACTGCGCATCTGCCGACTCGCCGCGGCCGGGCACTCCAACGCCGAGATCGCGGCCATGCTGCACCTCGCCGTCCGGACGGTCGAGACCCACCTGACCAACAGCTTCCGGAAACTCGGGGTGCGGCGGCGCCTGGAACTGGCAGGCGTGCTGGAGGGGTGAGCGGAGAAGTCCCCTCCCCGCCCACCCCTCCTCCCGTACGTCCCCCGGGCCGCGCCGGGCCCGTGCGCCCGGCGCGGCGCCGCTACGCCGGGACCATCGCCGCCATCTCGTCCACCGCGCGGGCCAGTTCGGCCGCCGGATCGGCCCCGTTCGGCGTCCACGGCTGCCAGGTCCGCGCCCGCAGATAGCCGTCCACCGCCAGCGGCAGCCGACGCACCACGATCGGCTCCGTCGTCGGCCCCGGACCCGCACTGCGCAACCGCTCCAGCAACACCGGCACCCGCGCCGACGCGGGCAGCGGCGCCGACCGGACGAACGCCGCCAGCGCGTCCAGCTCCGGCCAGTACGGCGGAGGCTGGGCCGAGACCGGCACGACCGGCGACGACGGCGACTGCCGCACGACCGGCGGCACCGGCGACGGCACCCGCGGCGGCACCGGCGACGACGGCGGTGACACCGGCGCGACCGGGACGGCCGGCGGGGACGAGACCACCGACGGCAGCGACATCGACGACACCGACACCTGCGGCACCGGCAACGACGACGACGTCTCCTCCGACGCCCCGGACCCCGCCGAACCCCCCGTCGGCACCGCCCCCCGCGACCCCGCCGGCTCCTTCGGCCCGCCACCCGGCACCAACAACGCCACCGCGCCGTACAGCCCGACCACGATCCCCGGCCACCAGTCCCCGCCGTACCCCGCGAAGTGCAGCCCCAGCCCGCCCGCACCGGCCACGCAGGCCGCGATGTTGCGGACGGACCCCAGGTACCGCAGGACCCGCCCGCCGCCCTCGCTGCCACCGTTACTGGTAGCCACGGATCTCCTCGAACGCCCCGTCCAGCGAGCCCGTCCCGTCGAACAGCTTGCCGCCCGTCAGGTCGGCGATCCCCTGCAACTGCCCCTTCGCCGCGTCACCGAACAGGATCGGGAACACCGGCACCGACTTCTGCGCCGCCGGCAACCCCCCGTGGAACGACCTGAAGTCCTTGTCGGTCGCCCCCTCGTTGCTCTCCCCGTCCGACATCAGCACGATCGACGTGAACCGGTCGTCCCCCGCCGCGGCCTGCTGCCGCTGGATCACCCGGTACGCCTCCTGCAACGACGAGTACACCGCCGTCCCGCCGTCCGACGACAACGCCTGCACGTCCGCGTTGATCGACGCCAGCTCCTGCTGCGCCGCGGCCCCCGACGGCACCGCGTGCGTCTTCGTCGACTTCACCTTCGACGCGAAGGAGATCAGCGTGACCTCCTCCCGGTCCCGGAACCGCCGCACCCCGCGGGTGTCGTCCGCCCCCGTCAGCCGGCCCATCGCCGACTTCAACGACGCCAGCCGCGGCCCCGCCATCGACCCAGAGGTGTCCAGCACGTACACCGTCCGCGACGGGCGCCGCAGCTCGTTCTGGTACGAGGACAGCAACCCGTCCGCCACCGCGCGCGTTCCCGGGAACGGCAGCTCGTGCCGCCGGTCCGTCGGCAGACCGGCGGCCGGCGCGACCCC
Source organism: Streptomyces sp. BE20 (assembly GCF_036322525.1). Taxonomy (NCBI): domain Bacteria; kingdom Bacillati; phylum Actinomycetota; class Actinomycetes; order Kitasatosporales; family Streptomycetaceae; genus Streptomyces; species Streptomyces sp. BE20. Next base: position 47,512 of record NZ_JAQYWW010000673.1, on the reverse strand, counting down.
TGCCCCGATCGGGCGGCGCAGCGTCAGCTCCGAGATCCGCTTCTGCACGTCGTCCTTGAGCAGGTACGCGGTCAGTCGCCCGAACGCCTCCCGCTCCCGCTCCGACGAGGAACTCAGCAGCGTCAGAGGATAGTTGGCCGTCACCACGCCGTCCGTCGGGCGGACCACGGTGAGCTGCTGGTCGGCGGGCAGCGTCTTGTTCAGCGACAGCAGCACCGACTCGTAGTTCACCAGCGCCCCCACCGAGCCCTGCTCGGCCCGGGAGTACGCCTGCGTCAGCCAGCCGGACGAACCGGACGTCAGCTTCTGCCCGGTGAAGAACTGCTTCAGCGACGGCGTCGCCTTCTGCACGTCCGCCCCGGTCAGTGCCGCGCTCGCCCCCGAGAAGGCCGAGGCCACCGCCACCAGCGCCGAGAAGCCCGAGTTCGACCGGGACGGGTCCGCCATCCCGTAGCGCAGCTTGCCGGAGGCCGCGGCCTCCGCCAGGTTCCCCCACGTCACCTTCGAGCCGTCGCCCCAGGCGAGGTCGGCGAGTACCGAGGAACGGACGCCGAACGCCACCGGCGAGGTCATCACCGGTGTCTCGGACAGCAGCTTCGACCTGCTCCCGTCGTCCAGGTGCAGGTACTGGTTCGACGGGAACCAGATCGCGTCGTACTTGCCGTCCGTCTTGCCCGAGGAGACCGCGTCCGCCCCGTCCAGCGACCCCGTCCAGGCGAACTGCACGGTCACCCCGGTCGCCTTCTGCGCCTCCTCCAGCACCGGCGCCATGTCCTGCAGCTCGCTGCCCGCGAGCACCCGCAGCACTCCCGCCTGCGCGGTCGGCGCCGGGGCGTCGCTCTGCTTGGGCGGTGGATCGGCCTTGGGCGAGGACGTGCACGCCGTCACCGTCGCCACCAGCACGGCCAGCCCGACCGCCAGGCCCCGCGCACCGCTCTTCCGCATCATCGCCGTCCTGCTCGTCATGTCCCCCGGTCAGCCCTTCGTCGCGCCGTCGATCAGTTTCTGCAGGATGTCGGGCACCGGAATCGGAGCCTGCTTCACCTTCGCCGCACCCAGGTTGGGGGCGAGCTTGAACGAACCGCTCGCGCTCTTGAGCTGCTGCCCGAACGCGTTGGTGTCCCCCTGCGGGCGGAAGCCGTACTTGGCCGCCAGCTGCCGGAGCTTCTCGTTGCCGTTCAGCTGGCCGGCCAGCTTCCGGCCGTTCCCGGTGAGTCCGACGACGGTGTGGTCGGAGTAGACGGTGGTGTCCGGGTAGAGCACCACCAGGTCCTCGGGCGCCTTCTGCTTGACGACCAGCTCGGCCGCCTGGGACTCGTACGCGAGTACCAGGGCGCCGCCGCCGTTCGAGAGGAAGTCCGCGAACGGCTCGTCGGTGGACTTCTTCAGGGCGCCCTGCTTGGTGATCGCGGTGTGCAGGAGGCCCTTGGTCCTCTCCACCCCCGCGGCGTCCGCGACCGGCTGGTGGCCGTTCTCCAGGAAGGAGAGCAGCGCGACGTACATCGCACCCGAGGAGGACGTGGTGGGGTCGGTGGTGGTGAGGTAGACGTCCCCGGCCAGGTCGCCGGGCTTGTCACCCTTGAGCTGGTCCCACTTCCGGCCCGTCCGGACGGCGTTGAGGTACTCGTCCATCGTGAACGTCCAGACCCCCGAGGCCTGGTCCTGGCTCGCCAGCCCGTTGTCGGCCAGCACCCGGGCCGTCTGGGCGTGTGCCATGATCACCAGGGGCGAGTAGAACGGGCGGATCGCCGTCTCGGTGATCTTCTTGCTGGCACGGATCGCGTCGGCCGGTGGCTGGCTGGCGGGGAAGGCGAAGTCCATGTTGTCCAGGTTGTCTCCCATCTGCCAGGAGCCGGCGCTCACCACCTTCACCGCGAGGCCCTGCCGGGCCAGTTCCGCCTTGACGTCGCCGTCCTCGAAGAACTCGCGCTTCTCCGAGCCGATGAGCCCGTTGACCGTGACGGTCTCGGGCTCCTTGTCGTCGCCCCGTGGCTCTTTCAGGAGCGCGAACGCCACCCCGCCGAGCAGCAGCAGTGCTGCAAGCACCCCGAACGCACGCTTCATGCCGGACGCTTCCCCCTCGTCGGATCCCTCACGGGCACCCGGGCAATCCCTACCCGGGTGACGAGCGTCCCGCCGGACCGCGAGCGACGGCCGAAGTCACGGTGAACCGGGGGTGAACACCCCTTCACGGAATCGCATCGGCGGTCGACCTGCCGCCGCGGCCGGGGACCTCTCGCACACCGGTCCGACATCGTGTCAGATATGTTCAACTCTCCTTACGGCAACGGTCATCCCGAGGTCCGGACCCGCGTCGACGTTACGCGCCGGTAATGCCTACTCTCAGCTGTATGCGCCGAGCAAAAATCGTCTGTACCCTCGGGCCCGCCACCGACTCGTACGACCAGATCAAGTCCCTGGTCGACGCCGGGATGGACATCGCCCGCTTCAACCTGAGCCACGGCTCCCACATCGAGCACGAGGAGCGCTACCGCCGGGTCCGCAAGGCGGCGGACGAGACCGGCCGGAGCGTCGGCGTGCTCGCCGACCTTCAAGGCCCGAAGATCCGCCTGGGCACCTTCACCGAAGGCCCCGTACTTCTCGAACGCGGCGACGAGTTCACCATCTCCACCGACAACGGCGTCGAGGGAGACCAGAACGGTTGCGGCACCACCTACCCCGGCCTCGCCGGGGACGTCGCCCGCGGTGAGCGGATCCTCGTCGACGACGGGCGCGTCACCCTGGAGGTCGTCGAGGTCGACGGGCCCCGGGTCCGCTGCCTCGTCATCGAGGGCGGCCTGGTCTCCGACCACAAGGGCCTCAACCTCCCCGGCGTCGCCGTGTCCGTGCCCGCGCTCAGCGAGAAGGACATCGACGACCTGCGCTGGGCCCTGCGGACCGGCGCCGACCTCATCGCGCTCTCCTTCGTCCGCAGCGGCCGGGACGTCGAGGACGTCCACCGGGTGATGGCGGAGGAGGGCCGGTACGTCCCGGTCATCGCCAAGATCGAGAAGCCGCAGGCGGTGCAGAACCTCGACTCGATCGTCGACCGCTTCGACGGGATCATGGTCGCCCGCGGCGACCTGGGCGTGGAGATGCCCCTCGAACAGGTCCCGATGGTCCAGAAGCGCGCCGTCAAGCTCGCCAAGCGCAACGCCAAGCCGGTCATCGTCGCCACCCAGATGCTCGACTCGATGATCAACACCTCCCGGCCCACCCGCGCCGAGGCCTCCGACGTCGCCAACGCCGTCCTCGACGGCACCGACGCGGTGATGCTCTCCGGCGAGACCTCGGTCGGCAAGTACCCGGTCGAGACGGTCCGCACCATGGGCCGCATCATCCAGGCCGCGGAGGAGGACGTCCTCGCCGCCGGACTCCCCCCGCTCACCGCCGGCAGCAAGCCCCGCACCCAGGGCGGCGCGGTCGCCCGGGCGGCCGCCGAGATCGGCGACTTCCTGCACGCCAAGTACCTGGTCGCCTTCACCCAGTCCGGCGACACCGCCCGCCGCCTGGCCCGCTACCGCTCGCCCATCCCCGTCCTCGCCTTCACCTACGAACCCGCCGTCCGCAGCCAACTGGCCCTCACCTGGGGCCTGGAGACCTTCCTCGGCCCGTTCGCCCCCACCACCGACGAGATGGTCGAGCAGGTCGACGCGGCGCTGCTCTCCCTCGGGCGCTGTCAGAAGGGCGACATCGTCGTCATCACCGCCGGCTCCCCGCCCGGTCTCGCCGGCTCCACCAACCTCGTCCGCGTCCACCACGTGGGCACGCTCGACAACTGACCGGTCCGGTGCGGCTCCGCCCCGGCGGAGCCGCACCGGAGTCAGTGCTTCGGCCCGATGTGCGCGTCCATCAGGGCGACGGACTCCTTGCGGGCGACGGAGACGTTGACGGTGCCCGTGGGGCGGGTGACGGACTTCCACCGGACGCCCACGGCGTCGAGGGTGTCCGTGAAGAGACGGACGATGTCGGTCGACGTGTTGGTGAAGAAGTAGCGCGGGTACTCGTAGCGTTTGGGGCTGCCGCCGACGGTCCGCGTGGTCCAGTTGGTGATGCGGCAGCCGTCGGAGTGGATCAGGCCGCGGAGGAACTCCCAGGGGTGGGCGTCGACGGTCTCCTGCTGCCAGGGTTCGAGGGCGATGGTGCGCCGATGCTTCGGGCCGGGGCCGTGCTGGGGGAAGAGACAGGGCCAGTGCTTGCTGGTACTGACCACGCTGGTGTAGCCGGTGGCGCGCACGCGTATGACCTTGTTCCGTGGCATGACGGCGGCCATCGCCCGCTCGCACGCGTCGATCAGGCCCGGCCAGGCGTCACCGCAGGCGATGCGGAGAGCGTGGACTCCGCGACGACCCTCGCTGACGCATCCGTCGCCGAGGTAGAGGCCGAGAAGGTAGGCGTAGTCGGCGCGGGGCACGGACGGGCTCAGTCGGCCGGAGGGGGCCGGGCAGTCGTTCGGCTTCCGGGGGCCGGGTTCCGCGGTCCACTGCCTGACCGAGTAGCGGGAGATTCCGGTGGTGCGGCTCACCTGGCTGAGGGTCAGGCCGGACGCGTGGAGGTCCAGGGCTCGCTGCCGCGCAGCGGTGTCGTACATGCGCCCGAGCCTGAGTCGTCAGGGCGTGCGCCGTGGGGAGTCGTGCGAATTCTCATTCGAAGTGATGAAGATCGCCAACTGTCGGGCCGATTTTCATGACCTTGGAAATGAAGGAAAAGTACCCCGGGTGGGATTCGAACCCACGCTGTATGGTGTTTGAGACCATTGCCTCTTCCGCTGGGCTACCGGGGCAACCGCTGAATCGAAGGTTGCCTCCGACCCTGCTTGGTCTCAAACATACCGTGTCTAGGTACCCTCGTGCATGCAGTACCCCGCCGGAACGAGGAGCCCCGTGAGCACCGCCGACGAGCAGGCAGAGCCGCTTGAGACCGATTCGCCCCAGATCACCCGCATTGTGATCGCCGAGGACGAGGCGTTGATCCGCCTCGACCTCAAAGAGATGCTGGAAGAGGAGGGGTACACCGTCGTCGGCGAGGCCGGGGACGGCGAGACGGCGGTCCGGCTGGTCCAGGAGCTGAAGCCGGATCTGGCGATCCTCGACGTGAAGATGCCGGTGCTGGACGGGCTGTCCGCCGCCGAGCAGATCCACGAGGCGCACCTGGCGCCGGTGCTGATGCTGACGGCGTTCTCGCAGCGCGAGCTGGTGGACCGGGCCCGTGACGCGGGCGCGATGGCGTACATCGTGAAGCCGTTCTCGAAGAGCGACCTGGTGCCCGCGATCGAGATGGCCGTGTCCCGGTACACGGAGATGCGGACGCTGGAGGAGGAGATCGCCGACCTCACCCAGCGGCTGGAGACCCGGAAGCTGGTGGACCGGGCGAAGAGCGTGCTGCAGACGAAGTTCGGGCTGAACGAGCCGGCCGCGTTCCGGTGGATCCAGAAGACCTCGATGGACCGTCGGATGACGATGGCCGCGGTCGCGGAGGCCGTGATCGAAGAGGGCGAGGCCCAGGACAAGAAGAAGGCCGAGGAGCCGAAGCCCGAGTAGGCGGTCGGTGGACGGCACGACGGTACGACGGAGGGCCCGGCAGCGCTGCCGGGCCCTCCGTCGTACGCCGGTGCGGGGTCAGTCCTCGCCGAGGTAGGCCTTGCGGACGGACTCGTCGTGCAGGAGGTCCGCGCCGGTGCCCTGGAGGACGATGCGGCCGGTCTCCATGACGTAGCCGCGGTCGGAGAGGGAGAGCGCGGCCTGGGCGTTCTGTTCGACGAGCAGGATCGTGGTGCCGTCGGCCTTGAGCTCGACGATGGTGGCCATGATCTTCTGCATCATCAGCGGAGAGAGGCCCATGGAGGGCTCGTCGAGCATGAGCAGCTTGGGCCGGGACATCAGGGCGCGGCCCATGGCGAGCATCTGCTGTTCGCCGCCGGAGAGGGTGCCGGCGGCCTGCTTGCGGCGTTCGCCGAGGATCGGGAACAGGCCGTAGGCGCGCTCGACGTCCGCCGTGATGCCGTCGGTGTCGCTGCGGAGGAAGGCGCCGAGGAGGAGGTTCTCCTCGATGGTCATCCGGGGGAAGATGTGCCGGCCTTCGGGGGAGTGGGCGAGACCGAGGGCGACGATCTTGTGGGCGGGGACGGTGTCGAGCGCCTGCCCGTCGAAGGTGATGGTGCCGGAGAGCGGCTTGAGGAGGCCGGAGAGGGTGCGCAGGGTGGTGGTCTTGCCGGCGCCGTTGGTGCCGATCAGGGTGGTGACCTCGCCCTGGTTGACGGTGAAGCTGATGCCTTTGACGGCCTCGATCTTGCCGTAGGCGACGCGGAGGTCGTTGACCTGGAGGAGTGGGGTCACTGGTCGGTCTCCGTAACGGGGGCGGTGCCTTCGAGCGGGGCGCCGAGGTAGGCGGTGATGACGCGTTCGTCGTTCTGGACGGTTTCGCGGTTGCCCTCGACGATCTTCTGGCCCTGGACGAGCACGGCGGTGCGGTCGCAGAGGTTGAAGATGAACCGCATGTCGTGCTCGATGACGAGGACGGAGACGCCCCGGTCACGGATGGCGAAGACGAGCTCCTCGGCGGCGCGGGTCTCCTGGGGGTTCATGCCGGCGGTGGGCTCGTCGAGGAGCAGGAGACCGGGGTCGGAGGCCAGGGCGCGGGCGATCTCCAGCTTCCGCTGCTCGCCGTAGGGGAGGTTGCGGGCCAGGTGGTCGGCCTTCTCGGCGAGGCCGGTGAAGGCCAGGAGCTCCATGGCCTTGTCGCGGCTCTCGGCTTCGGAGCGCCGGTAGCCGGGGCCGCGGAGGATGGCGGAGAAGAGGCCCTGGTGCATGCGGCTGTGCCGGCCGACCTGGACGTTCTCCAGGACGGTCATGTTGGCGAAGAGCCGGATGTTCTGGAACGTGCGGGCGATGCCGGCCTGGGTGACGAGGTGGGGCTTGGGCGGCAGGACGGTGCCCTGGTAGGCGACGCGGCCCTCGGTGGGCACGTAGAGGCCGGTGAGGCAGTTGAAGAAGGTGGTCTTGCCGGCGCCGTTGGGGCCGATGAGGCCGATGATCTCGCCGCGGCCGACGGTGAGGGAGACGTCGTTGACGGCGGTGAGGCCGCCGAAGCGCATGGTGACGCCGGTGACTTCGAGCAGGGGCTGGGCCGGCGAGGGTGCGGTGCCGGCCGGTGCGGGGGCGTCGGTGGTGGTCATCTGGGGGTCACGCCCCTGCCTTGGTGAGGGCGACGCTGTCGCCGGTGGGCTGCGCCGGGATGGCGGCCTCGTGGAACTCCAGCTGGCGGCGCCGGTTGGGGATGAGGCCTTCGGGGCGGACGCGCATCAGGACGATGAGGGCGATACCGAAGGCGAGCAGCTGGTAGTCCGCGAGGAATTCGAGCTTCTTGGGGATCAGGAAGAGGAGGGTGGCGCCGGCGAGGGGTCCGCTGATGGTGCCCATGCCGCCGAGGATGACGGCGGCGAGCAGGAAGGCGGAGTTGGGCGGCAGGGCCTCGGCGAAGGTGTACTGGTCGGGGGTGACGGTGTAGCTGACGTGGGCCTGGACGGTGCCGGCGAGGCCGGCGAGGCAGGCGCCGAGGGCGAAGGCGAGGAGCTTGAGGCGGAAGCCGTTGATGCCCATGGCCTCGGCGGCGGTCTCGTCCTCGCGGATGGCGACCCAGGCGCGGCCGATGCGGGAGTTGCCGACGCGGGCGAAGACGAGGACGACCACGGCGGTGACGACGAGCATCAGCAGGTAGTAGTTGGAGAACCGGCCGAGTTCGACGCCGAAGACGGTGGTGGGCTTGCCGAGGTTCCAGCCGAAGATCTCCAGGTCGGGGATCCGCGGGATGCCGTTGGAGCCGTTGGTGACCTTGGGGCCGGTGGTGCCGTTCAGGTTGAGCATGGTGATGCGGAAGATCTCGCCGAAGCCGAGCGTCACGATGGCGAGGTAGTCGCCGCGCAGTCGCAGGGTGGGGGCGCCGATGATGACGCCGAAGATCATGGACACGACGGCGCCGGTGAGCATCGCGGCCCAGAAGGGGAACTGGACCTGGATCGGCGAGGCGGGGGAGCCGGAGACCAGGGCGGCGGCGTAGGCGCCGACGCCGAGGAAGGCGACGTACCCGAGGTCGAGCAGGCCGGCGAGGCCGACGACGATGTTGAGGCCGAGGGCGACGGTGGCGAAGATCAGGATGTTGGTGGCGACCGAGGTGTACTGGTCGCTGGTCTGGGTGAACGGGAAGCTGGCGGCGGCGGCGAACGCGGCGCCGGTGGTGACGGTCCGGTACTTGACGGTGAGGGCGCGTACGCGGATCAGCAGACCGGCCTTGCCGAGTGCGGCGGCGACGGAGGCCGCGAGCAGCAGGTAGGCGGTGAAGAGTTCGCCGTACTCGGTGTCGATGCCGAAGGTGATGGCGAAGAGGCCGACCGCGAAGGCGACGACGATCAGCGCGACCTCGACCCAGGAGGGGAGGGTGCGGGCCTTGGGGAGGGGGCGCTGGACCGTGCCGATCCGCAGCCAGGAGTTGGCGAGGTGGCCGACCTGGACGAGGAGGGCGGCGCCGGTGGCGATGACGACGGCGCCGGCCAGGGCGGTGAGGACCGGCGCGACGGGCTTGTCCCCGGGGACGGCGTGGGTGGCGAACCAGAGGACCGGGGCGACGGGGAGGAGCAGGAAGAGCCGCCGGTCGAGGACGCGCAGCGGGACCCGGGTGCGCCGGTCGAGGGGCAGGCCGAGGGTGCCGGCGAGGGCGAGCAGCGAGCCGAGGGCGGCGGTCCAGGCGCCGGGTTCGAGGTTGGCGAGGCCGCCGAGGTCGGTGGCGATCGCGATGACCGAGAACCAGCTGACGGCGAGCGCGCCGGTGGCTGCGAGCAGGACGGCGTTGTGGCTGCCGGTGGGGGCGGCCCAGCGCAGGCCGGGGGTTCCGTGGGTGGCGAGCAGCAGGACGAGGGTCAGCAGGCCGCCGATGAGGGCGAGCCACTGGAGGCCGGCGGGGGAGCCGTAGTAGGTGAGGTCGCCGGGGAAGTCGGAGGTCCAGGTCCAGGACATCAGGGCGGACGCGACGGTGGCGGTGGCGCCGATGCCGGTGAGGAGGGCTGCGGTGCGGCCGGGGAGGCTGATGACCGGCGTGGTCTCGGTGCTGGTGGTCATGGTGCTCACGCCCTGTCCGCGACGCGCTCGCCGAGCAGACCCTGGGGCCGGACGAGCAGGACGACGATGAGGAGTACGAAGGCCCAGACGTCCTTCCAGGCGCCGCCTCCGAAGAGGTCCATGCCGGGCAGGTGCTGGATGTAGCCGGTGGCGAGGGCTTCGGCGAGGCCGAGGGCGACGCCGCCGAGCATGGCGCCGTAGATGTTGCCGATGCCGCCGAGGACGGCGGCGGTGAAGGCCTTGAGGCCGAGGATGAAGCCCATCCGGAAGTCGACCTGGCCGCTGCGCAGGCCGTAGGCGACGGCGGCGACGGCGGCGAAGGCGGCGCCGATGGCGAAGGCGAGGACGATGATCCGGTCGGTGTCGATGCCCATGAGCTTGGCGGTGTCGGGGTCCTGGCTGGTGGCCTGCATGGCGCGGCCGGAGCGGGTCCGGGTCACGAACCAGCCGAGGGCGAGCATGCAGAGCGGCGCGGCGATGAGCAGGAAGAGGTCACTGCGCTGGATCGCGACGGAGCCGATCTCGAAGGGGTCGCCGGGGATCTTCGGGAAGACGCGGGCCTTCTTGGCGTCGGGGTAGAACGAGAAGACCAGCTGCTGGAGCAGGATGGAGAGGCCGATCGCCGTGATGAGCGGGGCGAGCCTGGGCGCGGTGCGCAGCGGCCGGTAGGCGAAGCGCTCGGCGGCGACGGCGGTGAGGGTGGAGACCAGGATGCCGGCGATCAGCATCAGCGGTAGGGCCAGCCACAGGGTGGTGCCGCCGGGGAGGGCGAGGTAGGCGGTCAGGGCGCCGAAGCCGCCGACCATGACGATCTCGCCGTGGGCGAAGTTGATGAGCTGGACGATGCCGTAGACCATCGTGTAGCCGATCGCGACGAGTCCGTAGAGGGCGCCGAGGATCAGGCCGTTGGCCAGCTGCTGCGGTAGGTCGTGCACCGCTGGGCCTCCGTTGTGCGTGTGGGGTGTCCGCGTGGGTGGTGGATGTGGGTGCGCGCGGGGGCACTGGTGGCGCCCCCGCGCGGGGTAACTCCGACGTGCTGTGCTGGTGCTGACGTCAGGTCAGCGTGAGGGGCTCAGCCGCTGAAGGTGCCGGTCTTCTCCACGGCCCACTTGCCGTCCTTGACGGTGTAGACGGTGAGCTGCTTGTTGGTGGTGTCGCCGTACTCGTCGAAGGACACCTTGCCGGTGACGCCTTCGAAGGAGACCTTCTGGACGGCTTCGACGACCTTGGCCCGGGCGCCGTCGGGGAGCTTGCCGTTGTTGGCGGCGGCGACGGCCTTGACGCCCTGGATGATGGCCCAGGCGCTGTCGTAGGAGTAGCCGCCGTAGGTCTCGTAGGCGTCCTTGTAGCCGGCGCTCTTGTAGTCCGCGATGAACTTGGCGGCGGTGGGGAGCGACTCGACGGGCAGGCCGACGGCGGTGGCGAGGTCGCTCTGGCTCTTGGGGTTGAGCTTGATGAAGTCGCCGCTCTGGATGCCGTCGCCGCCCATGAGCGGGATGTTGACGCCGGCGTCCTTGAGCTGGAGGGAGAGCGGGCCTGCGGCGGGGTACTCGCCGCCGTAGTAGACGGCTTCGGCGCCGGAGGACTTGACCTTGGTGACGACGGCGGCGAAGTCGCGGTCGTCGGGGTTGACGTGCTCCTCGTTGACGATGGTGCCGCCGTTCTTGATGAACTGGGCCTTGAAGGTGGCGGCGAGGCCGGCGCCGTAGGTCTTCTGGTCGTCGATGAGGAAGACCTTGGTCTTCTTGGCGTCCTTGGCCAGGTAGTCGGCGGCGAAGGGCCCCTGGACGGCGTCGGTGGTGGCGGTGCGGAAGTAGGACTTGAAGGGGCGTGCCTTGACGCCGCTCGCCCACTTCTCGCCCTGGCTGAGGGCGACGCCGGTGTTGGCGGGGGAGATCTGGACGAGGTTGGCGTCGTTGAAGATCTGCTGCATCGACTGGGCGACGCTGGAGTTGAGCGGGCCGACGACGCCGAGGACGTCCTTGTCGGCGACCAGCTGGGTGGCGTTCTGCTGGCCGGGGGCGGGCTTGCCGGTGTCGTCCAGTGCCTTGATCTGGAACTTGACGCCGGGGACCTCGTTCTTCTCGTTGGCCTGCTTGACCGCGAGCTCGACGGAGTTGCGGATGCCGAGGCCGAGGGCGGAGAGGTCGCCGGTGAGCGGGGCGTCGATGCCGATGGTGACGGTGGTGCCGCCCCCGGCGCTGCCGCTGTCGCCGGACTTCTTGTCGTCGCGGGAGCCGCACGCGGTGAGGCTCAGGGCGCCGATCACGGCAATGCTCACGACAACTGCTGAACGATGACGCACGGGGGGTCCCCTTCGGTTCAGGAGGGCGCCGCGCCTGTGTGGCGGGAGCCTGGATGCGCGGTGGGCCTGGCCCAATCCGGTGGCGCGGTGACTGGCCGTGACTCTAGATGCCCTTGGGCGGCTCGGGCAGTGGTGCGGCCAGGCTGTGATTCTCTTGTTATGAGCACACGGAGAAGCCGTCTCAGCATGTGGTCGTTTCGGCTCGACCGGCCCGGCCGTCCCGGGGGCTCCGCTCCCAACTTCCCTCATGTAAGGCGCAGAAGTGCAGGTGACTCCTGGACTCTCCGATAATCGGACATGAGTGTTCGCGGTGTTGGGGTCGGGCGTGCACGTCCGAATAACGGACGGCGTGCGGGGTGGTGAGGTGATTTCGAGTGGATCCGCCCCCCGGAGTCCGCCAAATAGTAGGATTTCCTACCTGTTACGCAGTGTTACATCTTTGAAAGTTCGTGAACACGTCACCGCCCCCTTGTCTGGACCAACGACTTCCCAGGGCTGTCGAAGGTCAAACAAGGGGGCGGGCAAGGGATTTGATGATCAGTCGGCCCTGCCGGCCCCTCGTCGGAGGGGTCGGCAGGGTGAACGCGGGTCAGAGATCGCGGAGCATGCAGGTCAGGCGGCAGCTGGTGATCCGCTTGCCGGTGTCGTCGGTGATCGCGATCTCGTAGGTGGCGGCGGTGCGGCCCTTGAAGACCGCCGTCGCCACCCCGGTGACCAGCCCGGAGGTGGCGGAGCGGTGGTGGGTGGCGTTCAGGTCCACGCCCACCGCGTACCGGCCCGGGCCGGCGTGCAGCATCGCGCCGACCGAGCCCAGGGTCTCGGCGAGCGCCGCCGAGGCCCCGCCGTGCAGCAGGCCGTAGGGCTGCTGGTTGCCCTCGACCGGCATGGTGCCGACGACCCGGTCGCCCGAGGCCTCGACGATCCGGAGGCCCAGCTTCTCGCCGAGGCTCCCGCCGGAGAAGGTCGCCGGGTCCACGCCGAGCTTCGCGAAGTGGTCCAGCACCTCCTGCGGGATGTGGAGGACGGGGGCCGCGTCGGTGGCTTCGGGGGCCGCGTCGGTCATGGGGGAGCTCCTGCCGCTCGGGGGGTCGCGTCGTCGTGCTGACTGTGATCGTACGACCGTCCTACTCGGCGGTAGTGGCGGTGGCGGAGGAGGCGTGCGTGGCGGGCGCGGCGGGAGGGGCCACCCCCTCGGGCGTGCCCCTTTTGTCGGTGCCGGGCCATAGGATCGGTGGCCGGTAGTGGAATCGGCAGGAACGGACGTTGACGTGGCTACGCAGAGTACGGACAAGGGCGCGGCGGGTGGCGGAGCCGGGTCGCGGCCCCGCCTGATGCTGCTCGACGGGCACTCCATGGCCTACCGGGCGTTCTACGCACTGCCCGTGGAGAACTTCAACACCTCCACCGGCCAGCCGACCAACGCGGTGTACGGCTTCGCCTCGATGCTCGCCAACACCGTCCGTGACGAGCGGCCGACCCACCTCGCGGTGGCCTTCGACCTCTCCCGCCAGACCTTCCGCTCGGAGGCGTTCCCCGACTACAAGGCCAACCGGGCCAAGACCCCGGACGAGTTCCGCAGCCAGGTCGGCCTGATCGGCGAACTGCTCGACGCGATGCACGTTCCGCGGATGACCGTCGAGGGCTTCGAGGCCGACGACATCATCGCCACCCTGGCCACCGCCGCCGAGGCGGCCGGCTTCGACGTCGACATCGTCACCGGCGACCGCGACTCCCTCCAGCTGGTCACCGAGCACGTCACCGTCCTCTACCCGACCAAGGGCGTCTCCGAACTCACCCGCTACACCCCGGAGAAGGTCGCCGAGAAGTACGGCGTCACCCCCCGCCAGTACCCGGACCTCGCCGCCCTGCGCGGCGACCCGTCCGACAACCTGCCCGGCATCCCCGGCGTCGGCGAGAAGACCGCCGCCAAGTGGGTCAACCAGTTCGGCTCCTTCGACGAACTGGTCTCCCGTGCCGACGAGGTGAAGGGCAAGATCGGCGAGAAGCTGCGCGAGCACCTCGACTCGGTCAAGCGCAACCGGGTCCTCACCGAGCTGGTCCGCGACGTCGAACTCCCCCTCGGCGTCACCGACCTGGAGCGCACGCCGTTCGACAAGGCGGCCGTCACGACCCTGATGGAGTCGCTGGAGTTCCGCAACGCCAACTTCCGCGACCGCGTCCTCGGCATCGACCCGTCCGGCGCCGAGGCGGAGGCCGAGACCGAACTCGCCCCCGGCGTCGAGGTCGACGGCGAACTCCTCACCGACCCCGGCACGCTCGCCGCCTGGCTCGGGGAGCACGCCGCGGGCAAGACGCCGGTCGCGCTCGCCGCCGTCTACCAGTGGGCGCTCGGCAGCGGCGAGGTCACCGAGATCGCGCTCGCCGTCGGCGAGACGGCGGCCTGGTTCGACCCGGCGCTGCTCGCCGAGGAGGACGAGCGCGCCTTCGCCGCCTGGCTGGCCGACCCGGCCGCCCCCAAGGCGCTGCACATCGCCAAGCAGGTCATGCGGGCCTTCGCCGAGCGCGGCTGGCGGATCGAGGGGGTCCACGCCGACACCGCCCTCGCCGCCTACCTGGAGAAGCCCGGCCGCCGCACCTTCACCCTCGACGTGCTCGCCGAGGAGTACCTGGCCCGCTCGCTCGCCCCGGCCCCCGCCGCGGAGTCCGGCCAGCTCGCCTTCGACGCCCCCGAGGAGGACCCGACCGCGGGCGCCCAGGCGCTGATGCTCCAGGCCCGCGCCGTGCTCGACCTCGCCGCGCTCTTCGACACCCGCCTCACCGAGGTCGGCGCCACCGGGCTGCTGCGCGACATGGAGCTGCCGATCGCCGCCCTGCTCGCCCGGATGGAGCGCACCGGCATCGCCGCCGACCGCCCCTGGCTCACCGGCCTGGAGTCGCAGTTCGCCGCCGAGATCCAGCGCGTCGTCGAGGAGGCCCACGCCGCCGCCGGCCGCGAGTTCAACCTCGGCTCGCCCAAGCAGCTCCAGGAGATCCTCTTCGGCGAGCTCGCCCTCCCCAAGACCAAGAAGATCAAGACCGGCTACACCACCGACGCCGACGCGCTCACCTGGCTCGCCACCCAGACCGACAACGAGCTGCCGGTCATCCTGCTGCGCCACCGCGACCAGGCCAAGCTGCGCACCACCGTCGAGGGCCTGCTCAAGACGGTCTCCCCGGCCGGCCGCATCCACACCACCTTCAACCAGATGGTCGCCGCCACCGGCCGGCTGTCCTCGCAGGACCCGAACCTGCAGAACATCCCGGTCCGCACCGAGGAGGGCCGGATGATCCGCCGCGCCTTCGTCGTCGGCGAGGGCTACGAGGCGCTGCTCACCGCCGACTACTCGCAGATCGAACTGCGGATCATGGCCCACCTCTCGGAGGACGACGCCCTGATCGAGGCCTTCGCGACCGGCGAGGACCTCCACACCACCGTCGCCTCCCAGGTCTTCGAGGTGCCGGGCACCGCCGTCGACGCCGAGATGCGCCGCAAGATCAAGGCGATGTCCTACGGCCTCGCCTACGGCCTCTCCGCGTACGGGCTCTCCCAGCAGCTCGGCATCAAGCCCGCCGAGGCGCAGGGCCTGATGGACACCTACTTCGAGCGCTTCGGCGGCGTGCGGGACTACCTGCGCCGGGTCGTCGACGAGGCCCGCGCCACCGGCTACACCGAGACCCTGCTCGGCCGTCGCCGCTACCTGCCGGACCTCAACAGCGACAACCGCCAGCGCCGCGAGATGGCCGAGCGGATGGCCCTCAACGCCCCGATCCAGGGCTCGGCCGCCGACATCGTCAAGATCGCCATGCTGCGGGTCGACGAGGCACTGACCGCCGCCGCCCTCGACTCCCGGATGCTGCTCCAGGTGCACGACGAAATCGTGCTGGAACTCGCCCCCGGCGAGCGCGAGCAGGTCGAGGCGATCGTCCGCGAGCAGATGGCGGGCGCCTACCCGCTGCGCGCGCCGCTCGACGTCTCGGTCGGCGTCGGTGCCGACTGGGAGGCCGCCGCGCACTGACGCCCGACGGGGCCCCTCCCGGGCGGCGGCCGACGGACCGCCGCCGCCCGGGGGCCTTCTGCGGCCCGCGCCGCCGCCCTGCGCCGGGGGCGTGACGGAGCGGGTGACCGTGCGGGTGGGGCCGGACGCGCCGGCGCGGGTGCGCTTCGTCCGGCTGGGGGTACGGGGGCGGTGGCGCCCGGTGTCGGACCTCCGGCACGTGAGGATCCTGCACCTGGTCGCCGCTCCGGATGACGGCCGGCCGGCGCCGGTGGACAGCCCCGGCGCCCCGGAGCCCGCCGTTGACGGCGGCGCCCGAGCCCGGGGATCTGTCGGGATCCACCGGGATCCACCCGGCGGGCACTGTGCACGCCGGGACTTGATGCCGCGTCAGGAAAGCTCTTCACTTGTCATGGCGCCGACGCGCTCGATGCGGCACGGCGCCGTCCCACCGCTCTGACACTCCGACGCCTCACCCGACGAGTCTGGAGATCCCCTCATGCCCCAGCCCCGCATGCGGCGCGCCGTCGTGGCGCTCGCGGCCCTGCCCCTGCTCGCGCTCGGCGCGGGTCAGGCCGTGGCCGCCCCCGCCCCTGTTCCGGCCCCCGCCCCCACCGCACCCGCACCCGCGTCCGCCACCCGGGTGTCCGCGATCGAGGACGAGGTCGCCCGCACCCTGGCCACCTCCCTCACCGACGCCGCACTGCGCGAGCGGCTGCGGTCCGCGACCGCGACCGCCCCGGGCGGCGCCGCCGAGCTCGGCCCGCTGGCCGCCGCCGCCCAGGGCCCCGCCGCCCGCGGGCTCGCGGCCACCGCCGCGCAGGCGGACCGCGCCATCGCCACGGCCAAGGGCCTCGGCGCCGGCCTCGGCCCGCTGCTGCGGGTCCAGTTGGCCGATCCGTCGATGCGGGCCGCCCTGGACGCGGGGGCGGCGCCGCTGGTGGCCACCGCCGTCGCCGACGACCACGCCCGCAC
This sequence comes from Streptomyces sp. BE20, assembly GCF_036322525.1. NCBI lineage: Bacteria > Bacillati > Actinomycetota > Actinomycetes > Kitasatosporales > Streptomycetaceae > Streptomyces > Streptomyces sp. BE20. Next base: position 31,127 of record NZ_JAQYWW010000673.1, on the reverse strand, counting down.
CGTCCGCGCCTACGACGCCGCCGGCCGCCTGCACGTCCTCGACGCCGCGACGGTGCCCGGGCAGCCGGTCTACCTGGTCGACATCGACACGGCCAGGACGCTGGCCGCCGGGATCGCCGTCCTCCAGCGGGAGTTCGGCACGCTCGGTCTCGGGACCGCCGGTCCGGGCGCAGCGGCTCCCGGCGCGGTGGCTCCCGGGGCGGCCGTTCCGGCCTCGGCGCAGGCCGCCGGTGGCTGGTGGGCCACCAAGATCAGTGGCATCGAGGTGTCCGACGACGAGGAGCCCTGGTTCAAGGGCGCCGCCGAGATGTTCAGCCTGGTGACCGGCTTCGGCCAGGACGGCAAGGTCAAGGTCGACTCGGTCGCGATGCCGTACCTCCAGTACGACGGCACGGTGTACTACCCGAACCAGATCCTGGTGAACTGGTCGTCCTACAAGTACAACCTGGCCGATGTCGTCCTGATGGAGGACGACGGTGACACCAACTACCTGGCGCTCGCCCAGGCGATCGCCGCCGTCCTGCTCACCGTCGCCGACCAGGGCGCCTACATCCCGCTGGTCAACGCCGTCCTGGCGGCGCTGCCCGGTTCCTGGTGGACCGACGACCCGGACTACGTGGAGTCCTGGTACACCCTCGCCCGGGCTTCGTCGGGCCGCCTCAACGGGGCGCGCGGCAACGGCTGGATGACCGTCGAGCCGTACTTCGTCCAGCAGTCCTGACCCGGCCGCGGCGGACGGCCGTCCGTGGGGGTGCGTCCCCGCGGGCGGCCGTCCGGTGCGCGTGGTGCGTCCGGTGCCACCGCCCGCCGCGCGCGGCACACCCGGACGTGTGGCGCACCCGGACGTGTGGCGCACCCGGACGTGTGGCGCACCCGGACGTGTGGCGCACCGACCGGCTCAGCGCCGGGCGTTGGTGCGCCTGGTCGGTTCGGCCGTGGTCGGGTCCTCCGGCCAGGGGTGGCGGGGGTAGCGGCCGCGCAGGTCCGCGCGGACGGCGCGGTAGCCGTCGCGCCAGAAGGTGGCGAGGTCCCCGGTGACGGCGGCCGGGCGTCCGGCGGGGGAGAGCAGGTGGACGGTGAGCGGTACGCGTCCGCCGGCCAGCGCCGGGGCCGCCGCCCAGCCGAAGAGCTCCTGCAACTTGACCGCCAGCACCGGGCGTTCGCCGCTGTAGTCGACCCGGATCCGGGAGCCGGACGGGACGGTGATCCGTTCCGGCGCCAGCTCGTCCAGCCGCCCGGCCGCGCCGCTCGCCCAGGGCAGGAGGCGTTGCAGGGCGGCGGCGGTGTCGATCCGGGCGAGGTCGGAACGCCGCCGGGCGCGGGAGAGTTCGGGCTCCAGCCACTCCTCGGCGGCGGCCAGCAGCGCCTCGTCGGAGACGTCCGGCCAGGGTTCGCCGAGCGCGGTGTGCAGGAACGCCAGCCGCTCGCGCAGTCCGGCCGCTCCGGCGGGCCAGCCGAGCAGGGCGCCGACGCCCTCGCGGGACAGCCCTTCCAGCAACGCGGTCCGCACCAGCGCCGGTGCGGGTCGGCCGAGGGGCTCGGCGGCGAGTTCGACGGCACCCAGTGACTCCACCCGCCGGGCGGTCACCTCCCGGCGCCTGACGTCCCAGTGCACCTCCTCGCGGGAGGCGAGCAGGGGCGCGCCGGCCAGCCTGGCGGTCCCCTCGTCGAGCGCGGCGGCGTGCAGGACCCGCGCGGACGGTGAGCCGGCCGGGCGGTCGGCGGCGGCCACGGCCAGCCACGGGACGCCGCCCAGTGCCGTGCCGGGGGCGAGTTCGGCGGCGGTGCCGGAGGCCATCAGGTAGGGGCTGCGGGTTCCGGGTTCGGGCTTCTCGACCCGGGCCCGGGCGATCCGTTCGGGGAAGGCCAGGGCCACCACCAGCCCGGTGGCGGCCGCGTCGGGGAGGGACGTGCCCGGCGTGCCCGGCGGGTTCTGCGGGCTCCCGGCGCCCGCGCCGTCACCGCCGGTCCCGCGGCGCAGGCGGCGGACCTCCTCGCGCCAGCGGCCGGCGTAGGGGTCCCGGCCGCCGCGGACGGTGCGCAGGACGGCGCCGAGGTCGTCGCCGAGGGGGCGGGGCGGTTCCTCGGAGAGCAGGGCGACCACCTCGGCGGCCCGGTCGGCGCCGACCAGCGGGGCGCCGTCGACGAGCGCGCGGGCGAGCCGGGGGTGCAGGCCGGTGCGGGCGAGCCGGACGCCGCGCGGGGTCGCGCGGCCGTCGGCGTCGACCGCGCCGAGGGCCTGCAGGGTCTGCCGGGCGGCGGCCATCGCCCCGGCGGGCGGGGCGTCGGGCAGGGCGAGCCCGGTGGCGTCCGGATCGCCCCAGCAGGCGGTCTGGAGGGCGAACGGGGTGAGGTCGGCGAGGGCGATCTCGGGGGTGGGGAAGCGTGCGGCGAGGGCGTCCTCGGCCTCGGCCCAGCAGCGGTAGACGGTGCCGGGGGCCTCGCGGCCGGCGCGGCCGGCGCGCTGGCGGGCGGCGGCGAGCGAGGCGCGGACGGTGACCAGGGCGGCGAGCCCGCGCGCGTGGTCGGTGCGCGGTTCGCGGGCCAGCCCGGCGTCCACCACGATCCGCACGCCGGGCACGGTGAGGGAGGACTCGGCGACGGCGGTGGCGAGCACGACCCGGCGCCGGTCGCCGGCGGCCAGCGCCGCGTCCTGCACGGGCTGAGGGGCGCGGCCGTGGAGTTGGAGCACCTCGGCGGGCGCGCCGTCGAGCAGCCCGGCGACCCGGGCGATCTCGCCGACGCCGGGCAGGAAGCAGAGCACGTCGCCGTCCTTCTCGGCGAGTGCGCGGCGGACGGTGGCGGCGACGTGGTCGAGCAGCGCGAAGTCGACCCGGGTGCCGTGGGCGGGGCGGACGGCCCGTGGGGGCGGGGCCCAGACCGTCTCGACGGGGTGCGAGACGCCGTGCGCCTCGACGACGGGGGCGTCGTCCAGCAGCCGGGCCCAGGCCCCGGTGTCGGAGGTCGCGGAGGCGCAGACGATCCGCAGCTCGGGGCGGAGCGCGGCCCGGACGTCGAGCAGGAAGGCGAGCGCGGTGTCGGCGTCGAGGTGGCGTTCGTGGCACTCGTCAAGGACGACGACGTCGACGCCGGGCAGTTCCTGGTCACGTTGGAGCCGCTGGAGCAGCACGCCGGTGGTGACCACCTCGACCACCGTCCGGGGGCCGACCCGGCGGTCGCCGCGCACGGTGTACCCGACGGTCTCGCCGACGGCGGAACCGAGCAGCCAGGCCATCCGGCGGGCGGCGGCCCGGACGGCGAGCCGTCGCGGTTCGGCGACCAGGACCCGGCGGGCGGGCGGTGCGGCGGCCTCCCCGGTGTCGACGAGCCCGGCGAGGGCGAGCGGCACCAGGGTGGTCTTGCCGGTGCCGGGCGGGGCGGCGAGCACCGCGGCGCCGTGGCCGTCGAGGGCGCGGTGGAGGGAGGGCAGGGCGGTACGGACGGGCAGTTCGCGCCAGGCGGGGTTCATCGGCCGCGCGGTCCCGGTCAGCCGCGCTCGGCGACGAAGATCGCCGTGCCGGGGATCAGCCGTCCGCGCAGCGGCGACCAGCCGCCCCACTCCTGCTCGTGCGTGTCCGGCCACTCCGGCTCGACCAGGTCGAGCAGCCGGAAACCGGCGGCGACCAGTTCGCGGACCCGGTCGCCGAGCGTGCGGTGGTGCTCGACGTAGGTGGCGCGGCCCTGCTCGTCCTGTTCGACGTACGGGGTGCGGTCGAAGTACGGGGAGACGGCGGTCAGGCCCTCGACGCCGGGCTCGTCGGGGAAGGCCCAGCGGATCGGGTGGGTCACCGAGAAGACCCAGCGGCCGCCGGGCCGGAGCACCCGGTGGACCTCGCGCATCAGGGCGGCGGTGTCGGCGCTGAACGGGACGGCGCCGTAGGCGGAGCAGGCGAGGTCGAAGGAGGCGTCGGCGAACGGCAGGACGGCGGCGTCGGCCTGGACGACGGGGACCGGCGCGGCGCCGCGGGAGAGGTCGATCCGCAGCGAGTGCTGGAGCTGGCGGTACGAGATGTCGAGGGCGACGGGGCGGGCGCCGCGGCCGGCCAGCCAGCGTGAGCACTGGGCGGCGCCGGCGCCGAGTTCCAGGACGGTGCGGCCGGCCACGTCGCCGAGCAGGCGGGCGTCCGCCTCGTCCAGGCCCTCGGGGCACCAGGTGAACCGGTCGTCGCCGAGGAACGCGCCGTGCTCGTCCTGGTACTCGTCGGCGTTGCGGTCCCACCAGTGCCGGCTGGCCCGGCTGCTCTCGCCGGTGCCGGCGGAGCGCCTTACCGCGTCGTCGCCGTCCTCGTCAAGATCGTCCGCGTCGGAGTCGGCGCCGGGGCCGTCGAGGTCGTCGAGCTCGTGGAGACCGTCCGGGCCGGGTCCGGCGGCGTGGCGGACGGGCTCGGGCAGCTCGGGGCGGGGGGTGGCGGTCACGGTGACAAGGCCCATCGCGTAGGGTGTGATTCTGCGGAAGCGCCGCTGCCGCGAACCGGCCCGTAAGGGTCTGGGTCCCGGCGGTGGCATCCGGGGAAGGACTCCCTGCGGCCGCCACCCATGAGGTGCGCAATCGGAGGATATGGCCTGTTCCGTGCCGGGCTCCACCGTCTTGACGCCCTTGGCGTTGACCGTGCCTGGCCGTCCCCGTATGCTACAAGTTGCGCTGCGGGCCTGCGCGCCTCAGACGGAGCAGGTCGCGCTCGCATCTGTCGAAGACCCCACGGTCGCAAGACGGACGCCGATCTCCCGTTCTCGGGTTTTCCGGTGCGCCGTGTTCTTGGCTGTCCGGCTTTCGGTGGGAGCGATACGGGCCCTCCGCGTGGCATTACCTACGACTTTCATGTCCGCACCGGAGCCCTTTTCCTAATGACGAGCCCCACCGACTCCTCCCTCAGCACCACCCCGCAGGTCGCGCTCAACGACATCGGCGACGCCGAGGCGTTCCTGGCCGCGATCGACGAGACCATCAAGTACTTCAACGATGGCGACATCGTCGAGGGCGTCATCGTGAAGGTCGACCGTGACGAGGTCCTCCTCGACATCGGTTACAAGACCGAGGGCGTCATCCCGTCCCGCGAGCTGTCGATCAAGCACGACGTCGACCCGCACGAGGTCGTCGCCGTCGGCGACAACATCGAGGCCCTGGTTCTCCAGAAGGAGGACAAGGAGGGTCGTCTCATCCTGTCCAAGAAGCGCGCTCAGTACGAGCGCGCCTGGGGCACGATCGAGAAGATCAAGGAAGAGGACGGGATCGTCACCGGTACCGTCATCGAGGTCGTCAAGGGTGGTCTCATCCTCGACATCGGCCTCCGCGGCTTCCTCCCCGCCTCGCTCGTCGAGATGCGCCGCGTCCGCGACCTCCAGCCCTACGTGGGCAAGGAGCTCGAGGCCAAGATCATCGAGCTGGACAAGAACCGCAACAACGTGGTCCTGTCCCGCCGTGCCTGGCTGGAGCAGACCCAGAGCGAGGTCCGCCAGACCTTCCTCACCACCCTGCAGAAGGGCCAGGTGCGCTCCGGCGTTGTCTCCTCGATCGTCAACTTCGGTGCCTTCGTGGACCTGGGTGGCGTCGACGGCCTGGTCCACGTCTCCGAGCTGTCCTGGAAGCACATCGACCACCCGTCCGAGGTTGTCGAGGTCGGCCAGGAGGTCACCGTCGAGGTTCTCGACGTGGACATGGACCGCGAGCGCGTCTCCCTGTCGCTGAAGGCGACCCAGGAGGACCCGTGGCAGCAGTTCGCCCGTACCCACCAGATCGGCCAGGTCGTTCCGGGTAAGGTCACGAAGCTGGTTCCGTTCGGTGCGTTCGTCCGCGTGGACGAGGGCATCGAGGGCCTGGTCCACATCTCCGAGCTGGCCGAGCGCCACGTGGAGATCCCGGAGCAGGTCGTCCAGGTCGGCGACGAGATCTTCGTCAAGGTCATCGACATCGACCTGGAGCGTCGTCGCATCAGCCTGTCGCTCAAGCAGGCCAACGAGGCGCTGGGTGCCAACCCGGCCGAGGTCGAGTTCGACCCGACCCTGTACGGCATGGCCGCCTCGTACGACGACCAGGGCAACTACATCTACCCGGAGGGCTTCGACCCCGAGGCGAACGACTGGCTGTCCGGCTTCGAGAAGCAGCGCGAGGAGTGGGAGCGGCAGTACGCCGAGGCCCAGACCCGCTTCGAGCAGCACCAGGCCCAGGTCATCAAGAGCCGCGAGGCCGACGCGGAGGCCGCTGCCGAGGGTGGCGACGCCGTCGCCGCCGCGGCCGGTGGCTCCTACTCGTCCAGCAGCGACGAGGGCTCCGGCGCTCTCGCCTCGGACGAGGCCCTGGCCGCCCTGCGCGAGAAGCTGGCCGGCGGCCAGAGCTGAGGCTCTGATCCTGCCGCTGGTTCTCACTAGCGCATAGCGTCACCGACGAACCCCACCCGGTCTCCGGGTGGGGTTCGTCGCTTTTCCGGCGGCGCACGGGGTGCCGTTTATTTGTTCCTTATGTGAAGGAATTTTGTGATGAGGGGCTCATCGGACCGCTATGGGTGATTCGGGACCAAGGCCCTACCTTGGGATGAGTTGCCCGACGGGTCGCTCACCCGGCCCCACACGCTAGGCACCCCCCGCACATGCGCCGTAGCACCGCAGTGACTCCCGCCTTCCGTACGGCCGCCGACCCCAGGGTCGACGGGCGTCTTGCCGCCCTCGGCCGGTTCTGCTTCCGGCACCGGCGCTGGGTACTCGGTTTCTGGGCGGTCATCCTGGTCATAGGCGTGCTGATCGGCGGGCGGGTCTTCGAGGGGTCGGTGGCCGGCACCTCCTCGGCGAGCTCGGAGGCCGACCGCGGCGGCGCGGTGGTCACCGCCGCCGACCCGGCCAGGGGCACCGTCACCGCCGTGGTGGACGGGAAGCCCGTGGACGACCCGGCCGTCCGGGACGCCGTCACCCGCGCCACCGCCGAGATCGCCGTCCTCCCCGGGGTCTCCTCGGCCGTCGACGCCTACGGCTCCGGCCCGGGCGCCGCCGCGCTGCGCTCGGCCGACGGCACGGCGAGCCTGGTCTCGGTGCGGATGGCCGACACCAGCACCGCCGCACAGACCACCGCCGTCACCCAGCGCCTCGCGGCCGTCCGGGCCGACGGTGCCGAGGTGACCGTCGGCGGGGACCTCGTGCTCCAGGACGAGGTCAAGAAGCAGACCGAGAAGGACACCCGGTTCGGCGAGATCGTCACCCTGCCGGTCACCCTGGTCGTGATGGTGCTGGTCTTCGGCGGCCTCGCCGCCGCCAGCCTCCCGGTGATCGGCGCGGTCGCCTCGGTGGGCGGCGCCCTGCTGGCCATGTTCGGCTTCAGCAAGATCATGGACATCGACACCAGCGTGCTGCCGATCGCCACCGTGCTCGGCCTCGGTCTGTCCATCGACTACGCGCTGCTCATGGTGAATCGTTTCCGCGAGGAACGCGGGCACGGAGCGTCGATCGCCGCCGCCGTCGAACGGACCGCGGCCACCGCCGGCCGGACCGTCGCCTTCTCCGGACTGACCGTCGCCGTGGCCCTCGCCGGCCTCTTCGTCTTCACCAGCCCCGTGCTCGGGGCCGTCGCCGCCGCGGGCGTGAGCGTGGTGGTGATCGCCGTCGCCGCCGCCCTCACCCTGATCCCCGCACTGCTCGGCTTCGCCGGCCGCCGGATCAAGACACCCACCACGCCCGTCCCCGACGAGGGCTTCTTCAGCCGCACCGTTCGTCGGGTCCGCAAGCGCGCGGTCCCCGTCGCCCTCGCCTGCACCGCGCTGCTGATGGCCGCCGGGGCCCCCTTCCTCCACGCCGACATGCGCAACTCCGGCGCCGCGGTGCTGCCGCACTCCTCGGCCGGCCGCCAGGTCGCCGACACCGTCGACCAGCGTTTCCCGCAGGCCTCGCCCGCTCCGGTCACCGTCGTCGTCGAGGGCGGCGCACCGGTCGCCCAGGCGTACGCGGACGACGTGGTGGCCAAGATCCCCGGCGTCAGCGGCGTGCGGGCGGTGACGCCGGTGAGCGACACGGTCTCCACCATCGACGTGCTGGTGCACGGAGACCCCCAGGGCGGACAGGCCAAGCAGGTGGTCGAGGAGCTGCGCGCCGACCGGGGCGGGCTCACCACCCACGTCACCGGCGGCGCCGCCTCGGTGGTCGACTTCCGGCACGAACTGCTCACCCGGGGCCCGATCGCGCTCGGCCTGGTCGCGCTGGGCACGCTGATCCTGCTCTTCCTGATGACCGGCTCGGTGGTGATGCCGGTCAAGGCCCTCCTGATGAACCTGCTCTCGCTGGGCGCCTCGCTCGGCGCGCTCACCCTGGTCTTCCAGGACGGCTGGTTCAGCGGACTGCTCGGCTTCAGCCCCACCGGGGGTCTGGAGACGTTCATCCCGGTGCTGGTCTTCGCGTTCGCCTTCGGGCTCTCGATGGACTACGAGGTCTTCCTGCTGGCCCGGATCAAGGAGCTGCGTGACAAGGGCCACAGCTGTACCCGGGCCGTGGAGCTCGGCGTCCAGCGCAGCGGTCGGATCATCACCTCGGCGGCGCTGCTGATGGTCATCGTCTTCGCCGGCTTCGCCCTCGGCGACATGCTGATGGTCAAGCAGATGGGCATCGCGCTGGCCGTCGCCGTGGCGGTGGACGCCACCCTGGTCCGCTGCCTGCTCGTCCCCGCCACGATGAGCTTCTTCGGCGAGTTCAACTGGTGGGCCCCGGCTCCGCTGCGCCGCCTGCACGACCGGTTCGGGCTGAGCGAGCACGTCGACCTGCCCGCCATCGAGCCGGCCGTCCTGCCTGCGCCGCGCGGCACGTCCGCGCCCGAGGCAGAGGCCACGACGGCGTCCGCGCCCGAGGCCGAGCCCGCGCCCGAGGCCGCGGTCGAACCGGGCCTGGCGCCGGTAGGTTCCTAGGGCGTCCGGCGGGCGTCCGGCGGGCGCGCTCAACTGCGCGCGCGGTAGGCGCGCATCGACAGCGGGACGAACACCGCCGCGATGCCCGCCGCCCAGGCGAGCGACCAGAGCACCGGCCCGGCCACCGGCCCGCCGGTGAGCAGCCCGCGGAAGGCGTCCGCCAGATGGGTGACCGGGTTCACGTTCACCCAGGCCTGGAGCCAGCCCGGCATGGTGTCGACCTGGACGAAGGCGCTGCTGGTGAAGGTGAGCGGGAAGATCAGCACGAACGCGAAGACCTGGACCTTCTCGGCGTCGCCCGCCAGCATCCCGATCAGGACGGCGCCCCAGGAGAACGCGCCCGTGAAGACGAGCAGCAGCGCCGCCGCCGCGAGGAGCCCGGGGATCCCCTCGGTCAGGTCGAACCCCATCAGCGTGCCCAGGCCGATCATCAGCAGCATCGCCCAGAGCTGCTTGCACAGGTCGGCGGCGATCCGCCCGAGCAGCGGCGCCGAGCGGGCGATCGGCAGGCTGCGCAGCCGGTCGAAGACGCCCTTGGTCAGGTCGGAGTTGAGCGACATGGCCGTGTACATGGTGGTGAAGAGGGCGTTCTGGCAGATGATCCCGGCCAGCGCGTACTGCAGGTACGCCTGCGGGGAGCCCGCCATCTGGCCGCCCAGGACGTAGGTGAACAGCAGCACGAACATGATCGGCGTGACGCTGAAGTCGACCAGTTCCAGGGGGTTGTGCTTGACGGAGACCAGGCTGCGCCAGGCCATGGTGGCGGTCTGCTGGAGCGCGGCGAGGGGCCGGACCCGGCCGGATCCGGGGGCGGGGGAGGCGGCCCGGTCGGTGAGGACGGCGGTCATGACGGCCTCCCGGCCTGCTCGTAGGAGCCGTCGCGGCCGGTGTCCCCCGGTCCTGCGTCCGGCCGGCCGTCGGCCTGCTCGGCGTCCCCGGTGGGGGAGGACGCGGGTTCGGCCCGGTGCCCGGTGAGGGCGAGGAAGACCTCGTCCAGGCTGGAGCGGCGCAGTGCCAGCTCGCCGACGGCGATCCCGGCGGCGTCCAGCCGGCGGACCACGGCGGGCATCAGCTCCGGGTCGTTGACCGGCGCGGTGACGGCCCCGCCCTCGATCCGGGTCTGCGGGCCGGCCGCCTCGCCGATCAGGGCGTGGGCCCGGTCGAGGTCGTCCGGGCGGACCGGGCGCAGTTCCAGCACCTGGCCGCCGGTGCGGTCCTTCAGCTCGTCCGGGGTGCCGCCGGCGATCACCCGGCCCTTGTCGATGACGACGATCTCGTCGGCGAGCCGGTCCGCCTCGTCGAGGTACTGGGTGGTGAGCAGTGCGGTGACCCCCTCGGAGACCAGGCCGCGCAGCAGCTCCCACACCTCGCCGCGGCTGTGCGGGTCGAGGCCGGTGGTCGGCTCGTCGAGGAAGAGGATGCGGGGCCGGCCGACCAGGCTGGCGGCGAGGTCGAGTCGGCGGCGCATGCCTCCGGAGTAGCCCTTGGCGGCGCGCCCGGCCGCGTCGCCGAGCCGGAAGCGTTCGAGCAGTTCGGCCGCCCGGGCGCGGGCCTCCGGGCGGCTCAGGCCGAGCAGGCGCCCGATCATCAGCAGGTTCTCGGTGCCGCTGAGGTTCTCGTCGACGGCGGCGTACTGGCCGGTGAGCCCGAGCAGGGCGCGGACCCGGCCGGCCTCGCGGACCACGTCGTGCCCGCCGACCAGGGCGCGTCCCCCGTCGGGACGCAGCAGGGTGGCGAAGATCCGGACGGCGGTGGTCTTGCCGGCACCGTTGGGGCCGAGCAGGCCGAGGACGGTGCCGGATCTGGCGACCAGGTCGACGCCCGCCAGCGCCTGGGTCTCCTTGAACCGTTTGACCAGGCCTTCCGCCCGGATTGCGTCGGTCATGGCCGGACCTCCCGACTTGTGGGTGTGCGTCCGGGTGAGGGCGCACACCCTTCCAGGGTCGGTCAGGTCGTACTGTTCTGCCCATGCGACTGACCAAGTTCGGGCACGCCTGTGTACGTCTGGAGCACGAGGGGGCGGCCGTCGTCGTCGACCCGGGATCGTTCACCGATCCGGCCGCGGTGGTGGGGGCGGACGCGGTGCTGATCACCCACGAGCACGTGGACCACTTCGAGGAGGCCCGGCTGCGGGCGGCGCTGGAGGCGGATCCGGCGCTGCGGGTCTGGACGAACGCGGCGGTGGCGCGGCAGCTGGACGGCGTGGCGTCGAGGGTCACGGTGGTGGGGGAGGGCGACGCGTTCGAGGTCGGCGGGATCGGGGTGAGCGTGCACGGCGAGTGGCACGCGGTGATCCATCCGGAGATCCCCCGGATCGGGAACGTCGGCTTCCTCTTCGACGGCCGGGTCTTCCACCCGGGGGACGCGCTGACCGTGCCGCCGCACCCGGTGGAGACGCTGCTGCTGCCGTTCGCCGCGCCGTGGACCAAGGTCGGCGAGCTGATCGACTACGTCCGGGAGACCGGGGCCCCGCGGGTGGTGCCGGTGCACGACGCGCTGCTCAGCCCGGCGGGGCTGGCGGTGCACACCCGCCTGGTGGGGGCGGGCGGGCCGGGGACGGGCGCGGAGCTTCGCACGCTGGGCGAGGGGGAGAGCGCCGACCTGGGGTGAGGCGTCGCCGGTACCCGCCGGACGGCACGGCTCCCCGGCTCGTACTTGCCAGAGGGCACGGACGCGCCGGTAGCCTGGCGCCATGCTGAAGATCGGACTGACGGGCGGCATCGGCGCAGGCAAGAGCGAGGTGTCGCGGCTGCTGGCCGCCCACGGCGCGGTGATCGTGGACTCCGACGTGATCGCCCGCGAGGTGGTCGCCCCCGGGACGGACGGACTCAAGGCCGTGGCCGCCGAGTTCGGCCCGGGCGTGCTGGCGGCGGACGGTTCGCTGGACCGGCCGGCGCTCGGGGCGATCGTCTTCGCCGACCCGGAGCGGCTCGCGGCGCTGAATGCGATCGTCCATCCGCTGGTGCGGGCGCGGTCGGCGGAGCTGGAGGCGGCCGCCTCCCCGGACGCGGTGGTGGTGCACGACGTCCCGCTCCTCGCCGAGAACGGCCTCGCCCCGCTCTACGACCTGGTGATCGTGGTCGATGCGGAGGACGGTGTGCGGATCGACCGGCTGGTCCGCCTGCGCGGCATGGCCGAGGAGGAGGCGCGGGCCCGGATGGCGGCCCAGGCGAGCCGGGCCGACCGGCTGGCGATCGCCGACGTCGTGATCGACAACAGCGGCCCGCTGACGGGCCTGGCTCCGAGGGTCGCTGACGTCTGGTCGGAACTGAAGGCGCGTCACGCCTGACTTCTGACTGAATCTGACCGGATCTGATCGAATCCGATCTGGTCAGACCGTCGGTGCGGCGCAGATCATGGAGTAATGGCTGATCACATAGCTCCGACGGTCGTCACCCTCGACCGGTACGGCCCGCCCGAACAGGCCGAGATCCTCGGCGACGGCCCCGACCCGTACGGGGTCGCGGACACCGGGCTCACCTGGCTGCCCAAGGAGGTCCACTTCGGCGTACGGGCGGTGGAGGGCGGCCGGCTCGTCGCCCACACCGGGCTGCTCCGGCTGCCGCTGACGGTGGGCGGCGTGGACCTGGAGGTGATGGGCGTCGGCGGGGTCGCCGTCGCCGCCGAGCTGCGGGGGCGGGGCCTGGCGCGCGCGGTGGTCGGCGCGGCCCTGAACCACGCGCGGGCGCTGGGCCACCGCCGTGCGCTGCTGTTCTGCCGGCCGCCGCTGGTCCCGGTCTACCGGCGGCTCGGCTGGCGGGAGCTGCTGGCGGACGTCCACGTGGAGCAGCCCGAAGGGCGGGTCGCCCTCATGCCGCTGCGGACCATGTGGACCCCGCTGGCCGCGGGGACCGAGTGGCCGGAGGGGCCGGTCCGGCTGCGCTCGCTGCCGATGTGACCCGGGCGACCGGTGCGGCTCGGGCAGGCGGTGCGGCCGGTGTGTCAGTGCGCCGGGCCGCGTCCGGCCGGGGCCGGTGGCTCACTCGGGCCAGTCGGAGCCCTCGATCACGTCGACGAAGTCGGTCCGCTCGAACCCCGGGCTGAACCGGGCCAGCACGTCGGCCTTGACGTTCCCGAACGCCGTCTCCGGCTTGGGCGCGATGCCCTCGTGGAAGGCGCGCAGGATGCCGCGCTTGAAGTCCGGTCGGGGGTGGGCGGCGACCACCGCGTCCCGGGCCCCGGCGGGCAGGTCGTGGTAGCCGATGCCGAGCACGTCCAGCTCCACACCGGCCGTGGTGAGCGCGATCTCCGGCTCCAGGTACTCCGGAACACCGGGCGTGGTGTGCAGGGCGATCGCCTCCCAGACCAGCCGGACCCGCTGTTCCGGCACCTGGTGGGCGCGGAGGAACGCGGCGGCCGCCTCGGCGCCGTCGACCTCGAACCGGCGGCCGGACGAGCGGTGCTCGGGAGCGAGGCCGACGTCGTGGAACATCGCGGCGAGGTAGAGCAGCTCGGGGTCGAAGGCGAGCCCGCGGCGGTGGCCCTGGAGGGCGCCGAACAGGTAGACCCGGCGCGAGTGGTGGTAGAGCAGCTCGGTGGAGGTGTCCCGGACGAGCTCGGTGGCCTCGACGGCGAGCCGGCTGTCGGGGATCGCCACCCCGGCGATCTCGGTGGCGCCGGTGGTGTGGTCGGCGCTGCCGGTGGGGTCGGTGGTCATGCGTTCGCTCCTTCGGTCCGGGGGGTGGCGGCGTGGCCGACGGCGGCGGTGGCCAGGGCCCGGATCATCGGGTGGACCTGGGTGCCGTCCCCGGCCAGCTCGGGCTGGAACAGCGAGGCGAGGAAGAACGGGTGTTCGTGCCCGGGCAGTTCGAGGATCCGCAGCTCGCCCGAGTCGTCCACGCCGCTGAACCGCAGCCCGTGCGTGCGCAACTGCTCCAGGTAGGCGTCGTTCAGCCCGTACGCGCAGTGGTACCGCTCCAGGGTGCGGGTGGTGCCGAGGACGCGCGCGGCGAGCGAGCCGGACGTGATGTGCACGGCGCCCTCGTGTCCGACCAGGGAACAGGTGAGCGGCACGATCACCTGATCCTCCTCCTCCGGGTGGCTCTCGCCGTGCGCGGCGGAGCCGAGGCCGCAGACGTCGCGCGCGTACTCCAGCACGGCGTGCTGGAAGCCGGCGCAGGTGCCGAGGAAGGGGATGCGGTGCTCGCGGGCGGTGCGGACGGCGGCCACCGCGCCCGCCTCGCTGCGGTACGGGCTGCCGGGCAGCAGCCAGATCGCGTCGAAGCCGTCGAGGGCGCCGGGGGCCACGGCGTCCTCGGTGGGGATCCAGTAGGCGTCCAGCACGAGCTGCTCGCGGGTGGCGAGCACGTCGAGCAGCCCGGGGATCCGGGCGTGCGAGCGGACGGCGGGGGAGCGGTCGCCGACCAGGGCGAGCCGGGGGGTGCGGTAGGTCATGCGGCTATCCTGACCCGCATTGCCACATCAGTGCCAACGATGATTCCTTACCCGTCGATCAGAAGGACTGATGCCAGGTGGACCCGCAGCAGCTGCGCACCTTCGTCACGGTGGTCCGGCTGGGCTCCTTCTCCGAGGCCGCCCGCGAGCTCGGCTACACGCAGTCCGCCGTCTCCCAGCAGATCGCCGCGCTGGAGGCGGATCTCGGGGCCGCCGTGCTTGCCCGCCGCCCGGTCGCCCCGACCGAGGCAGGCGCGCGGCTGTTGGAACACGCCGCCTCCCTGCTGCTACGGCTGGATGCGGCGCGCGCGGATGTCGCACGCCTGGTCGGCGCTCCGAGCGCCCGCCTGGTGGTCGGAGCGACCCCGCTGGCGATCGGCGCGGTCCTGGGGGGCGCGCTCGCCGATGTACGCCGGGCGTACCCGCGGACGGATCTGACGGTCCGGGTGGTCGCCCAGGACGCGCTGCCCGCCGAGGTGGCCACCGGCGCGGTGGACCTCGCCCTGATCGACGGCCCGGCCGCCCCCAGCGATCCGCTCCCGCTGCCCGACGTCGGCCCGCTGCGCACCGTCGCCGTCGCCGAGCAGCCGCTCGCCGTCGCCCTGCCGACCGGCCATCCGCTGGCCGGTCGGCCCGGCCTCTCGCTCGCCGACCTGTCCGCCGCCCGCTGGCTGGACGCCCCCGGCCTGGCGCCGACCGGGGCCCGGCTGCGGGCGGCGACCGCCGTCGACGGCTTCCGTCCCGCCGCCCGCTACCTCGGGACCGACGTCCGCGGTCTGCTCGCCCTGGTCGCCGCCGGTCACGGCCTCGCCGTCCTTCCCGCGTCGGTCCTGGACGGTGCCCCGGGCGTGGTGGCCGTGCCCGTCCGCGCGCCGCGGCTGGTGCACCGCACGGAGCTGGTCCACGGCAGCCTGCCAGAGGGCCCGGCGGCCGAGCTGGCCCGACTGCTCGGCGGTGCGCAGGTCCGAGAGCGCGGGGCCTGATGGCGTGAGCGCGTGACGGCGTGAGCGCGTGACGGCGGGGGCGCGGTGAGTGGCGGCGCGGTGGATCCCGTCGTCTCACCCGACGACGGCGGCTCCCGGACAGCACGGGCCGGGGGTCTCGTAGCAGACGTACCCCAGGCAGCCGAGGCAGACGGAGATGTTCTCCAGTCGCCAACTCCGGCCGTGGCAGGAGCAGGTGGCGCGTTCGCGGAGCAACGCGTCCCAGCCGGCGGTGCCGCCGTTCGCCGCGAAGGCGGCGGTGACGTAGGAGTCGGTGGCCGGGTCGTCCGGTGCGTCCGCGCCGGTGCCGGGGCGGGCGGTGCCCAAATGCCAGCAGTACAGGGCGAGCAGGGCCCGCCCGTCCACCAGGCGGTAGGCCGCCCGGCCGTCGTCCTCCCAGGCCCGGACCAGCCCCGCGACCCGTTCGGCGAACGGCCGCGAGGGGTCGAGCAGGGCCAGGTTTCCTTGCGGTGGTCGCGAGTTGGCGCTCATGGCGGTACCCCTTTCCGGGGCCCACGGTAGGGCGTGCCGGGCGGGGGCCGGTCACCGGGGTGGGAGATGGCGATCTCCGCAGGGTGGGGCGGTCGGCCGGCCGCCGGGGTGCCTGCCGGCGCTCCCGCCGGGGCCGCCGACGCCCTCGTCGTGGCATTCACACCCAATTCATTGCAACGACTGGAGGGTGGTCGTTGCTTTCGCTGCCAGGGCTCTTGCAACAATTAATTGCCTTTGAGCTGCGATGATTGATGTTCTGCGCAATGAGCTTGTTGCCATGACTTGGAAAGCAACGTAGCTTTTCCGTTGTCAGAAACAACGAGCCGAAGGACAGGCACCATGCAGAAGTTCGACACCCCCGCCCCGGTCTCCGCCCTCCTCGACATCCCCGCGGGGCGCATCCGGTTCATCGCCGCCGACCGCGCCGACACCGTGGTCGAGATCCTCCCCGCGGACCCCTCGAAGAGCCGCGACGTGAAGGCCGCGGAGCAGACCGCGGTCGAGTACCGCGACGGTGTCCTGCGGATCGAGGCCGCGCCGCCGAAGAACCAGTTCTTCGGCCCCTCCGGGTCCGTCGAGGTGACCGTCCGGCTGCCCGCCGGCTCCCGGGTCGACGCCAAGGCCGCCGACGCCGAACTCCGGGGCGTCGGACGGCTCGGCGACGTCGCCTTCGAGGGCGCGCGGGCCGCGGTCAAGCTCGACGAGACCGCCGGAGCCCGCCTCACCCTGCAGGCCGGCGACGTCTCGGTCGGCCGCCTCGGCGGCCCCGCGCAGATCAGCACCCAGAAGGGTGACCTCCGTATCGCCGAGGCCCACCACGGCACCGTCACCCTGCGCACCGAGTACGGAGGGATCGAGGTCGGCGCCGCGCGCGGCGTCTCCGCCTCCCTGGACGCCGGGACCGGGTACGGCCGGATCCACAACGCGCTCCGGAACACCGGTGGCACCGTCGACCTGGCCATCCACGCGACCACCGCCCACGGCGACATCACCGCCCACAGCCTCTGATCGGCACGCCACCCACCGTTCGCGCCTCCACGGCCCGCGCCTTTACGGGCCGCGCGCCTCCACGGGCCTCCCGCTCCACGGCCTTCCCGCTCCACCCCCTGCGGCGCCATCGCCGTCCACCACCACCGCCGATCCGTTCCGACCCCGGAAAGAAGAGACGAGCAATGACCACGATCCTCAAGGAATCCGTGTGGACCGGCACGGTGTCGGTCGACGACACCGCCCTGGCCGTGACCGACACCGGCTGGTCCGGCCGCCCCGTCGTCTACCTCAACGGCTCCTACGCCGACCAGTCGCACTGGCGCCGCGTCATCGCCGAACTCGGCGGCGACTTCCGCCACATCACCTACGACGAGCGCGCCCGGGGCGGGTCGGAACGTTCGGCGGACTATTCCTTCGAAGCGTGCCTGCGTGACGTCGACGCCGTCCTCGAAGCGAGGGGCGTGGAGCGGCCGATCCTGGTGGGCTGGTCCTACGGTGCGATGATCGCGATGCACTGGGCCGCCCGGAACCCGGACCGCGTCGCGGGGGTGGTGCCGGTGGACGGCGCCTTGCCGCACGAGTGGCTCGACGACGCCGCCCGGGAGCAGATCCGGAAGCTCTTCCGCCGGATGAGCCCGCTGTTCCCGGTCGCCCGCCGGATCGGCATGGCCGCGCGGATGAGCGCCGCGCAGCACGCCGAGATCAACATCGAGGCCAACGAGCTCTGCGCGCCCGCCGTCCTCGACCCGGTCTTCGAGCGCGCGACCGCGCAGGTGCGGTACGTGCTCGCCACGGGCGGGAACCTGGGCGGCGAAGCGAAGTTGATGGAGCAGATCCGCTCGAACCTCGACCCGGTGCTCGCCCGTCACCCCAACATCCGCGTCAGTGCGAAGGTCGCGAGCAACCACTCCAAGATCCTGCGCAACGACTTCCGGGCCGTCGCCGACGCGGTGCGCGAGCTGGCCGCGTCGGCCGCCTGAACGACGGCGCGGACCCGCCGGTCCGCCGAGAAGCTTCGAGAAGTACCGGGAGCACCAGGAGCACCGGGAGTATCGGGGAGCACAGGGGAGCGCCGGGAGTGCCCACGGGTGCCGCAGGAGGGCTACCGGCAGACGGTGCCGTCGGCCGGGACCTCGTCGGCGAGCAGGTACCCGTCGACCGCCCGCTTCAGGCAGGGGTTGCCGGTGTCGTAGCCGCCGTGGCCCTGGCCCTCCAGCGTGATGCCGATGCCGACGCCCGCGCCGAGTTCGCGGGCCATCGCCCGCGCGCCCTCGTACGGGGTGGCAGGGTCGCCGGTGTTGCCGACGACGAGGATCGGGGCCGAGCCCGGGGCGGACACCTCGGGGTGGTCGGACCGTCCGGGCACCGGCCAGCCCGTGCAGCCGATCAGGCCCCAGGCGGTGAACTCGCCGAACACCGGCGAGGCCCGGCGGAACTCCGGCAGCCCGGACCGGACGTCGGCGTCGCTGTAGCGCTGCTTGTCGTCGGCGCAGGAGACGGCCCGGTTGGCGGCGGCGGAATTGTTGTAGCGGCCCTGGGCGTCGCGGCCGAGGTAGGCGTCGGCGAGTGCCAGGAGGGTGGTGCCGGTGCCCCCCTGCATGGCCTCCTGGAGGCCCACGGCCAGGGCGTTCCACGTCTGTTGGCTGTACAGGGCGGCGGCGATGCCGGTGACGGCGAGGTCCTGGGTGAGCCGCCGGCCGTCGTCGGTGGGCAGCGGTGCGCCGTCGAGGCTGCGGAGCAGGCCGGTGATCCGCCCGGTCCCCTCGGCTCCGCCCCCACCGGTGGGACAGGACGTGCCGGCCTGGGCCGCGCAGGCCTTCATGAAGTTCTCCAGGGCGAGTTGGAAGCCCTTGGCCTGGCCGAGCGAGGACTGTGCCGGGTCCTTGGTCGGGTCGACCACGGCGTCCATCACCAGGTGCCCGACGTTCTGCGGGTACAGGTGTGCGTAGACGCCGCCCAGTTCGGTGCCGTAGCTGAGTCCGAAGTAGTGCGTCTTCGGGTCGCCGAGCACCTGGCGCAGGAGGTCCAGGTCGCGGGCGGCGGAGACGGTGTCGACGAACGGCAGGACGGGGCCCGAGTTCTGCGCGCAGGCGGCGGTGTAGCGGGCGTTGGACGCGTCCAGGGCCGTGACCTCGTCGTCGGTGTCGGGGGTGCCGTCGACGCCGGCGAGGGCGTCCGTGGCCCGGTCGTCGAGGCAGGTCACGCCCGCGCTGTTGCCGACCCCGCGCGGGTCGAAACTCACCAGGTCGTAGCGGGTGTTGAGGTCGGCGTAGTCCTTCGCGGCGGCGGGCAGCGTGGTGATGCCGGAGCCGCCGGGGCCGCCGAAGTTGTAGATCAGGGAGCCGATCCGGGGTTGCGGGCCGGTGGCCTTGGCGCGGATCAGCGCGAGGTCGACGGTCCGGCCGTCCGGGGCGGTGTGGTCGAGCGGGGCTTTCAGGGTGGCGCACTCCCAGGGGGTGCCCGGGGCGGGGCCGCTGCCCTCGGCGACGGACGGGGCCGGGCAGGTCTGCCAGGTGAGCTGCTGGCCGGTGAGCGCGGCGGGCAGGGGCGGGACGGTGGCCGGTGGGGTCGAGCCGCTCGCGGCGGCCGGAGGCGTCGTGGCGGTGGTCGGGGCGGGCGACGAGACCGGCGGGGAGGCCGGCGACGCCGGGCCGGACGAGCCGGCGTCGGAGGGACCGCTCCCGCAGGAGGCCGTCGGGGCGAGCAGTGCCGCGGCCAGGCCCAGCGCGCCGGCCGCGCGTACGACAGGGTGCATGGGGGTTCCGTTCCTGGACCGGCGGGTGGGGGGCGTGCCCGGTCCGGTGAGCGCCTCGTCCGGAGCGCCTTGCGTCGTGGCGTCAGCCTAGGTGCGGGGGCGGAGCCCCGCCCGTCGGGCGGCGGACCGATCCCTCGTGCAGGGTGGGTTGCCGAAGTCGATGTGGCTCGTTGTTCCTGCCGTGAGCCCTGACTTCCCCGCCCGTCGCGGCGCCCTTGAAGAAACGATTCTGCGCCCCCGTCCTGCGGTAGGCGCCCGTCCAGCCGTCACCCGGCTTCCCGTCCGGGGGCGGTCATGACGTACGAGACCCCCCGCGTCCCCGACCAGCGTGCCGCCGAGGAGGGGTGCGCGACGGCCCTCGACCTCCGGGTGGTCGTCTGCCCCGGCCTGACCCTCTCCGTCCCCGCGCGGCTGCGCTACCGCACCGCCGATCCCTATGCCGTCTTCCTGGACAACCACACCGACCTGGCCACGCCGATCACCTGGGTCTTCGCCCGAGAACTCCTCGCGGCCGGCCTGCACGACCGGGCCGGCATCGGCAGCGTCTCCGTCCGCCCCGGTGGCGGCGAACGGTCCGGGACCGTCCTCATCACCCTCACCGGCGAGGGCAGCAGCGTCGTCCTGAGTGCCCAGGCCGAACGGGTCAGGGCCTTCCTCGCCCGGACCGAGAGCCTCGTGCCCTCCGGCCGGGAACCCACCCACCTCGACCTGGACGGTCTGCTCCGCCGCCTCTGCGACGGCGGAGCCGCCTCCCCGGGGCCGTGAGCGGGTGCCGCCGGGGCCGTCCCCCCAGGGGGAGGGCCCCGGGGACCTCGAAGGCCGCCCCGCGGTGCCCGGTCGCCACGGCCGGCACCGGCGCCCGCCGACGATCGCGGCCCCGGGTGGCCGTGGCGCTCCCGTGGGCGGGGCCGGGGTCGAGCGACGCGGGGGCTCAGGAGGGCGGGTCGTCCGGGCGGACGCGGTCCAGCCGGGGCAGGAGCTCCAGCGGCGCGCCCGGGTAGCGGGTCGCGGCCAGGTCCCCGTACGCGGCGCGGTTCCCGTCCACGACACGGGCCAGCAGCACCGCGAACGGGCGGTCCTGCGCGGCGGCGAGGCCCCGCACGAGCTCGTTGTACCGGGCGACGGCGCCCTCCGCCGCCGCGCGTGGGCCCTCGCCCGCGCGGGCGAGGGCGAGCACGGTGTTGCCCGACGGCGGGCGCGGCCTCGCACGGCCCTCGACGGCGGCCGAGAAGAGGTCGTTGGCCAGGTACACCGCCTCGACGGCGGTCACGACGAGGCGGTCGTCGGCGGAGCCCGGGTCCGGCGGCGGCAGACCCTGCACCAGCCGCAGGCACTCGGCGTACGGGAGGACGCCGATCGTGCGTGCCCGCAGGTGCAGCAGCCGGTCCGGTGGCAGCGGCTCGGCGGCGAGGTCGGCCGCCGCCTCCTCGGCGACGGCGGAGCAGAAGTCCGCGAGCAGCGCGACCAGACGGTCCCGGTCAGCCCCGCGCGCCCGCAACCCGTCCAGCAGGGCGCGCAGTTGGCGGCCGGGCTCGTCCTCGCCGCTCTCGTCCCCGCGGCGCAGCCGGTCGGCCAGGGCGCGGGCCCCGCCGGCCGGGCCGTCGTCGACGAGGAAGAACAGGACGACGTAGCGGGCCGCCGCCAGGTGTTCCGCGAAGCCGGCGCCGGCCGGTCCGCAGGGCGCGGAGAACACGGCGGCGTAGACCGACTCCAGGGCGTGCCGGGCCGCGCCGCGCCCGCAGGTGCAGGAGACCAGCGCCTCGCCGAGCAGGGCGCGGGCGAGGCGGCGGCGCAGGGGGCCGGTCAGGGCGCCGCGGTAGGGCGCGAGCAGGACGTCCGGGGCGTCGGAGGTCATGGGCTCGGACCTGGGTCTGGACCTGGGCCTGGGTTCGGTCCCGGCTTCGGGCGGGGCGCGGGTGACGGCGGGAAGACGGCCACCCCGGCGGTCATCGCGGCTCGCGGCCCTGCTCCGGCCGCAGGGCGCGCAGGGCGAACAGGGTGCTGAGGTGCGGCGAGCCGAAGTACAGCGGCAGGCGTCCGGCACGGAAGTACGCGCGGGCAGGCCAGGAACCGTCCGCGCGCTGGGCCCCGATCAGTCGGCGGCGGTGCTCGGGCCGGCCGTCGGGGACCTCCGCGTACTCGGCGGCGATCGTCAGCAGCGCCAGGTCGAGCGGCGCCGGGGGGAGCGGCCGGGCCCGGGCGACGACGGCCCGGCGGACCGGCCCGAGGAGGGCGGTGTGGACGGCCGCCGCACGGGCGGCGGAGTGGAACAGCGCCTCGGGGGAGGGGTAGTAGCGGGTGGTGGAACCGTGCACCTCCCGGCGGACGTACCGGAGCGTCGCCTCGGCGGCCGGGTGCGGCAACGTGCCGCGTGCGCCCGGGAGTCGGAGCGCGTGGAGGACGTTGGCGGCGGCGACGGCGTCGTACCGGAGACCGTGCGGCGGGGCGGCCTCGTCGTGCCAGTAGACGGGGACCGGGACCGCTGCGGGGCCGAGACCGTTGGGCTGCCCGGCTCCCAGCAGCTCCCGGGCGACGGCCGCGGTCCGGTCGGGTGCGGCCAGCCCGTGCCGGACCAGCCCGCCGAGGGCGACGGCGGTGCTGTCCGTATCGGCCGGGAACGGCGCGCCGAGCGGGAAGCAGCGGTACCGGTGCCCCGCGCGGTACCGCTCGACCTGGCGGGCGAGCGCGGCGACCAGCTCGCGTTCCTCGGGCCGGTCGCTGTCCGGCGCCAGCAGCGCCAGGCCCCACATCGCGGAGAACCCCTCGTGGTCCGGTTCGAACCCGAGGTCGGCACCGTGGGCGGCGAACAGGTACCGGCGGGCCTCGATCCCGGTCAGCGGCGCGCGCAGATCCCGGTCGGCGGCGACGAGGGCGGGCGGCAGGCCGTCCGGGCCGAGGGTCCGGTGGAGGAAGGTGAGACCGCGCTGGACGGCCGCGTCCCGAGCCGCTTCGTCGGCGGGCATCCCGACCCCCTTTCACCGACCGGGTTCAGGGTAGGGCGGATCCGCTCGGCCCGGCAGGGCGTGCGCCGTCGCCGGGCGTCGCACGCCCCGCCCGCACACCCTGCCTGCACGCGCCGTCCCGCGCGGGGCCGCCCGCGTGGGATCGTCCGCACGCGCCGTCCGTAGGGGCGCGCGAGGACACGGTCGAGGAGCGCGAGGTAGCTGACCCGCCGGTGCGGCGGGAGGTGGTGCAGGCAACCGGAGTCGTCCACCAGGTCGAAGCGGGTGAGCGGGAGTTCGGGGCCGAGGACGTTGCCGCAGTGGAACCGGACCGCCGCGCCGGCCTCGTCCGCCCGCTCCCGGGCCCAGACGACGGCGGTCGCCGAGAGGTCGACAGCGTCCACTTCGAAGCCCTGCGACGCCAGGTGGATCGTGTTCCGTCCGGCCCCGCAACCGAGGTCGAGCGCCCGGCCGCCGGGGGCGAGGAGACCGCGGTCCAGGCAGGAGACGAGGTCCTCGTCGGGCTTCGGGACGATGAACGGGCGCCCGGAGGACCGGTCGGCGTAGAAGTCGTCCCACCAGCCCGAGGCGTCGTCCGTCCAGCGGTCGGCCTCCGGGAGGAACAGCCGGTCGAGGAGGGTGAGGACGTCTTCGACGGTACGGATGTCGCGGTTCAAAGGCTGCCTTCCGCAGGGGGATCCGAAGGAAAGCCCAGGAGTTCGAGGGCGTCCGGCCATCCCCGGTCCGGCTGCCCGGAAGGTCCTGTGGGGCAGCCTCCGGGCGGGCCCGCGGACGGATCGACGGCGGGTCCACGGGTGGGGTCCGTTGCCCGGAGGGGGTGTTCCCGGAGGCCGGGAACGGGCCTTTCGACGGTGCGGCGGAGTGGCGGGGCCGGAGGCCCGGACAAACGTTCGGTCTCGTTTGCGGGCCCGGTCAGGACGACGCGCCGGCCTGCTTCGGGCCTGGCTCCGGGCCCTGCTCGGACCCGGTGGCCGGTGCGGCCGGTGCGGCCGAGAGGAGTTCGCAGTCGGTGAAGTTCATGCAGCCGCAGGCGAGACAGGCGGCGACGGCGGCGCGCAGCTGCTGCGTCTCGCGGACGATTCGGTCGAGTTCGGGCAGCTTGCGTTCGGCCAGCTCGCGCCACTGACGAGTGGCGCCCCGGTCGGGGGCGTCGTCCAGGAGCCGGCGGATCTCGGCGAGCGTGAAACCGGCGCGCCGGGACATCCGGATCAGCGCGAGGCGCCGCAGCGTCGCGGCGGGCCAGACCCGGCGACCGCCCTCACGGCGGGCGGCCGGCAGCAGCCCGAGGCTCTCGTAGTAGCGCAGTGCGGACGGCCGCAGCCCCGCCTGCCGGGCCAGCTCCCCGATGGCCAGGTACCGCACGGCATTCCTCTCGGACCGGCTTGACTTCAAGCACGCGTGAACCGCTTGCCTGGCCCGCATGATCTCATCTGCCCTGCGCTCCAGGCTGCCCCGGGACTACCGGCCGCTGTTCGAACGGCGCGGACCGTTCCGGCGGCTGCTGCCCGCCTTCGCGGTGTCCGACCTCGGCGACGGAATGAGCGTGGTCGCGGTGGCGTGGCTCGCGCTGCAACTGGCCCCGCCCGGCGGCTCCGGCCTGCTGGTGGGCGCGGCCGTCGCCGCCTACGTCCTGCCGGGCGCCGCCGGCGGGCTGCTGCTCGGCCGGTGGCTGCGCGGCCTGCCCGCGCGGCGGCTGATCCGGGCCGACGCCTGGACCAGGGCCGTCCTCCTCGGCTGCGTCCCCCTCGCGTGGGCGCTCGGGGTGCTCGGCCCGGCGCTCTACCTGGCGCTGCTCGCCGGCTCGTCCCTGCTGCACGCGTGGGGCAGCAGCGCCAAGTACGCGTTGGTGGCCGAGGCCGTGCCGCCCGGGCAGCGGCTGGCGGCGAACGTCCTGCTGAGCACGAGCACCTGGGTCGCCACCGTCGCCGGACCGGCGCTCGCCGGGGCGCTGGCGGTGGCCGTCGCCCCTGCCTGGCTGATCGGGCTGGACGCGCTCTCCTTCGCGGTCCTGGCCGTCCTGGCCGTCCGCTCGGGCCGTCCGGACGGCAGGGGAGAGGGCCGGGAGGAAGAGGGCCGGGAGGACGGCGTGGCGGCGGCAGTGGCGCCGCCCGCCGGACCGCGTCGCTCGGGCGAGGGCCTGCGCGTCCTGCGGACCAGGCCCGGGCTGCTCGGACTGCTGGCGTTGACCTGGTTGTTCAACCTGTTCTACGGCCCGGTGGAGGTCGCCCTGCCGCTGTTCGTCGGGCAGGACCTGCACGCCGGACCGGGGCTCCTCGGCCTCTACTGGACGGCCTTCGGCCTGGGGGCGGCACTCGGCACCCTGGCCGTCGGCGCGCTGCGGCTGCTGCCGGTGTGGCCGATGCTGCTGGGCATCGTCGCCGCCCACGGCCTGGCCATGCTGCCGTTCGCCCTGCACGGGCCGAGCTGGCCCTCGGTCGTCGGCTTCGCCCTGGCCGGGGTGGTCTACGGGCCGTACAGCGCGCTGGCGCTCAGCCTGTTCCAGGACGGTGTGCCGCCGGCCGCCCTGACCGCCGTGCTGGCCCTGCGCGCTTCCGTCCTGCTGACGGCGGGCCCGGTGGGCACCGCGCTGGGCGGCCCGCTGACGGCCCTCCTCGGGCCGCGCCAGGTCCTGGCGGGCGCGGGCCTCGCCATGGCCGCCGTAGCGGTCGGCGCCGCCGTGGTGAGGGTCCGGTCCCCGGCGAGGGGGCGGATCCCGTCGCCGGCAGGGCTCCTGAGGCAGGAGACGCGGTAGCGGTCCCGCTGCGGTCAGGGACGCCGGGTACCGCCCCGCACAGGACGTCGGATCGGTCGACTTCCTGTGCGGGGACTTTCCGGACGGTTCGTGGCCGGGGCAACCCGCCGGGCTCCACAGCGACGGTGACGGCGGCCCGTCGGCGGTGTGTCGGTCCTCGCAGAGCGCACGACGGAGGCGGCTTGCGCCGGTAGTCGGCCGGTCCGACTTCCTGTGCGGGATCCTGCGCCGATCAGGGTGATCGGTGGGGGCGAACGGCTGGAGGCTGCGCGGGTGCTGCTGCTCGGGCGGCGTCGAACAGCGGGAAGCCGACGGGTGCCCGGGCATGGGCGCACGGCCGTGAGTGCCGGCCCCGACGGACGTGCTCGCGTGTGGAGTCCGACGGCGTGGGGCCGGGTACCGGGGAGGGGGGAACGACTCACCAGGGGAGCGGGATGGCCTATCGCGGTTTGATCGTCGACTTCGCGGGCGTGCTGAGTACTCCGCTCGGACTGTCCGTGCGGGCGTGGTGCGATCGGCAGGGGCTGCCGTCGGACGCGTGGCGCCGCGCGCTCGTGGACGACCCGGCGGGGCGGGCGCTGTACGTGGAGCTGGAGTTGGGCCGGATCTCGCAGGCGGAGTGGAACCTGCGGACGGCGGAACTGCTGGGCGGGATCGAGCACGAGGACCTGATGGGCCGGGCCCACGCGGAGGTGCGGGCCGTACCGGAGATGGTGGCCCTGGTGGAGTCGGCGCGACGGGCGGGGCTGGCGGTGGCGCTGCTGTCCAACTCGTACGGGGTGGATCCGTACAACCCGTACGTGGCCACCGGGGTGTGGGACCTGTTCGACGTGCAGGTGATCAGCGGGGACGTGGGGTTGGCCAAACCCGACCCGGAGATCTTCCGCCTCACGCTGGACAGGATGGGGCTGGCGGGCGAGGACTGCGTCTTCGTGGACGACTACCCCGCGAACCTCCTTCCGGCGGAGGAGTTGGGGATCACCACGGTGCACGCCGACGGGCCGGCGGCGGCGAGCCGGGCGGCGGGGATCCTGGGTCTGGCGCCGGGGCAGTGAGACGGGGGGAGTCCCGGGCGCGCGCCGCCGGAGGGGGCGGTCACCTGTCCGGCGCGGCGGCTTCGAGCGCGTCCAGGGAGCCGGACATGACGGTGCGCAGGTGCTGTGTGAGGTGTTCGGCCGGCCAGTCCCACCAGGCCAGAGCGAGCAGGCGGGCGACGTCGGGTTCGCTGTAGCGGGTGCGGATGAGTCCGGCCGGGTTGCCGCCGACGATGCCGTAGTCGGGGACGTCGTCGACGACGACGGCGCCGGACGCGACGACGGCGCCGTGGCCGATCCGGACTCCGGGCATCACCATGGCGCCGTAGCCGATCCAGACGTCGTTGCCGACGACGGTGTCGCCCCGGCCGGGGAGACCGGTGAGGAGGTCGAAGTGTTCGGCCCAACTGCCGCCCATGATGGGGAACGGGAAGGTCGACGGGCCGTCCATGCGGTGGTTGGCGCCGTTCATGATGAACCGCACGCCGGTGCCCAGCGCGCAGAACTTGCCGATGACCAGCTTCTCCGGACCGTAGTGGTACAGGACGTTGCGGGTCTCGAAGCCGGTGGCGTCGTCCGGGTCGTCGTAGTAGGTGTAGTCGCCGACCTCGATCAGGGGGGACGTCACCAGCGGCTTCAGGAGGACCACGCGGGGTTGCTCGGGCATCGGGTGAAGGGTCGAAGGATCCGGCGGGGCGGAACTCACGGCAGCACTACTCCGATCACGGGCGGGGACGACGTGTCCGTGATCGTAACCTCCGTGTGCCACCCGACCGGGCGCCGGACCTGCTGGGTTGGTCAGGTGTGGGTGGGGAGTTCGCCGGTGTGGATGGCGGTGATGAAGGCCCGCCAGGCGTCGGGGGTGAAGGCGAGGACCGGTCCGTCGGGGTCCTTGCTATCCCGGACAGGGATGAGGCCCGTGAGACCGTCGGCTATCTCGATGCAGTCGCCTTGGCCATTGCTGTAGGTGCTCTTGCGCCACTGGATGGGTTCGAAGGTCTGCTTCATGTCTCGTACTCCTCTGCGACTTTCCTCAACCATGTGACGGACTTCTCGGGCTGCACGGACGAAGCCATGAGACGAAGGAACGTGTCCTCATGGCGCGCGACCTCGGTCGGCCGTTCCGTGTAGGTGCTGCTGGTCGTTGCCTCGGAGTAGGCCACGCTGCCAGGGATGTCGCTGAACGACAGCACAGAGAACGACGCTCCCATGGCCGCGTGTGCTCCGGCTGAAAACGGGAGGACCTGGATGGTGATGTTGGGCTTCTCATCCGCCATGAGCGCGAGATGCCTCAGCTGTGCCGCCATGGCTGGCCCGTTGCCGACGGGTCGCCGTATGACGGCTTCGCCGATGATGGCCCAGAACTGCGGGGGATCCTGTCGATTGAGAATGTGCTGACGGTCCATTCGGAGTGCCACGCGGCGCTCGACCTCTTCTGTGGACTCCGTGGGATTCATCGCTCGGATGACATGTCGGGCGTACGTCTCGGTCTGGAGTAACCCAGGAACCAGCTCACACTGGTATGTCACGATCTTCGTGGCGTCCGTTTCGAATCCGACGTAGGCCCGGAACCAGTCCGGCAATGCATCGCCGTAGGCGTGCCACCAGCCCTGCTGACGACTCTGCCGAGTCAGACTGAGGAACTGTCTCACCTCTTCGGGTGAGCTGATCCCGTAGTGGGCCAACAGCTTCGCCGCGTCACGTTCTTGTAGTGAGACCAGTCCGCTCTCGATGCGACTCAGCTTGGAGGCGGACCAGCCGAGGGCCGCGGCGACATCCTTGGCATTCATCTCGCGTGACGCACGCAACTTGCCAAGCTCACCGCCGAGCCTACGTCGCAGCACGGTCGGACTGCTCACTCGTCACACTCCCTGGCTGTTCGGTTCCTTGCATAGTCTGCCACCCCTTCCAGAGCCTCAACCATGATGGCTGAAGCTGCAATTGCTGGCGACTTGCGCTTGCATGCAATCCATCCTGAGGTGCATGCTACGCGGAGTAACTCGATGGTTCGTCTGAGTGATCAAGGCGGCTGGTCGCCGGGCATTCCTTTGCCCTCCTGGTCGTCCTCGTGGCAGCACCACGCCTTCAACTCCCTTTACCTGGAAGGTGAATCCGCCATGTCCGGAACCTCCCCCTCTCCCGCCTCTCCGGCCTCCCCCGCCTCCTCCCTCTCCTGCTGGCTGCTGCGCAGCCGGCGTTCGCCCGGGGAGGCCCGGCGGATCCTCGAACGGCTGCTCGCCGACGCCCCCGGCGGTGAGCGCTTCCTCGGCGCCGGGCGGCTGCTGGTCACCGAGTTGGTGACCAATGCCGTCGTCCACGGCGCGCCGATCGGCCGTCGGGTCCGGCTCGTGCTCCACGTCGACCGGCGGCGCCTGCGGATCGAGGTGCAGATGCGCGTGGGGAGCGCGGTCCCGTGTTCCGCGCCGCCAGCGGGGAGGACGAGTCGGGGCGGGGCATCCTGCTGGTCAAGCTCCTTGCCCGCCGCCGAGCCCGCTCCCGCCTCCGGCGAGTGTGCCGCGTGACGGACCGCCGCCCGGTCGCGGCCGAGATCACCGGCGGCATCCTGCCCCCGACCACCTACCCGCTCCTCCCGGGAGCCCTCTCCGCGCTCTGGTTCGCCCTCCAGTTCCGCCCGCTCGGCAGGGTGCAGTGGGAGCGCTTCGAGCGCTACCTGACCGGTCCCGGCGCCGACCGCTTCGTCGCCGAACACCTCACCGGCATCGGCCCGTTGTCGCTCCAGGTCCTGTTGCCGGACGGCGTGCACCACCTGCGCCTGGGCTGGACCGGTGCCGACGCCCCCGGTGCCGACACCCCCGACACCTCCGGCGCCGCCCGGTAGGCCGTCCCCGTCCCTGGGAGTATGGCCCGATGGACAACACCCCGCGACGGAACATCGGTTCCGGCTCCCCGCTCGAACCCCGCATCGGTTTCTCCCGGGCGGTCCGCAAGGGCCCCTACGTCGCGGTCGCCGGCACCGCGCCCATCGGCGCCGACGGCGCGACCGTGGGCCCGGGCGACGTCCACGCCCAGACCGTGCGCTGCCTGGACATCGCCGAGGCCGCCCTCGCGGAAGCGGGTGCATCGCTCGACGACGTCGTGCGGACCCGCATCATGCTCACGGACGTGAGCCGGTGGGAGGAGGCCGCGCGGGCGCACGGCGAGCGGTTCGCCTCGATCCGTCCGGCCTGCACGTTCGTCGAGGTCTCGCGCTTCATCGACCCCGACTGGCTCGTCGAGATCGAGGTCGACGCCGTCCTCGGCTGACGTCCGGCTGCCACCGGTCGGCCGCCGGCCTCAGGTGCCGACGCCGCCGAGTGCCTGCGTGTGCGGCCTGCATGCCAGCTGTGGTTCGAGGGTCGGGTTCTACGCCGGCCCCGTGGCGAGCAAGACGGGTGGGCGGGGTGGCGACCGGCTGGCGACTGGGGCTCGGGCGGAGGCGTGGTTCTGTTCGGGGCGCTGTCGGTCGGCGCACTGGCGGCTGGTGGGGCGCGCGACTGGTGGGGCGTACGGCTGCCAGGGGGGCCGCGATCCAGGCCGGAGAGGGGGCGGCGTGCCCGGCGTGCGGGACCTCGTGAACGGTGGGGGTGGGGCGCCTGGTGGGGGCGGTGTTCTGCTCGGGGCGATGCCGGACCCGGGCGTGGAGGGACCGGGCGGGGCCGGTGGCCCGGCCTCGCTCCCGTGGCGACCCGACCGCCGGTGCAGTGGGCCGCTCCGTTCCCCTGCGCCTCTACTCTGCGCAGGATTTGGCGCTGATCCTGCGCTCGGGGCAAGGGGCCGGTCGCCGATGGTGAGAGTCGGCGGCTCCGGGCGGTCGGGTGCGTGATCTGCGGTGACGGATCTTGTGGGTGCGGCTCCGCAGGGGCGGTACGACGAGGTGGTGGCGGAGGGTCGCTCGCCGGTCGGGGAGATGGGCCGGCGCCAGTTCCGGATCGGGGACATCGCCTTGGAGATCGCCCCGTGCGCGCGGTGGGCGGCCACAACCCGCCGGTGGTGGAGGGGCTGACCACGGTGGCGCCGACGGGGAGGCGGGCCGGCGTCGATTCCGGTGCCGTCGACGACGGCCCCGGTGGGTGCGGCGCAAATGTGTAACGGATCGTCAGGGCTGGTGCCTCTCTTAGGCGGGGGCGCGATCACGCCGATGGCGCCCCCGCGATGCGACACCTACCGAGGAATCTGGGGATCGACACATGAGGCGAATACGACACTGGGCCGCGGCCGCACTGGCGGCTACCGTGCTGACGGCGGCGACGGCCACCGGGGCCACCACGGCCACGGCGGCCGGGGCGCCGGAAGCCGACGGTGTGCAGGTGGACGGCGCGCGGGCGGCGGGGGCGCGCTTCACGCCGGCGAAGCTGCCGTTCGAGGGCGCGGTGCTCAGCTCCAGCGCGCAGCTCGACGCCCGCACCACCTGGGCGGCCGGCTTCCGGATCACCGGGGCCGACCAGGCGCCGCGGTTCACCCCGGTGGTCGCGGAGCGGGTGGGAGGAAACGGTGAATGGCGTGAACTCCCGTCTCCCACCACAGACTTCATCGGCCGGGCGACGGCGGTGGCGGGCAGTTCGCCGCGCGACGCCTGGCTCGTGGGCGATCGCGATCGGCGCACCGGCCGGATCCTCGCCCAGCACTGGGACGGCACCGCGTGGACCAGCACCACCGTCGAGGCGCCGCCCGGCGAGATCGGCTCCCTCTATCTGCTCGGCGCCTCCGCGCCGCGGCCGGGCAGGGCCTGGGCGGTCGGTGGTGCGGCGGTCGTCACCTCCCGGACCCCGGGGCCCGTCCCCGGGAGCGAATCGGTGGAGTACAGGACCACCGGACTGATCGAACGTTGGGACGGTACCGCCTGGCACCGGCTCGCCGCTCCCGAGATCGACGGGGACTGGCGGCTCAG
>NZ_JAQYWW010000672.1:0-406 GCF_036322525.1 Streptomyces sp. BE20 | reverse complement strand
GGGGGGGGGGGGGGGCGGGGGGGGGGGCGCCCGGGCGGCGGGAGGGGGGGGGGCGGGGGCCGCGGGGGGCGGCGCCCCGGCCCCCCCCCCCCCCCCCCCGCCCCCCCCCGCCGCCCGAACCCCCCCCCCCGCCCCCCCCCCACCCCCCCCCCACACCGCCGCCCCCCCGCCCCAGCGCCGGCGCGCCCCGCGCCCCCCCCCGGCCGGGGGCCCCGGCGCCGGACACCCCCCCCGGGGGGGGGGGGGCGGGGGGGGGGGGGGGGGGGCCGGGGGGGGGGGGGGCCCCCGGGGGGGGGGGGTGCTCGCGACGTGGTCGTGTCGCGACGGGGCGCGTCCGACCCGGCGGTGCACGCGACGCG
Organism: Streptomyces sp. BE20; assembly: GCF_036322525.1. NCBI lineage: Bacteria > Bacillati > Actinomycetota > Actinomycetes > Kitasatosporales > Streptomycetaceae > Streptomyces > Streptomyces sp. BE20. The sequence continues at coordinate 47 of NZ_JAQYWW010000672.1, read as the reverse complement.
GCGGTGCTCGCCGGGGTGCTCGCGCGATCGGGAGTGCCGGTCGGCGG
>NZ_JAQYWW010000671.1:0-15137 GCF_036322525.1 Streptomyces sp. BE20 | reverse complement strand
CGGCCTCCGGCTACCAGCTGCGCACCTTCGACCTCTCGGCCTACGCGGGCCAGTCGGTGACGATCAAGTTCACCGGCACCGAGGACGCCTCGCTGCAGACCAGCTTCGTGATCGACGACACCGCGATCGCCACGAGCTGACGCACGGCCGGTAGGGGACCCGCGGCCGCCCGGCCCACTGCCGGGCGGCCGACGGGGTGCGGCGCGTGCGTGCCGCCCGGTCCGGCCCGGCTCCCCTGCGGGGTCGGGCCGGACCGGTGCGGGGTCCTGCGGTCATGCGCGCAGTGTGGCGAGTTCCGCGTCGGCGCGCTCGGTGACCAGGGCGAGGACGCGGCCCGCGGCGGCCAGGTCCTCGGCCGGTATCCCGCCCCAGATGCGGGCGGAGACGTGGGCGGTGTCCGCGCCGGTGGCGGCGAGCAGCTCGCGCCCCGCCTCCGTGGGGAGAAGGTGTGCCCCGTCCGTGACGAGCAACTGCCGGGTCAGCAGCTCGTCGAGCGTGGCGCGGATGTCGGCCGGATCGGCCTTGAGGGAGTGCTGCACCTGGGCGACGAGGTCGTCCGGCGTCTGTGCGGTGTCGGCGGTGACGGCGGCGCGCAGGGCGATCTGCTGCGGGAACGTGACGCCGTGCCGGGCCAGGACGTGCTCCAGGACGCCGCGGGCGGCGTAGTGGGCGAGGCCGAGGGCGCGGGCGGTGGCCGGTGCGGCAGCGGGCGCGGTGGTGACGGGTGCGGTGGCGGTCATGGTGGTGTCCCCTGAGTGTTCTCGTCGTGCGGGAGGGCGGGGGTGAGAGGTGCGTCGAGCAGGGCCGTCAGCTCGGCGGTGAACGCGCCGGTCCGCTCGGCGTCGAGGCCGCCGAGTGGTTCCAGCAGTTGCCGGAGCAGTCCCTGGACCACCTCGACGGCCTGCCGTGTGACGGCCCGGCCCTCGTCGGTGAGGGCGAGTTGGACGGCGCGCGGGTCGCGGGGGTCGCGGGCGCGCTCGACGAGGCCGGCCGACTCCAGGGCGCGGGCCAGCTTCGAGACGTACAGCGCCTCCAGGCCGGTGTGGTCGGCCAGTCGGCGCTGGCTGGGCCGCTCGCCGGTGCGGTGCATGCCGTACAGCGACGCGACCAGGACGTACTGCGCGTGGGTGAGGCCCAGGGGGGCCACCGCGCGATCGACCGCGACGCGCCACTTGTTGGCGAGCCGCCACACCAGGAAGCCGGGCGTGGGGCCGGGGGAAGCCTTGCTCATGGCAAATAGAGTACATAGCTACTATGTCCATGGCTACTGTTTTTCGGTGGATGTGACGGTGCGTCGGAGGTGGGTGGCGCGGTCCCGGCCCGGTCCCGGCCCCGGCGCGGCTCCCGGGGCGGCCCCCGGGGGGCCTAGAACGCCGAGTGGGCCAGCCAGTGGTCCAGGAGGGCGCGGTCGCCCGTCACTGTCACCCGGCCGTCCTGCGGCGTGATGCGGCGGGCGATCAGCAGCATGAGGTCCGCCGCCGACCCCGACGCCACCACGTCCGCCTCGACCGGCCCGCGCTCCCACCGCAGCCCCCCGGGCCTCCTGGTGACCACCCAGCCCTCCGCGGACCCCGGCCGGAACCCGATCTGCTCGCCCCGGCCGCGCAGTTCGGCGACCGCCGGCCTGACCGCCGCGAAGGCCGGCATGGTGAGCAGGTCGAGGTTCTCGCCGATCACGACGGCCGCGAGGTCGTCGGCGATCTCGAACGCGGTGGCGGTCGCGCACGCCGCGTCGTAGTGGTGGACGCAGGTGTCGGCCAGCATCCTGCGCAACCAGAAGGCGGCCGGAAGCGGACCGGCGAAGGTGTCCGACTCGCGTTCGGCGCCGACCCGCCGGACGGCCCGGATCAGCTCCTCCGCGCCCTGGTGCAGCCACTCGGCCCACTCGTCCGGAGGCCCCGGATCGGCGCGGTGCGGGTCGGGCGGCGGCAACTGCTGCCCGCTGCGGACCAGTTCGGCCGCCCAGCGGTGTTCCTGTCCGAGGTGTCCGACGAGGGTCCGCAGCGGCCACGCCGGACAGGTGGGTACCGGCGTGTCCGGGGCGCGTCCGGCGACGGCGCGGGCGACCCGTGCGGTCCGGTCCCGCAGGCCGTCCACGAGGCGTGCGGTGGCGGTGGTGACGATGTCCGGCGGCGTCATCACGGAGCTCCTCTCGGGGGTGATGCGGGTACCGTAGGTTCTCCAGTCAGGTGGAGGTTCAAGTGCCTTTTCTCGACGAGACGTTCGGGATCGGGGAGCTGGCCCGGCTGACCGGTGTGCCGGTGCGGACCGTTCGCTTCTACTGCGACGAGGGCATCGTCGAGTCCGTGCGCAGCGCGGGTGGGCACCGCAGGTTCGACCCGGCCGCCGTGGAACGGCTCGGCCTGGTCAGGCGGTTGCGCGGGCTCGGTCTCGGGCTGCCGTCCGTCAGGCTCGTGCTCGCCGGGGAGCGCTCCGTGGCCGAGGTGGTCGCGGCCGAGCGCGCCGCGCTCGACGTGCAACTCGCGGGCCTGGCCTGGCGACGGGCCTCCCTGCGTGCGGTCGAGGAGGCCGGGCCGGCCGACCGGGCCGCCAGGTTGGAGCTGGTCGCCGCGGTGCAGGACGGGGGCGCCGCCCGTGACGTGCTGATCGACTTCTGGCGGCGCACGATGGTCTCGTCGGTGTCGTCGGCGTCCGGGGCGATGCTGGACGTGTTCGTGGCCCTGGCCGTGCCCGCGCCGCCCGTCGACCCGACGCCCGGGCAGGTGGTCGCGTTCGCCGAGCTGGTCGCGCTGGCGGGTGACCGGGCGCTGGCCCGCACGCTGCTGGCCATGGCGCGGTCCAACGCCGAACTGGTCTCCGACGAGGCCGCGTTGATGGCGGGGATCGGTGAGGCGTGCGCGCTGGCGCGGCCCCTGGTGCGGGCGGGGGAGGCTCCGGGTGCGGGCCCCGCACTGGACCGGTTCGTCGACGCGCACGCGTCGGTGCGCGGCGGCCGGGACACTCCGGGGTTCCGGGGGCAGCTGCTGGCCCACGTGGCCGCCGACCGCGATCCGCGGATGCGCCGCTACTGGCGGCTGGCGGCCGAGGCCGGCGGTGAACCGGTCACGCTCGGCGCGTCCCACCTGTGGCTGACCGACTCGCTGGCGCTCTCGGTGGGCGACGGCGGCCCCGACGGGCGGGGACGCGCGAGAGCGGCGGCGTTCCCGCCGGTCGGGGGAGCGGTGCCCGGCGGTCGGCGCGAGGAAAGTGCCGGGACAGGGTGACGGTACTGCGTCAGAATGGCCGGATGATCATCTCTCACGACGTGGACGGGCCCGAGGGCGCGGGCGGGTGGGGCGGGTGACCGCCTCGCCTGCCCGCCCGCGCGCCCTGCCTGCCCGCGCCCTGCCTGCCCGCTCGAACGGTGGCGTTCTCAGCGCTTGGTGCCGTCCACGATGACCGGGGTGCCGCCGCTGTTGCCGCAGGGGCTGGCGTAGACCGCGTTCTTCTCGGCGGCGGCCTTGAACGCCTCGATGCACTGGCTCATCAGGATCTTGTCGGTGAGGGAGTTGGCGATCGCCGCGTTGGCGGCGGCCTGGCTCTCCGAGTCGATCTTGCGCTTCTCGGCCTCGGCCTTGGCGGTGCGGACGGCGGCCTCGGCCTGCGCGGTGGTCTGGTCCTGGGCGATCTTCGCGTCGATCGCCTTCTGCAGGTCGTCGCTGGGCCGGACGTTGCGCAGGTTGACCCCGTTGACCAGGATGCCGCGCGGCGCGAGCCGGGCGGTGACCAGCTTGTCGATCTCGCCGGCGATCGCCTCGCGCTGCGAGCTGTAGCCCTCGACGCTGGTGTGCTTGGCGAACACGTTACGGACGATCTCGCGGCTGTCGGGGAGGACCAGGCGCTGCTGGACGGCGTCCGAGTCGCCGGCCAGCTTGTAGAGGTCGACCGTGTGCTGAGGGTCGATCGACCACTTCACGGTGAGGTCGGCGAACAGTACGCCGCCCTCGGAGGAACGGACCTCGACGGTGTTGTCGCCCGTCAGGTTGAGGTCGGACGGGCGGGTCGAGAACGCGGTCACGTCGGTCAGCGGGGACTTGACGTGCAGTCCGGGCTGCCACGTCCCGCCGATCTTTCCGAGCCTGGTCGGCACGGCCACCTCGTACGGCTCGACCACGTAGAGGACGGTGGTGAGGCCGAGCAGGGCGCCGAGGACGATCGCGCCGATGCCGCCGAGCGTGGCGGCGCGGCCTTCGAACACGCGGCGCCACCGGAGCACGAGCACGACGAAGCCGGGGATGAGGAGCAGCAGCGAAATGATCAGCACAGCCGCAGCGTAGGGATGGGTCGAATCCACGTGCGATCGAGTGGGCTGATGTTCACGCCGTGTAGGGCGGATGTTCCCCTGGGCCTGGATGACCGGTGGCGTGGTCGGCCTGCCGCCTCTACGCCGCACAGGAAGTCGGCGGGTCCGACTTCCTGTGCGGAGCGGGGGGCAGGCCGGGTGGGTTCAGCCCTGGTGGGGGAGGGTGCGGGCGAGGAAGAGGTCGTGGTGGTGTTCGACGTCGATGCCCCCGCCGTGCGCGTCGAGCACGGCGGCGGTGTCGGCGAGGGCCCGGTCGCGGCGGTCGCTGGGCAGGGCACGGTAGACGGAGATCGAGGTGAGGTGCCCGAGGTAGCGGTCGGTGTCGAAGCGGGTCCGCTCGCGGATGCGGAGCGAGCGGAGGTCGGTGAACCGGCCGTCCTGGCGGCACTCCTCGTCCGGCCAGTGCCCGAGCAATCCGGGCCAGTGGCCCGGGACGTCGCCGAAGGAGGAGGCCAGTCCGGTGTGCGGGGTGAGGGTGAGGCCGTACCGGTGGTCGACCTCGCGGAGGGCGGCCTGGAGGCCGGGGTCCAGGAGCCCCTGGGGGTTCCAGAAGAGCGCGACGGCGCCACCGGGGGCGAGGGCGTCGTGGACCCGGTCCCATCGGGTGGCCGGGTCGGTCCAGTGCCAGGAGGTGGCGGCGAGGAGCAGCCCGAACCGGGTTTCGTCCGGCCGCCACTGCTCGAAGGCGCTCACCTCGACCCGGACGTGCGGGAAGGCGGCGGTGTTGCGGCGCAGCACCTCGGCCATCCGGGCATCGGGTTCGACGCAGACCATCGGGGTGCCGAGCGCGGCGAACGGAACGGTGGCCTTCCCGGTGCCGGCCCCGATCTCGACGGCCGGCAGATCACCGAGGGAGGCGTAGGCGAGTACCTCGGCTATGAGGGCGTCGGGGTAGCCGGGTCGCGCGGCGTCGTAGGTCTCGGCCACTTGACCGAACACCCGGCTGTTCGCCATGTCGAAGGGCTGGGAGGAGGTCATGGGCGCCTTCCGGTGAAGGGTAAGGCCCGGCGCCCCAAGGGTTCGCCGGGCCGGTGGGCTGCGGTGGTGCGGTCAGAGGAGGCCGAAGTCGAACTCCCCGTCGGAGACCGCCGCGATGAACGCGCTGTGAGCGGCGGCCGAGAGGACGAGTGCAGGGCCGGAAGGATTCTTCGAGTCACGAACGTAGGAGACGGATCCGCCGGAGGAAGCGAACTCGACACAGTTGGTTGACTCGTTGCTTCGTGAGGACTTGTGCCAAGTCAATTTGAGGGCATCCGAGTTCGGGATAGACGTCATGTGACCTTGTCTCTCTGTTCGGTGATGATGGCGAGCGAGTCGTCCAGGCCGAGGGCGTCGGCCCGGATGGCGTCGAACTTCGCCGCGTACTGCTCCACCTCGGAGGCGCCCTCGACCCAAAGGTTGCTCAATGTGCTCTCGACCAGAGCGACATCCAGGTCCTGCCGTTGTGGAAATCCGAGGATCGTGAAGGCTCCGCCCATACCGTGGTGCGCGGGAGCGCCGATCGGCATCACCTGAATGTTGATGTTCGGCTGGACCGCTCGATCGGTCAGGCGCCCGAGTTGCTCGGCCATGACCTTCGGGCCGCCGACTCCGGAACGGATCGCAGCCTCGTGGATGACCGCCCAGAGCGTGAGCGGTTCAGCCCGGGTGAGGGCGCCTTGGCGGGCTACGCGGACGTCGACCAGTGCCTCGACGTTGACGTCAGGGCGCATGTTGAGCTTCTTGATGATCTCGCGCGCGTAGGCGGGGGTCTGGAGTAGGCCCGGAATGAAGGCGCTCTCGTAGGTCCGGACGGATGCAGCGCTTGCCTCAAGCGAGATCAGGTCGCCGAGGACCTGGCCGATGTGTACGCCGTAGCTCTGCCACCACATGCCTCGGTGTGCGCCGTTCCTGGCGAGGTCGACCAGAGCCGAGATCAGGTCGTTGTCCTCGCACTTGTACAGGGCGAGGAGCTTCTTGACGTCGTCGACCTTGGTGGCGCCTCTGCCGTTCTCGATGCGGGAGAGCTTGGGTTGGCTCATGCCCGTCAGGGTCTCGGACACCTCGTCGTGCGAGAGGCCGGCTTCCTCGCGTCTACGGCGCAGTTCGGCGCCGAGCTGCCTCCGTCGAACCGTCGGGCCTGTTGCTGTGGCCATCCCCGCCCTCTCTGAGCCTCGCCGGACCAGTGTGCCCCGCTGTCGGTCACGTTCGCCACCGACAACTGCCACTGTAGGGGCCTTGGTTGGTGTTCGATTTGGATTTATCCAAAAATCTGAGACGAGTTGCCAAGATGACCTCCGTGGCTCCATGCTCATTGTGACGAGCCGCACACGTTCGGCAACCGCCGATCGACGGTGTGTGCGCTGGCGTCATGAGTGCGCCATGGCCGGATCGGTTTGATTGATCATCAGGTGCTCGGTGGCATCCACTTCACCCCCCATGGAGGTCGCTTCGTGTTTCCCCTTGGACTCCCCCCTGACTGGTCGGCCGCGCGCGAGGAGTTGCGCGGGGCCCTGGCGCGCGCCGGGTGGCCCCTCGATACCGTCGCCGACGCGGAGTTGGCGCTCCACGAACTCTTCGTCAACGGCTAGTTGCTCTAGCCGTAGCAAGGTGCCAGGAGATCATCCCCCTCCCCATAGCAGCAGAGGCCAACTGCAATGGAGAGACGATGATCTTGAAGAACCCCGTCGGCGCCGAAGCCCCGGTGACCCCGTACGACGGTTGCGGGAAGTGCCTGCTCGGACTACGTCGACTGTCGCGGGTCCGGGCGTCGACCAGCAGCCCCGAGCGGCAGATGGAGTACGACCTCAAGGCGGCCGAGGAAGTCGGCGGGCACATCATCGGGTGGGCCGACGACTGGGAGGTGTCGGGAGCCACCGACCCCAACACCCGCCCGCAGCTTGGCCCGTGGCTCCGTGGTCAGCGGGGCCCCTTTGACGGCCTCGTGGCGTCCGCCGTCGACCGGATCGGCCGTGACGTGCTCGAAGGGCTCACCCTCGCGCGGGACACCAGCCGACGCGGACAACTTCTGGTGACCGCCGACCACCGGGGCATCTGGGATCTCCAAGACCCGAACCAGGAAAGCGATTTCACGCTCAAACTGTTCGGCGCGCAGATGGAGCACCGTGCGATCCGGACCCGCAACCGGCAGGAATCCCAGCGTGCCCGTGCAGCCGGGCAGGTGGCACACAAGCCGAGTTACGGCTACCGGCACGTTCGCCCGTCGCCGATGGCGAAGATCACGCACACCGAGATCGACCCCGAGTCGGCGGAGACAATTCGGGAGGTGGCGCGGCGGATCCTGGCGGACGGGACCGGCAGCATCACACCGTGGACCGAGATCCACCGACTCACCCGGGCAGGCGTGCCCAACCCTGCCGATCGCCTCGCCATCCTGTACGGCCGCGAGCCGAAGGGCGCGCCCTGGCGGCCGGGCAGTCTGATCCGGATCCTGATTAGCGAAGCGGCCATGGGCTATCTGATGCACGGTGGTCGGGCCGTGATCGGCGACGACGGCATGCCCGTCCGCATCGCGCCGCCGCTGTGGGACAGGCCGACGCACGATGCGCTGGTGGCCAAGCTCGGCCCGAAGCGCAAGGCGCCGAAGAAGCAGCGCGCGCCGAAGGGAACGGCACTGCTGTCCGGCCGGATCTGGTGCGGGGTGTGTGGCTACCGCGCCGAGCGGGCGAGTGCGGCGAACGGCTACGTGGATGGCAAGCTGGTTCGGCTTCCGGCGTGGAGCTGCCGGGCGCGAACCCTGGCGTGGGAGGACGCCCAGCATTGCAAGCCTGCCCCGTCCTTCGGAGTGGCAGCCCTGGACGGGGAGGTGGAGTCCTGGTTCCTGGGCCGGTTCGGGGCCGGTCAGCTCATGCAGCGCGTCTACGACCCCGGGAACGGGATCGCCAACGAGATAGCTGAGCACGAGGCGGCGAAGAAGCGGCTGCGGGCCGACCGGCAGGCCGGGTTGTACGAGTCCGACGACGACGCCGCGTGGTACCAGCGCGAGTACAAGCGGATCACCGACAAGATTGCGGAGCTGAAGAAGGAGCCTGAGCGGCCTGCGGGCTGGTACAGCGTTCCCACCGGCCGCACGGTGGCCGACGAGTGGCACGCTGCCGACACTGTTGCCCGGCGCGAGATGTTGGAAGAGCACGGCGTGGTCGTCCGGTTGTTCCCGCGTAGGGGGATGCAGAAGCGGGGTGGGGAGAACCATCCGACGGGCTTCGAGATCACGGCAGAGGTGCAGCACGACCCCGTGGCCGAGGTCAATGCAGCGGTTGACGGCGACCAGGACCGCCCTGCGGCCCCGACTGCGAGCCGTACGTCCGTCCGCCTCGCCGAGCCTGCTGGGGCAGCCGCGTAGGCATCGGCGGGCAGAGGTGGTGACGGGTGACGCTGGAGACGCAGAATCTGAGTTCTTCTATGCGGCAGCGAGTCTAGAGAAACCTGATTTCTTCGTCTCCAGCGTCACCCGTCACCACCGCCGTGCCGGTGGCCGACCTGACGGGCGGGGCCCGCAGCCGCCGATTGCTGGGCGAAGCAGGTGTCAGGCCATCTCTGGTCTCCCCAAGAGAGTGAGGGCGCCGGGACGACCTGCCGGGAGATCACCCCCCTCCCATAGAAGTAGGGGGACTTTCTCCTCACTCCGCCAGGGAGAGGAGATCGTCCCCCTCTTCTATGCCGGGAGGGGGAGTCGACGCCAAGTCCTCGTCCTCCGCGCGCCGAGGCCCCCGGCCCCACCGGAGCACCGACAGATCCGAGAGGTTCACGATGAACACCGACCATGCCAGCGCGCTGGAACTGATCCGCGGCGCCGAAGCGGCCACCCTGCGAGCCCTGTCCGGAGATGATGCTGCAGCCGGCGAAGCGCGCCGCCAGGCAACCGAGGCGGCCCGTCTGCTCGCGCCAACGGTGGACGGCGGCCCGTGCCAACGCGGGGGCTGCCTCAACCGGGTCGTCAACCGCACGACCGGACGCCGCCGCCTCTACTGCTGCGACACCTGCCAGCAGGCCGCCTACTGGGCCCGCAAGGCGAACGCTGCCTAGACCTGGCGGTCATCTCGTCCCCGCCCCTCCCCGATCCGGGCAGGGGCTTCTTCATGCCGCCGAGAGGTGGCCAACAGGAGGTACCACCGTGGGTAACCCCCGCACCCACAGCTACACCTACGAGGACAAGGAGACGAAGCGGCTCCGCTCCCACGCTGACGCGTTCCGGTACAGCGACGCCATGGAACGGCTTGCTGAAATGCAGCGCACCCGCCCCGAGCAGTACGACCAGATGCCCCCTGCCAGCCGCATTTCGCTCGGCCACTACGAGATTGCCAAGGCCGCCGCCGCGCAGCTTGGCCACAACGTGTCCGCCCCCATCGATCGTGAGGTCTGACAATGAACCCCGACATTTCCAAGGCTGCCGACAAGCTCGCCAAGCTGCGCGCCCAGGCCGACAAGATCGCCGTCCCGCTCGCCGAGGCCGAAACCGCCCTGGCGGTCGCCGAGGAGGCCGAACAGGCCCGTCGTGCGGAGCGCGCCGCCGAGTACGACCGCGAGTTCGTCAAGACGTGGTCCGCGCGGACTGCCGCGCACTCCGCGCGGGGCAGCGAACTGCATGCCGAGTTCCTTGAACTCCTTTCCACTGAACCGTGGTTCAAGGCATACGTGGCGCACCGGGCCGAGCGGTACAAGCGCGAGAAGATCCTGATTGCCGCACAGAGCGCACAGTCTCACGTTGGCGTCCCGCGGACCGTCCCCGAGCAGCGTTGGTATGACCTGCGTTTCCTCGAAGACCTCACGGCCGAGGTCGACAAGGCCGCGGAAGCACTCGGGATTGAATACGCCGAGGAGCTGGAGGCCGAGCGCAACGCATACATCGAAGCGGCGGACTGACATGGCCATTGACGCGCTCGACCCCGGCCCAGACGGCACCTATCCGTACTTCCCCCGGGACGCGCAGGGTCGGCCTGTCTGGTCGGACTCCCCAACCGGCCTGCCCGTGGTCAACGGTGGCGCGCCGATGCCGCGAGGCATTCAGCCGATGCGCGATCCGAGGACTGGCCGGCTGCTGGCCGTGGACGTGACGCCTCGGCTACCAGATGGCCGCCCAATTGAGCCACCGGTGATTCGGTCAGAGCCATAGGGCCGAAGCGTCACAGTTCCCTCGTATCAGCAACTCAGTAGAGTCGCTGATACGAGGGATTTAAGGGGCCGCGCGGTGGCGTCGAACGGCTCGCCGGCGGGTCGACCGAGCGGGCTCCGCGGTGTGCGGGCTGTGCGGTGAGACCTTCCCCGCCGAGCTGGTCGACGTGGACCACCGGCAGCCGCTTGCCCTCGGTGGCGAGGACACGGACGGGAACGTTCAACCGCTCTGCCGTCCGTGCCATCGGCTCAAGACGGGCGCAGACTTCAATGCTGCTGGTACCCCGATCTGAAACCGGCCAGGTCAGTCAAAGAAGGTGCCCCACGCCTCACTGTTAATCTCCAGGATCTGCTGCTGATTGACATCTGGGGAGTTAACCCTCTCTAGAGTCAAGCCCCTTGTCGTGGGCGTGGTCGGCGCGCCGGGTTCCCGGGCACTGTCGGCGCTGGCGGGGGTTGTGAGGATTCCGACGAGCGCGGCGGTTCCGAGGATGCCAGCAGCAAGTACGCGCTTGGTGTTGCTCATAGGCTGCCAACGATCTTGGCGCACGTGGGTTACGCCCGGTCCGCAAACCCCGCTCTATGCGAGCCCTGACCAGGCCAAACTACCCCCACCCCATGTGAGGGGAGGCTATCCCCCATGCCCCGTAAGCCCCGTCCCCCGTGTTCGGTCCCGGGCTGCCCCGAGCTGACGGCCCGTGGCGGTCGCTGCCCGAAGCACCAGGCCGAGGCGGACGCACAGCGCGGTACGCCGGGCGGAAGTGCGTACGGCCCTCGCTGGCCCCGCATCCGTCGGGCCTACCTCTACGCCCATCCGTGGTGCGTGCTGTGTGCTCGCGTCGCTGTGGTCGCCGATCACTTCCCCGAGTCGCGTCGCTCGCTGGTCGCCCGAGGTGTGACCGATCCGGACGCCTGGTCGCGTCTCCGTCCGCTGTGTACGCAGTGTCACAGCCGGGAGACGGCCGTTCACCAGCCCGGAGGATGGGCCTCGGAGCGCCAAAAGCCCATAAAGGGCCTCTGACCTGCGGTTTTACCCAGGGGGGTGACTCCCTCCCCTCCCCACCTAGCGCGGCAGGGAGGGGGAAAGCCGGCGTGGCCAATTGGCCCGTTTCTGCGGGACCCAGAGGGCACCGTCATGCCCCTCATGGGCGCGGGGGAGGGGGGCTTCGGAAGCTCCGATGGCCATCCCGGCCCCAGCTCGAAACGCACACCCTGGACGTGGCGCCGGACCCATGTGCCCCCAGTGATCAACTGCGCTGCCGCGTAGGTGAAGCCGTGCTGAGCGGGCTGGAGAAAGGCACCTTCTAAGGGGGCCGAAGCAACCGCTAGGAGGTGGTCAAGGTGTCAGTAGAGACGACGAAGCCCGTCCAGCGCTGGTGACAGCGAGCAACAAGACGAAGGACCCCGGGGGCCGTTCCCTGGGGTCCTTTTTTGCGTTCTGGGGGGGCTCAGGCAGCGCCGAACTCGCCTGCCTTGATGCCTGCGACGAACGCCTTGAAGGCATCGGCCCGGAAGACCAGGGCCGGGCCCTCGGGGTCCTTGCTGTCGCGGACGGGAACAGCGTCGGAGGCAACCAGGTTCCCCGCTACCTCGACGCACTCCCCGCCGTTGCTGCTGTACGAAGATGTGAACCACGCGGGTTCGGTGGCGGTCACGGCAGTTCCTCTCTTAGCTGGCGGATCAGGACCACGGACTCAGCTTGCGAGAGTGCGATGGCCTGTAGCTGATAGTAGGCCGTGAGTATCGGTCGTACCGCGCCGCTGTCCCGCTCCAAGTTGCCCTGCTGCGCGCTCTCGGCATAGGACATCAGCGAGCGGTCAGCGAACGTGAGGATGTACACCGGAAGGTCGAAGGCCCGAGCCTCCCCTATGCCGAACGGAGCGACCTGCAGCAGCGTGTTCGGCAGGCTGGCGAAGGCTACAAGGTGGTCCAGCTGGGCGGCCATTACCGCTGGTCCGCCGATAGGCCGACGGATGCAACTCTCGTCAAGGACTGCGTGGATCACTGGCGGGGGCTCCCGGCGCAAGCTTGCCTGCCGACGCGCAAGGTAGGTCACCCGCTCGTCGGCCTGGTCCTGGGTGATGTTGCGGCGCTGCACTGCTCCCGCTGCGATTGCCCGTGCGTAGTCCATGGTCTGGAGCACCCCAGGCACGATGCCCAGAGTGAACAGCCTCAGCTCTTCGGCCTTCGCTTCCTGGGCTACGTACTCCGGAAAGCCTTCGAGGATCGCCGTCGACTTGAGGTCAAGAGCCTTTCGAGTGAACACACGGTCCACCCCAAACGCTTTGTCAAGCTCTCGTGACAGACGGGGAGTTGGGGGGCGTCGGCCATTTTCCACCGCAGAGACATGCGTTGGCGAGTAGCCGACGGCTTGCCCTAACTCTTCCTGCGTCCAGCCCCGAGCCTCCCGTGAACTGCGGAGATACGCGCCGAACTCGGCGGCGGGGGACGCTTCGGGGTCTAGTTCACTCTTGTTCATGGCTGCTCTCCGAGCACATCTGACAGGTTGAGGAACTTGCCAAGCGTAAGCCACAGTGAACCGCCCTGGTAGTCACAGCACTACGGAACGGAGCGAACGTTGGCACGGCGGAAACCCCCCACGGAAACCCCTCCGTACGTTCCCCAGCTTGGCGAGATCGTTCGGGACATGGCTCACAAGGGCGTCCAGGGCGCCTACATGGGCACCGAGTCCGGGAAGGTCTACCTCCGGCGGCCAGACGGCGGGATCGAGTGGACAACCTACCCCAGCGAGGTCCAACCTCTTACCCCTGGAGCCGAGTTGGGGCCGACGGGGCAGCGAAGCGCAAGCCGCAAGGTGGCAGAGCTACCCGCCGGCGACACGGCGTGAAGTCCATGCCTCCACCTGGACGTCCACGTCACCCGTGGTGGGCCCTCAGTGGCCCGTGGACCCCCCGGCCGCCCAGGCGTCGGATCTAGTCTCCCGTCCCGAACGCGCAGTCATGGGGAATTCGCGTTCGGGACGGGCACCACGTCCGGCATCGTCACGTGACTATGGCCGCCGGATGAACCCTCTGTCGGCCCGGGGCTGGAGTGGCAGGCAGGGGAAGGGCTCCGTCCGCCATTGGGACACCCCCTGCGTGGCGGGCGGGGCCAACCAACCACACGGTCGCTAGGAAAGGCGCAAGAGTTGCCCCGGAAAGAGGCTGTCGTCGGCGTCGTCGGCGCCGGGTACGTTCCCCAACCTGACGGGTCCGGCGGGGCTCTCACCCTGACGGACAGCGATACCTGTCACTGTCCGCGCAAGGCCGAAGGCGGGTGCGTCGAAGATCTCAAATTGCCTTCTCTGCAAGGGTTTTACAGGCATTCGGACGGGCGAAAGGGTGCCTTCCTGGGACGGCAGCGCACCGGCGACCCGATCACCGGGTCCGTGCGCTGCACCACGGCCTTGTTCCGCGACATCAACTCGAAGCGTAGGCCGATCTATTGGGCACTCAAGTGCGCAGGGCCGCTCAAGATCGAAGGCCAGTACGAAGCGACCCGTGACAGTCGTCCTCCCGCGACGGCAAGACTCCCACTCCAGCCGACGAAAGCACCTAGCTGACTGGAGCAACCCACGGAATGGAATCGATGTGCCAACTGCCGCACCCGGGCACCCCGTTACGTCGTACGTGCTGTTCACGGATCCGGTTTCTCGTCTGCTGATCGTGCGAGCCGCCGGACTCAGCACGTGGCACCTGCCGGGCGGAGTCGTCGAAGCCGACGAATCCCCGTTGGATGCTGCCCGTCGGGAGACCCGGGAGGAACTGGGACTCGTCCCCGACCTTCGAGACGACGACCTGTTCGCCGTGGAGTGGGCGCAAGCCCGTCGCCCTGGAGCTCGTGGTCGTCTCGTCTTCCTGTGGGCCGGACCGGTGCTCAGCAGTGCCGACACGGACCGGATCTCCCTTCAGGCCCGGGAGCTGTCGGCCTGGCGCTGGGCGACCCGCGATGAAGCGAAGGCGCTGCTGCACCCGGCTGTTGCCGCTCGAATCCGGGCACCCCTTCAACTCCCCGGCAGCGTTACCTATCGAGAGACACGACACGAAAGGACGGTCTGACATGGCCGACTTCCCGGAGCGGACCCTTCGGATCGGAACCCGCAGTTCGCCGCTCGCCCTCGCCCAGACGGACACGGTGATTGCCGCTCTCAAAGAGCACCAACCCGATCTCAAGACGGAGGTTGTACCGGTCACCACGCAAGCAGACCTCTGGGAAGGGGACCTTGCCCAGCTCGGCGGCAAGGGGCTGTACACGCGAGAGATTGACCAGATGCTCCAGCGGGGTGACATCGACGCCGCCGTTCACTGCGTCAAGGACGTGCCCGGGGACGTGCCCCTTCCGAAGGGGCTGATCTTCGCCGCGTACATGAAGCGGCCGGACGTTCGGGACGTGCTGCTCTTCCCGGAGGGGTCCGAGCACAGGACCCTTGCCGACCTTCCGGCCGGCGCCGTCATCCTTTCCTCGGCAGTTCGCCGGAAGGCGCAGGTTCTTCGGGCGCGCCCCGATCTCAAGGTCGTCCGGGTGCGCGGCGCCGTCGGTACGAGGCTCGACAAGTTGGACGGGAAGATCAAGCTCGACGGCGTTAAGAAGTGATCTCATTTGGTGATTCTGCGGTTGCAGATGAGGGTGGCGGCGATGGTGGCGAAGGCCGCGAAGTGGGTGCCCTTGCGTTCGTAGCGGCGGTGGAGTCGGCGGAAGCCGCCGAGCCAGGCGACGGTCCTTT
>NZ_JAQYWW010000670.1:0-331 GCF_036322525.1 Streptomyces sp. BE20 | reverse complement strand
GTCCTGCCGTTGCGTTACCAAACCCAACCCCCAGGGCACAGATACAGGCGGAGGGGATCCGAACGCACCCTGGCCGGCGTACCGGCCCCGGGGGCTCACCATCGGCGCGGCTCCCCGGCCGCCACCCCGTCTGTGGGGCGGTCCGATCCCCACCCCCCTGGGGAGGGGGCCTGGCTGAGGGGCGCGGCACGCGCCCGCGGTGGGGCCCTGTTCGTACCCCGGCAGGGGGGTGGCGGTGCTTCCCAGTCGGGGCGGCCCGGAGGACTGCCGCCCCCGCGGCTCGGCCTTGACAACGTGCTTGGGCCTGGACACGCAACGGGGCGAAACGGCG
>NZ_JAQYWW010000669.1:0-380 GCF_036322525.1 Streptomyces sp. BE20 | reverse complement strand
GGCGACCTTGAGCCAGGGGGTGATGCCGCCGACGCGGGCGGCGTCCACCTGCACGATGGACGCGGCGCCGGCCTCCAGGTAGGTGCGGAACTGCGCGAGCGAGTACATGGACTCGCCGACCGCGACGGGGATGCGGGTGGCGGCCGCGAGTCGTGCGTGGCCGCTGATGTCGTCGGCCGGCAGAGGTTCTTCGAGCCAGTACGGGTCGTAGGGTTCCAGGGCCCGTGCGAGTCGCAGCGCCGAGGAGGCGTTCTGGGACTGGTTGGCGTCGGTCATGATGTGCAGGGTCGGCCCGACGGCTTCGCGGACGGCCCGCAGGCGCTCGGCGTCCTCGGCGGCGTGGGGCTTGCCGACCTTGATCTTCACGCCGGCCCAGCCCG
>NZ_JAQYWW010000668.1:0-352 GCF_036322525.1 Streptomyces sp. BE20 | reverse complement strand
GGCTGGTTGGGGGGGGGGGGGGGGGGGGGGGGGGTGTGTGGGGGGGGGGTTGGGGGGGGTGGCGGGGGGTGGGGGCGCGGGGGCGGGGGGGGCGGGCGGGGGGGCCGGGGGGCGGGCGGGGGGGCGGCGCCCCCCCCCCCCCCCCCCCGCCCCCCCGGCGGGCCGCCCGCCGCCCGGCCCCGGGGGACGGGGGCGGCGACGGCCCGCGCCCCGGCGGCTTTTCTGTTCCAGTCCGCCACGGGTGTTCTCCGGTTGGTCGGCCCATGCGGGCGGGCCGGGTGGTTGTCCGGCCCGGGGCGGTGGGGGTCGCCGGGGGCCGGCGTGCGGCGGGGCGGGGCGGTTCGTCGGGCCG
>NZ_JAQYWW010000667.1:0-364 GCF_036322525.1 Streptomyces sp. BE20 | reverse complement strand
GGCGGGCCGGGGCGGTGGTGGGTGTTGTTTTTTTTTGTGTTTTGGGGTTGTGTTGGGTGGGGTGTTGTGTCCCCTCCTCGGCTCAACTTTTCTTTGTGCCGGGCGGGGGTCTGGGTGTGTTGGTGTGCGTGGGGTGCGCCCCACCCAAGCGCCACCCGCCCCAAAACCGCCCAATACCCCCCAACACCCCCACACCCACCCCCCCACCCACCCCCCCACCCCCCCCCCCCCCACCCCCCCCCACCCCCCGCGGCTTTTTATTGATAGGGGGCCCAGCGAGATATACAGTGGAGTGTTCACTCTTTCACTCCACGACGCTCTTCGGAGCTAGCCGCGCGGGAGAGAGCGGAGCGTGCCCGCACGG
>NZ_JAQYWW010000666.1:0-277 GCF_036322525.1 Streptomyces sp. BE20 | reverse complement strand
CCCGGCAAGCTGCACGCCGACAAAGCCTACGACCACCGCTTCATCCGCGCCTACCTGCGCCGGCGGCAGATCCCGGCCCGCATCGCCCGCCGCGGCATCGAGTCCTCCCAGCGCCTCGGCCGGCACCGCTGGGTGATCGAGCGCACCGTCGCCTGGCTCGGCGGCTTCCGCCGACTCCACCGCCGCTACGAACGCAAGGCCGACCACTTTGCAGCCTTCGCCAGCATCGCAGCCGCCCTCATCTGCCACCGCCGACTCTCCAAATGAGATGACTTCT
>NZ_JAQYWW010000665.1:0-305 GCF_036322525.1 Streptomyces sp. BE20 | reverse complement strand
CGGGTTCCCCGCCGACGTGACGAGCCTGGTGGGTCGCCGCTCGGAGCTCGCCGAGCTGAAGCGGTTGCTGGCCGACTCTCGTCTGGTGACGCTGACCGGCACCGGCGGTGTGGGCAAGACCCGCCTGGCCCTGCAAATGTCCCGCGAGGTGCTGCGCGCCTTCCACGACGGCGCGTACTGGGTGCCGCTCGCGGAGGTCGGCTAACCGGACCAGGTCGGACAGAGCTTGATCAACGCCGTGGGCCTGCGCACCATGGGCCCCGACGCCACCACGCTGCTGACCGACTACCTGCGGGACAAGCGCG
>NZ_JAQYWW010000664.1:0-3868 GCF_036322525.1 Streptomyces sp. BE20 | reverse complement strand
GGGTTTCCGGCTGTTCGCGGAGGTGTCGGGGCACCCGGTGCTCACCGTGGCGCTGGAGCAGTGCGCGCCCGACGCGGGGGTGTGGGGGACGCTGCGCCGGGGCGAGGACGGCCCGGCCGGGCAGATCCGCGCGCTCGGCGACGCCTGGACGCGGGGCGTCCGCGTCGACTGGTCCCCGTGGTTCTCCGGCCTGCGCCCGCTGCCCGACCTGCCGACCTACCCCTTCCAGCGCCGCCGTCACTGGCTGACGCCCGAGGAGCAGCGCCGCGACCAGGGCGGCGACCCGGAGTTCTGGAAGGCCGTCGAGGGCGGCGCCGAGTCGCTCGCCGACGAACTCGGCCTGACCGCCGACGCCGTCGAACCGGTGCTCGACGGGCTGGCGTCCTGGCGGGCGCGCCGGAAGCTGGCGTCCACGATCGACGGGTGGCGGTACGCGGTCGGCTGGGTCCCGCTGCCCGTCCCCACCCCCGCCCCCGCCACCGGACCGGGGCGCCCCGAGGGCCGGTGGCTGCTCGTCCGGCCCGAGGGCGTCGACACCCCCGTGCCGGACGGCCTCCTCCCGGACGCCGACGTGCTGGTCCTGGACGCCGCCGCCGACCGGGCCGCGATGGCCGCCGCCCTGCCTGCCGGGCCGTACGACGGCGTGGTGTCGCTGCTGGCCCTCGACGAGCGGCCGGTGCCGGACCACCCCCTGGTCGCACGCGCCGTCGCCGGCTCGCTGACGCTGCTCCAGGCACTCGGCGACGCCGGGATCGACGCCCCCGCCTGGGTCCTCACCCGGGGCGCGGTCGGCGTCGGCGGCGCCCCGCTCAGCCTCGCCCAGGCCGAGGTCTGGGGCCTGGGCCGGATCGCCGGGCTCGAACTGCCCGGCCGCTGGGGCGGACTGGTCGACCTGCCCGAGACGCCGGACGCCCGCTCCGAGGAGACCCTCGCCGCCGTCCTCGCCGGCGCCCTGGGCGCGGAGGACCAGCTCGCGATCCGCGCCGACGGACTGTGGACCCGCCGGATCACCCCGGCGCCGGCCCGCCGGGGCGGGGAGGGCTGGCGGCCCCGGGGCACCGTCCTGGTCACCGGCGGCACCGGCGCGCTCGGCTCCCGGATCGCCCGATGGGCCGCCGCGAACGGCGCCGAACGGATCGTCCTGACCAGCCGGCGCGGCCCCGGGGCGCCCGGCGCCGCCCGGCTGGGCGACGAACTGGCCGCGCTCTGCCCCGAGGTCCGGATCGTCGCGTGCGACCTGGCCGACCGGGCCTCCGTCGAGGCGCTGCTGGCCGAGGCCGGCCCCGTCGACGCCGTCGTGCACGCGGCCGGGACCGGCGCGAACGTGCCGTTCGACGAGACCGACGTCGCCCTCGTCGAGCGCCTGCTCGCGGGGAAGGTCGCCGGCGCCGTCCACCTCGACGCCCTGGTCGGCGACGTGGACGCGTTCGTCACCTTCTCGTCCATGTCCGGCGTCTGGGGCAGTCAGGCGCACGCCGCCTACGCGGCCGCCAACGCCGCCCTGGACGCGCTCGCCGAGCAGCGGCGGGCCCGCGGCGGCAGGATGACCGCCGTCGCCTGGGGCTCGTGGGACGAGGCCGGGATGGCCTCGGCCGAGGTCGGGGCCCAGCTGCGCCGGCGCGGCATCGTCCAGATGGCGCCGGAACTCGCGATCGAGGCGCTGCGCCGCGCGGTCGCCCAGGACGACACCACGATCTGCGTGGCCGACGTCGACTGGCCGCGCTTCACCGAACTCTTCACCGCCGAGCGGCCCCGGCCGCTGATCGGCGACATCCCCGCCGTCCGGGACGCGCTGGCGCAGGCGGCGGAGCCCGCCGGGGACGGGTCAGGTCTCGCCGCCCGCCTGGCGGGCCTGCCCGTCCCCGAGCAGGAACGGATCGTCCTCGCCTGCGTCAGGTCCGGCGCCGCCGCCGTGCTCGGCCACCCCTCCGTCGACGACATCGCACCCCGCAGGCCGTTCCGCGAGCTGGGCTTCGACTCGCTGACCGCCGTCGACCTGCGCAACCGGCTGCGCGCCGAGACCGGCCTGCCGTTGTCGGCCACGGTCGTCTTCGACCACCCGAACGCCGCCGCGCTGGCCGCGCACCTGCTGGCCCGGGCCGGCGGCACCGCCGCCCCCGCACCCGCCGTCGCCGTCACCACGGCCGACCGGGGCGAGCCCCTGGCGATCACCGCGATGAGCTGCCGCTTCCCGGGCGGCGTCGGCTCGCCGGAGGACCTGTGGCGGCTGGTGACCGACGGCGTCGACGCGATGTCACCGTTCCCCACCGACCGCGGCTGGTACCTCGGGGACCTGGTCAACGCGGACTCGGCGGTGCGCGGCACCACCTACACCAGCGAGGGCGGGTTCCTCGACGACGTCGCCGGCTTCGACGCCCGCCTGTTCGGGATCACGCCGCGCGAGGCCGTCGCGATGGACCCGCAGCAGCGGCTGCTGCTGGAGTGCGCCTGGGAGGCCCTGGAACGCGGCGGCCTGGACCCGCTGGGCCTGCACGGCACCCGGACCGGCATGTTCGCCGGAACGAACGGCTCGGACTACCTGTGGTCGATGGGCGTCTTCCCCAGCGAGCTGGAGGGCCACCTCGGCACCGGCAACGCGGCCAGCGTCCTGTCCGGGCGGGTCTCGTACACCTTCGGCCTCGAAGGCCCCGCGATGACCGTCGACACCGGCTGCTCCTCGTCGCTGGTCGCGCTGCACCTGGCCGGGCAGGCGCTGCGGGCCGGTGAGTGCGACCTCGCGCTGGTGGGCGGCGTCACGGTCATGTCGACGCCCGGCCCGTTCGTCGAGTTCAGCCGGAAGGGCGGGCTGGCCGGCGACGGCCGCTGCAAGTCCTTCGCCGCCGCCGCGGACGGCACCGGCTGGGGCGAGGGCGTCGGCGTGCTGGTGGTCGAGCGGCTGTCGGACGCGCAGCGTCTGGGTCACCCGGTCCTGGCGGTGGTGCGGGGCAGTGCGGTCAACCAGGACGGCGCGTCCAACGGCCTGACCGCGCCGAGCGGCCCCTCCCAGCAGAAGGTCATCCTCCGGGCGCTGGCCGACGCGCGCCTCGAACCCGCCGACATCGACGCGGTCGAGGCGCACGGGACGGGCACCACGCTGGGCGACCCGATCGAGGCCAACGCGCTGCTGGCCACCTACGGAGCCGGCCGCACCGGCGACCCGCTCTGGCTCGGGTCGGTGAAGTCGAACATCGGCCACACCCAGGCGGCGGCCGGCATGGCCGGGCTGATGAAGACGGTGATGGCGATGCGGCACGGCGTGCTGCCGAAGACGCTGCACGTCGACGAGCCCTCCCCGCACATCGACTGGGCGCTGGGCGGCGTCGAGCTGCTCACCGAGGCCCGCCCCTGGCCGAGGACCGGCCGGCCGCGCCGGGCCGGGGTGTCGGCGTTCGGCGTCAGCGGGACGAACTCGCACGTCATCCTCGAAGAAGCACCGGAGGCGTCCCGGCCCCGGCCCGTGGCCGAGCCGCAGCCCGGGACGCAGGGGGAGCCCGAGCCGGGCCGGCCGGTACCGCTGCCGCTGTCCGGCGCCGACGACGGCGCGGTCCGCGCCCAGGCCCTGGCGCTGCGGGACGTCCTCACCGCCGGGGCTTCCCCGGCGGACGTCGGCGCGACGCTGGTGGGCCGGGCGGCGCTCCCGGTGCGGGCGGTGGCGTGGGACGCGGAGGGTCTGGAGGCGGTGGCCGCGGGTCTGGGCCCGGTCACCGGGTCGCCGTTGGGCAGTTCGGACGTGGTGTTCGTGTATCCGGGTCAGGGTGGTCAGTGGCTGGGTATGGCGGTGGGTCTGCTGGGGTCGCGAGCGTTCGCGGAGCGGTTGCGGGAGTGTGATGCGGCGCTGTTGCCGTTGACGGGGTTCTCGGTGGAGGCG
>NZ_JAQYWW010000663.1:0-336 GCF_036322525.1 Streptomyces sp. BE20 | reverse complement strand
GCGTCGCGGGTGAGCATCGCGTGGGAGCTGCCCACGGCGACGGCCAGTGCGTCGACGGCGGTCGCCGTGGCGAACGCGCACGCTTCGCGGGGGTCGGTGCGGACACCGGGGGCGTGCGCGCCGTCCTTTCCGCCGCTCTCGCCCAGTTCGGCCTCGACCCAGACGCCGGCCCGGTGGCAGTACTCGGTGACCTCCCGGGTGGCGGCGCTGGTGGTGGCGGGGGCGTGTTCGAGGCGGGGGCGGGCGCCGCCGAGCGCGTGCTCGGCGGGCCCGGCGGCGTAGGCGGCGCAGCCGCCGCCGTCGCCGTGGGCTCCGGCCTCGATCCGTCCCCGGATG
>NZ_JAQYWW010000662.1:0-6351 GCF_036322525.1 Streptomyces sp. BE20 | reverse complement strand
GGGGCGGCCGGCATCATCAAGATGGTCCAGGCGATGCGGCACGGCGTGCTGCCCCGCACGCTGCACGTCGACGCGCCCACCCCCCAGGTGGACTGGGCGTCCGGGGACGTGGAACTGCTCACCGAGGCCCGCCCCTGGCCGCGCGCCGCGCACCCCCGCCGGGCCGGGGTCTCCTCCTTCGGCATCAGCGGCACCAACGCCCACGTGATCCTGGAGGAACCCCCCGCCCAGGAGGTCGCGCCGCGCCCGACCGTGACCCGCACGGTGCCTCTGGTGGTGTCGGCCAACGACCCGGCGGCGCTGGCCGAACTGGTCGAGCGGACACCGGCCCTGCTCCGCGACCGCCCGGACCTCCGGCCCGGGGACCTCGGGCACGCGCTGACCGGCCGCGCCGTGCTGCCGCACCGCGCGGTGCTGCTGAGCCCCGGCACCGGGGAACCGGTGGCGATCGGCCGCGCCGCCGAGGGCCGGCTGGCGGTGGTGTTCACCGGTCAGGGGTCGCAGCGGGTCGGCATGGGCCGGGAGTTGTCCGAGGCGTTCCCGGTGTTCGCGACGGCCTTCGACGAGGTGTGTGCGGCGCTGGACCTTCCGCTGCGGGAGGTCCTGGGCGACCGGGAACGGTTGGACCGGACCGAGTGGGCGCAGCCGGCGATCTTCGCGGTGGAGGTGGCGCTGCTGGCGCTGGTCCGTTCGTGGGGTGTCACGCCGGATGTCGTGGCGGGTCACTCGGTGGGTGAGATCACGGCCGCGTACGCCGCCGGGGTCCTCTCCCTGGCGGACGCGGCGACGTTGGTGGTGGCGCGGGGCCGGTTGATGCAGGCGCTGCCGTCGGGTGGCGCGATGTTGGCCGTCGGGGCATCGGAGGCCGAGGTGCGGGAGGCGTTCCCGGACATCGACCTCGCGGCGGTCAACGGCCCGGACGCGGTGGTCGTGTCGGGCGCCGAGGACGAGATCGTGCGGACCGCCGAACTCGCTGCCGAGCGGGGCTGGAAGACGTCCCGCCTGCGGACCAGCCACGCGTTCCACTCCCGCCTGATGGAGCCGATGCTCGACGAGTTCCGCGCGGTCGTGGAGACGCTCGGCCTCGCCGACCCGGCGGTCCCCGCCGTCTCCACGGTGACCGGCGCCCCGGTGGCGCCCGGTCAGTGGTCGGACCCGGAGTACTGGGTGCGACAGGTCCGTGAGCCGGTCCGCTTCGCCGACGCCGTCACCGCCCTCGACGCGGGCCGGATCCTGGAGGTCGGCCCGGACGCCGTCCTCACCGCACTCGTGCAGGACACCGACCCCGAGAGGACCGCCGTCGCGACCCTGCGCCGCGACCGCGGCGAGGTCGAGACGCTGCTCACCGCGGCGGCCCGGCTCTTCGCCGCCGGCCAGGACGTCGACTGGGCCGCCACGTTCGGCCCCGCCCCGGCGCCGGTGCTCGACCTACCCACCTACCCGTTCCAGCACCAGCGGCTCTGGATCGACGTCGTCGACCCGGTCGGGGACCTGGCCGGCATCGGCCTGCACGAGGCCGAACACCCGCTGCTCGGCGCGGCCGTGACGCTCCCGGAGAGCGACGCGCTGCTGTTCACCGGGCGGCTCGCGGCCGGGTCGCCGGGCTGGCTGGCCGACCACACCGTCTTCGGCGTCACGGTCCTCCCCGGCGCCGCCCTGATCGACATCGCCCTCGCCGCCGGTGCCCGGTCCGGGACCCCCGTCCTCGACGAACTGCTGCTCCAGGTGCCGCTCTCGCTGCCGGCCACCGGTGGCGTCGCGCTGCGGGTCACGGTCGGGGCCCCCGGCGACGACGGACGCCGCGCCTTGGCCGTCTACGCGCAGCCCGACGGCGCCGAGGGCTGGACCACGCACGCCACCGGCCACCTCGCCACCGACGACCTCACCGCCGGGGCGCCGTCGTCGCTCCCCGCGCAGCCGCCGGGCGCCGAACCCGTCCCGCTCGACGGCCTGTACGAACGGCTGGCCGACGCGGGCCTGTCCTACGGCCCCACGTTCCGGGGCCTGGTCGGCGCGGTGCGCGACGGCGACCGGGTGGTCGCCGAGGTGCGGCCGGACGCCGTGGATCCCGACGGGTTCGGCGTGCACCCGGCCCTGCTCGACGCGGCCCTGCACGCGATCGGCGCGACCGGACTGTTCGACGGGACCGTCCGCCTGCCGTTCGCGATCAGCGGCGCACGACTGCACGCCGTCGGCGCCGTCGCGCTCCGCGTCCACCTCACCCTGGTGGGCGACAGCGCGGTCCGGCTGGTCGCCCTCGACAGCGCCGGTGCGCCGGTGCTCACCATCGACGAACTGGCCTTCCGCCCCGTCACCGCGGAGCAGGTCGGCGCCGTCCGGACGGGCCTCCGGTCGCTGTTCGGGCTGGACTGGGTGGTGCGGGAGGTGCCCGCCTCGGACGCGGCCACGGCCGTGATGGCGCTGGGCGATCCGCTGCCGGCCCCGGCCCCCGTGCTGATCGTGGACGCGACGGCGGCGGGTGCGGCCCGGGACCGGGCGGCCCGGTTGCTGCTGCTGCTCCAGTCGTGGCTGGCCGACGCGGCGTGGTCCCAATCGCGCCTGGTGGTCCGCACGTTCGGTGCGGCGGGCGCGGAGATCACCGACGCCGACGGCGCCGCGCTGTGGGGTCTGGTGCGGTCGGCGCAGGCCGAGCACCCGGACCGGCTCCACCTGGTGGACGCGGCCGAGGACGTGTTCCACCCGCTGCCGCAGGCGGTCGTGCGCGACGGGGTGGTCACCGTGCCGCGCCTGGTCCGCGTCGACGGTGCGCGGGCAGTGGAGTTCGGGGACGGCACGGTCGTGGTGACCGGTGCGACCGGCACCCTGGGGCGGCTGGTCGCCCGGCACCTGGTCGAGAACCACGGTGTCCGTGACCTGGTGCTGCTCTCCCGTTCCGGTGGGGACGCCGGACTCGCGCAGGAGCTCGCTCCGGCGGAGGTCCGGGCGGTGGCCTGCGACGTGGCGGACGCGGTAGCCGTCGCCGAGGCCCTGTGGGACGTGCCGGTGACCGCGGTGATCCACGCCGCCGGTGTGCTGGACGACGGGACACTGGAGTCCCTCACTCCGGAGCGGCTCGACGCCGTCCTCCGGGCGAAGGTCGACGCAGCCCGCAACCTCGCCGCCGCGACGAAGGACAGGACGCTCGACGCCTTCGTCCTCTACTCCTCGGCATCCGGCCTGTTCGGCAACGCGGGCCAGGCCAACTACGCCGCCGCCAACACGTTCCTGGACGCCTACGCGACCGAACTGCGGGCCCAGGGCGTCCCGGCGACGTCGCTCGCCTGGGGCCTGTGGGACGCCGGAATGGGCGAGACCCTCACCGACGCCGACCGGGACCGCCTGTCCCGCACCGGCTTCGGCGCCCTCACCTCCGCCGACGGCCTCGCCGCCTTCGACGCCGCCCTCGCCGCCGGGCGGCCCCTGGCGGTGCCGATCGCACTCGACCTGGGCGCGGTCCGGGCCGCTGCGGGCGACGCCCCCGTCCACGAGCTGCTGAGTGGGCTCGTCACCGTGCCCCGCCGGGCCACCGACACCGCGCCCGCCCCGACGCTCGCGGCCAGGCTCGCCCCGCTGAACGACGCGGAGCGCGACCGGACCCTGCTCGACCTGGTCCGGGCCCGCACCGCCGGCATCCTCGGGTACGCGTCGCCCAAGGACGTCGAGCCCACCCGCGGGTTCCTCGAACTCGGCTTCGACTCCCTGACCGTGGTGGAGCTCCGCAACCGGCTCCACACCGAGACCGGACTGCGCCTGAGCGCGACCCTGCTCTTCGACCACCCGTCGCCGACCGCACTCGCCCGGCACCTCGGCGAGCTGCTCCGCCCCGACCAGGCACCCGGGGCCGGTCCCGCCGACGCCCTCTACGCCGAGATCGCCGGCCTGGAGGCCCGCCTCAAGGCCGCGGCCCTCGACGACGGGCACCGCGAAGCGGTCGGGCAGCGGCTGCGCACCCTCGCCGCCGCCTGGACCGCGTCCGTGGACGGCGCCGGTACCGACGACATCGAGTCGGCGACCGCCGACGAGATCTTCGACCTCCTCGACGAGCTCGGCACCCAGTGAGCCGGCCCAACCCCGAAGGCGGCTCCGCCGTGACATCCGTAAGCGACTCCGCCGGGACCGAAGAGAAGTACCTCGACTACCTCAAGCGCGCGGCGGCGAACCTGCGTGCCGCCCGCCAGCGGGTGGAGGAGCTGGAGTACCGGAACAGCGAGCCCCTGGCGATCATCGCCATGAGCTGTCGCTACCCCGGCGGGGTCGACGGCCCCGAGGACCTGTGGCGGCTGGTCGCCACCGGCTCCGACGCGATCGGCGCTCCGCCGACCGACCGGGGCTGGGACGTCGAGGGCCTCTACGACCACGAGAGCGGCGAACTCGACCGGGAGGCCCGGCTCCGGGGCGGCTTCCTGCACGAGGCGGCCGGCTTCGACCCCGAGCTGTTCGGGATCTCGCCGCGCGAGGCGCTGGCGATGGACCCGCAGCAGCGGCTGCTGCTGGAAGCGACCTGGGAGGCGTTCGAGCGGGCGGGCCTCGACCCCACCGCGGCGTCGTTCCCCCGCACCGGGGTGTTCGCCGGGATCATGTACCACGACTACGGCTCGCGGCCCCTGGAACTGCCGGACGGCGTCGCCGGCTACCTGGGGAACGGCAACGCGGGCAGCGTCGCCTCGGGGCGGATCTCCTACACCTTCGGCCTGGAGGGCCCGGCGGTCACGGTCGACACCGCGTGCTCCTCGTCGCTGGTCGCCCTGCACCTCGCCGCGCAGGCGCTGCGCAACGGCGAGTGTGACCTGGCACTGGCCGGCGGCGTGACGGTGATGGCCACGCCGACCACGTTCGTCGAGTTCAGCCGCCAGGGCGGGTTGGCGGCCGACGGCCGGTGCAAGTCCTTCGCCGAGGGCGCGGACGGCACCGGCTGGGGCGAGGGCGTCGGCATGCTGCTGGTCGAGCGCCTCTCGGACGCGCAGCGCCTGGGACACCCGGTCCTGGCGGTGGTGCGGGGCACGGCGGTGAACCAGGACGGCGCCTCCAGCGGTCTGACGGCGCCGAACGGTCCGTCGCAGCAGCGGGTGATCCGCGCCGCCCTCGCCCAGGCCGGGCTGGCGGCGTCCGAGGTGGACGCGGTGGAGGCGCACGGCACGGGGACCCGGCTGGGCGACCCGATCGAGGCCCAGGCGCTGCTGGCGACGTACGGCCAGGACCGGGCCGGCGGCGAGCCGCTCTGGCTGGGTTCGGTGAAGTCCAACCTCGGGCACACGCAGGCGGCGGCCGGTGTCGCCGGGATCATCAAGATGGTGCAGTCGATGCGGCACGGGCTGCTGCCCGGCACGCTGCACGTGGACGCGCCGTCGTCGCAGGTCGACTGGACGGCCGGGTCGGTGGAGCTGCTGACGGAGGCGCGGCCGTGGCCGGCCACCGGTCGGCCGCGGCGGGCGGGCGTGTCGTCCTTCGGGATCAGCGGGACCAACGCGCACGTGATCGTGGAGGAGGCGCCCGCACCGGTGCCGGCGGCCGAGCCGGTGGTGGGGACCTCGCTGCCGGTGGTGCCGCTGGTGGTGACCGCACGGTCGGCGGGCTCCCTGGAGACGCAGATGCAGCGGGTGCGGGCGCTGACCGCGGTTCCGTCGGACATCGGGGTGGCCCTGACCGCGCGGGCGGTGCTGGAGCAGCGGGCCGTGCTGCTGGGCGACGCGGTGGTGCGGGGCGCGGCGGTCGAGGGCCGGCTGGCGGTGGTGTTCACCGGTCAGGGGTCGCAGCGGGTCGGCATGGGTCGCGGGTTGTACGACACCTTCCCGGTGTTCGCGACGGCCTTCGACGAGGTGTGTGCGGCGCTGGATCTTCCGCTGCGGGAGGTCCTGGAGGACCGGGAGCGGCTGGACCTGACCGGCTGGGCGCAGCCGGCGATCTTCGCGGTGGAGGTGGCGCTGCTGGCGCTGGTCCGTTCGTGGGGTGTGACGCCGGATGTCGTGGCGGGTCACTCGGTGGGTGAGATCGCCGCGGCTCATGCGGCGGGTGTGCTGTCGCTCCCGGACGCGGCGAAGCTGGTGGCGGCGCGGGGCCGGTTGATGCAGGCGCTGCCGTCGGGTGGGGCGATGCTGGCGGTCGGGGCGTCGGAGGCGGAGGTGTGCGGGGCGTTCCCGGACATCGACCTGGCGGCGGTCAACGGCCCGGACGCGGTGGTCGTCTCCGGTGCCGAGGGCGAGATCGTGCGGATCGCCGAACTCGCTGCCGAGCGGGGTTGGAAGACGTCCCGGCTGCGGACGAGTCACGCGTTCCACTCCCGGCTGATGGAGCCGATGCTGGCGGAGTTCCGGGCCGTGGTGAGCGGTCTGGCCTTCCACGACCCGGTACTTC
>NZ_JAQYWW010000661.1:0-359 GCF_036322525.1 Streptomyces sp. BE20 | reverse complement strand
GGGGCCGAGACGGAACGACACATAACGTCGGGCCGACCCCTAAAGACCTCCAGCGCTGCGTTGCGGTCGCGAAAGTGCGAGGACGTCAAGATCGCCTCGGGCGACCGAGCAGCGGGCCGGGCGGGAGCGGCGGGGCGGGGGTCGGCGGCGGCCGGGGCGCGTTCGGGGCGCGGGGCCCGGGGGAGAGGCGGGGGTGGGGTGGGTACGCGAACGGGCGAGGACGGCCCGGTCGGCTCCGGGGACAGTGGTGCGGGCCGGGCGGGACCGGCGAGGGCGCCCAGACCTGGTTGTAACCGCCGGTCGGACCCCACTGGATGACGGGCGTGCCGTCGGCCGGGTCGGAGCCCGAGACGTCGAGG
>NZ_JAQYWW010000660.1:0-254 GCF_036322525.1 Streptomyces sp. BE20 | reverse complement strand
GACTGCCCAGATGCCGCCGGGAGACACCGGTAAACAGCCGATGCGCCAGAACCGCCCGATTGACCATGATCCGCACGCCGCGATCATGCCACCCGCAGCACAAAGGCCCCACTCGCTATCACGCACCAACTCGTTAGAAGTGATCTCATTTGGTGATTCTGCGGTTGCAGATGAGGGTGGCGGCGATGGTGGCGAAGGCCGCGAAGTGGGTGCCCTTGCGTTCGTAGCGGCGGTGGAGTCGGCGGAAGCCGCCG
>NZ_JAQYWW010000659.1:0-254 GCF_036322525.1 Streptomyces sp. BE20 | reverse complement strand
CGGCGGCTTCCGCCGACTCCACCGCCGCTACGAACGCAAGGGCACCCACTTCGCGGCCTTCGCCACCATCGCCGCCACCCTCATCTGCAACCGCAGAATCACCAAATGAGATCACTTCTAACGAGTTGGTGCGTGATAGCGGGTGGGGCAGCAGGGGGCTGGTTGAGGTCTGTGGTTCACGTGCCGGCGGTGCGGTCGGAGACGAGGCCGGCGATGGCGCGGTAGGTGTCGGGCAGGGTCTCTCGGCGGTGTGT
>NZ_JAQYWW010000658.1:0-14276 GCF_036322525.1 Streptomyces sp. BE20 | reverse complement strand
GCAACGGCAGCGGCTTCTCGGTCCGCGAGGTGATCGAGTCGGTCAAGCGCGTGACCGGCCGCGAGATCCCGGTGCGGGTCTCCGGCCGCCGCGCGGGCGACCCGGCCGTCCTGGTGGCCTCCGCCGAGCGTGCCCACCGCGCGCTGGGCTGGACCCCGCGCCGCCCCAACCTGGACGACATCGTCGCCGACGCCTGGAAGTTCACCCTGGAGAAGAACGGCCTGTAGCCCTGCGGGGGCCGGTGGCCCCGGCAGCCGGCCCCGGCGCCCCGGGTCGGACACGCCGCGAACGGAGCGCCGCCCCCGTACGGACGGGGGCGGCGCTCAGGCGTTCCCGGCGTTCCCGGCGGCCCGAGAAGCACCAAGTCGCGTCAATTTCTCACCTCCTGACGAAACTTCACCAAACCCCCACCGAGTCGGCGGCCACCCCGTACGCTGATTCCGGTACCGGTGGGGGCCGGCACCTCGGCTCTTCCGGGTATCCGGGAGGCGGGCGGCGCAGGAACGCCCGGGCGGCGGAGGCAGGACCGGGGCGCCGCCCCGGACACGGGCCGGAGCTGAGCAGGGGGGAAGTGACGATGGGACGGATCCGCGTCCTGGTGGTCGACGACCACCGGATCTTCGCCGAGGCACTGGCCGCGGCGCTCGCCGCGGAGCCCGATGTCGAGGTCGGCGCGGCAGGCAGCGCGGCTGCCGCGGAGCGGGCGCTGGAGCGTGCCGCCACCGAGGGCCGCGCCTTCGACGTGGTCCTGGTCGACGCGGACCTGGGGGTCGCCGAGGCGGGGGCCGCCGCGCGCAGGGCCCGCCAGCCGGGTGTCGACCCGCCGCCGGAGGTCCTTCGCCGCCGACCCGTCGCCTTGCCTTCGCCCCGCCGTCCGGCCGCAGTCCCCGGGGGGCCGGGCACCCCGACCGCAGGATCGTCCGGCCTCGCCGGACCGCTCGGCAGCGCCGGATCGCCCGGTGCCGGCGGCGCGCCCCCAGGGGCGCACGCCGTCCGCCACCCGTCGGCGCTCCGCCCGGCCGCTCACCCGGCCGGCCCGTACCCGGCGGAATCGGGGCCGGCGACCCCGGCCGTTCCGGGTTCCCCCGCCGCCCCGGCGTCGACCGCCCAGGTGCCCGACGGCATCACCCTGCTGGCCCGGATCCGCCGCCACCATCCCGCGCTGCGGGCGATCGTCCTGGCCACCGCCGACGACCCGCACCGCGCCGCCCGCGCCCTGCACGCCGGCGCCACCGGCTGGGTGGCGAAGGAGAGTTCGCTGGCCAGGCTGCTGGCGGTGATGCGGGGCGTGCTGCGGGACGAGACGCACGTGCCGCCCGCCCTGCTCACCGGCGTCATCCGGGAGCTCACCACCGCCCGCCGGGACCGCACCGAGAGCGAGCGGCTGGTCGACACGCTCACCCCTCGGGAGAAGCAGATCCTGCGCTGCATGGTCGCCGGCCTCGGCCGGCAGGCCGTCGCCGAGCGGCTCTACCTGTCCCCGCACACCGTGCGTACGCACATGCAGAACGTCCTCGGCAAGCTCGGGGTGCACTCCACCCTGGCCGCTGTCGCGGTGGCCCGCCGTGCGGGTGTCAGTCCGTCCGAGCCCGCCGCTCCTGCGGCCCCGTCGTCCGTCGCCACGACCACAGCTCCCGGCGCCGGCTGATCCGCCCGTCTCACCGCCGTACCGGCTCAGGTCCGTCAGGTCAGGGAACTCCGGAGGACACATGTCGCCGCACAGCACTTCCGCACGCCCGCACACGGCCGGGGAGGGCGCGAACCAGGGCGAGAGCGCCCAGGACGGGCTCCCGGGCGCCCCACTGCCGGCTTCGCGTGCCCCGGCCGCGCCGCCGACGGGGTTGCGGACCCTGGTGGTGGGCGCCGGTGCGGCGGGCACCGCGCTGGTCCGCGACCTGGGCCGCGCACCCGAGTTCGGTCTCGTGCCGATCGGCCTGCTCGACGACGACCCGGCCAAGGCCGGCCGGTCGGTGGACTCCGCCCCCGTCCTCGGCACCCTCGCGGAGCTGACCGGGCTCGCCGTCGAGTACCGGGCCCAGGTCGTCGCCCTGGCCATCCCCGGCCTCGCCCCGCAGCGCGTCCGCGCCCTGGCCACCGCCGCCGCGGCCGCCGGTGCCGCCGTCCGCTACCTGCCGTCCTTCCTGGCGGCGCTCCGCCGGGAGGTGGTCGGCTCCGACATGCGCAGCCTGGACGTCAACCGGCTGATCGGCCGGCACGAGGTGCACGTGGTCTCGGCCGACGTCCGTGACGTGATCGAGGGCCGGCGGGTGCTGGTGACCGGCGCCGGCGGCTCGATCGGCAGTGAACTCTGCCGCCAGGTCCAAGCGTTCAACCCGAGCGCGCTGTACATGCTGGACCACGACGAGTCCAACCTGCACCGGCTCCAGCTGGACATCTGGGGCGAGGCACTGCTCACCGACGAGTCGCTGGTGATCGCCGACATCCGGGACCGGCCGCGGATCCAGCAGATCTTCCGCGACCTGGAGCCCGAGGTGGTGTTCCACGCGGCCGCGCACAAGCACCTGCCGCTGCTGGAACGGCACCCCAGCGAGGCAGTGAAGTCCAACGTGCTCGGCACCGACCACCTGGTGGAGGCGGCGCTGGCCACCGGGGTGGAGCGGTTCGTGCTGATCTCCACCGACAAGGCGGCCGACCCGACGTCGGTGCTCGGCGCCAGCAAGCGGCTGGCCGAACTGATCGTCCAGGCGAACGCCCGGGACGCGCGCAACCTCGGCACGGGCGCGTTCTCCGCCGTCCGGTTCGGCAACGTGCTCGGTTCGCGCGGCTCGCTGCTCTCGGTGCTGGCCGAGCAGCTGCGCAGCGGCGGCCCGGTGACGGTCACCCACCCCGACGTGACGCGGTTCTTCATGACCATCGAGGAGGCCGTCGGCCTGGTGCTGGAGTCCGGCCGGATGGCGCGCGGCGGCGAGGTGTTCGTGCTGGACATGGGGGAGCCCGTGCGGATCGTCGACCTGGTGCACAACTTCGCCGAGCAGGTGCAGTTGGCCCGGGACGAGGTCGAGATCCGCTACACCGGACTGCGGGCGGGGGAGAAGCTCAACGAGGCGCTGTTCTCCGAGGGCGAGGAGCGGCAGCCGACCGCGCACGCCCGGATCTACGCGACCCTGGCCGAGTCCGGCTCCGGGCCGGAGGACCTGGCGGGCGGCCTGACGGGGCTGTACGAGGCGGCGGCGGTGAACAGCGACGACGAGGTGCGCCGCCGGCTGGCCGAGCTGCTGCCGGGCTACCGGACGCCGGATCCCGTGCCCGCCCCGGTGCCGGCGCTCAGCGCGCCCTACCCGGACGGCTTCTGAGCGGGGCCCGTCCCCGCGGACCTCCGAGGTTTCCTCCACCGGGTCGGAAGGCCCGGGCCGGACGGTTCGGGGCCGGACGGTTCGGGTCGGGAGGTCCCGGTCAGGGGATGTTGTCGAAGGGGGCGACCAGCTGCCGGAGCAGTCCGGCGAGTTCGCCCCGCTGAGTGCCGGTCAACTGGGCGAGCAGCTCGCGCTCGTGCGCGAGCAGTCCGGCGAGTGCCTGGTCGGCGCGGTCGCGTCCGTCGTCGGTGAGGCGGACCAGGACGCCGCGCCGGTCGTCCGGGTCGGGCAGCCGCTTGACCAGGCCCTTGCCGGTGAGGCGGTCGATCCGGTTGGTCATGGTGCCGGAGGTGACCAGGGTCTGGGTGAGGAGCTGGCCGGGGGAGAGCTGGTACGGCGAGCCGGCCCGCCGCAGCGCGGTCAGGACGTCGAACTCCCAGGGCTCCAGCCCGTGCTCGGCGAAGGCCGCCCGACGGGCGCGGTCGAGGTGCCGCGCGAGCCGGCTGACCCGGCTGAGCACCTCAAGTGGTTCCACGTCGAGGTCGGGGCGCTCTCGGCGCCATGCTGCGACCAGCCGATCGACCTCGTCCTCCATGGCGATCAGTGTATCGGGGGTTGTGTCGATGTGAAGTCTCTTGACATCGAGAATTCCAGGGCGGACGCTTCGACTGGATATCTTGATGTCGAGATACTTGGGAGGTGGGCCATGTCCGCACCCGTCTGGGACCCGGACCAGTACCTGCGCTTCGCCGACGAACGGACCCGCCCGCTGCGCGACCTGCTCGCCCGCGTCCCCTCCGTGCCGAACGAACCCGCCGCCACCGTCCTCGACATCGGCTGCGGCCCGGGCAACTCCACCGCCGTCCTGCGCGAACGCTGGCCCGGGGCGCGGATCACCGGGGTCGACAACTCCGCCGAGATGCTCGCCGCCGCCCGCGCCGGGGGCGGGGAGCCCACCGCCGACTACCTGCTCGCCGACGCGGCCGGCTTCGACCCCGCGGCGGCGGCCCCCGACCTGATCGTCTCGAACGCGGCCCTGCAGTGGATCGGCTTCGAGCCGGGCGGCCGGTCCGGGCCCGGGGACTCCCCGGCGGCGGGCGGCGGGCGGGGAGCGGCCGGCGGGCACCTCGACCTGCTGCGGCACTGGGCCGCGGCGCTCAGGCCCGGCGGGGTGATCGCCTTCCAGGTGCCCGGCAACTTCGGGTCGCCCAGCCACGTGCTGCTCGCCGAGCTCCGCCGCAGCCCGCGCTGGCGCGAGTCCGTGGGCGGGAACGCCGTCCGGGCCGGCGTCCACCGACCGGACGAGTACCTCCGGACGCTCGCCGAGGCCGGCTGCACCGCCGACGTCTGGGAGACCACCTACCGCACCCTGCTCACCGGCGACGACCCGGTGCTGGAGTGGGTCAAGGGCACCGCGCTGCGGCCCGTGCTCACCCGGCTCGGCGACCCGGCCGACCGTTCGGCCTTCCTGGCCGAGTACGGCGCGCTGCTCCGGGAGGCCTACCCGGCCGGGCCGCACGGCACGGTCTTCCCGTTCCGCCGGATCTTCGCCGTCGCGGTCCGGCGGGGCTGAGCGGGCTCAGGCCTTGCGGTCGCCGACCAGCTTGGGGTGCCGCTCCATCCCCTCCAGGCCGTGCCAGGCCAGGTTCACCAGGTGGGCGGCCACCTCGGCCTTCTCCGGCTTGCGCACCTCCAGCCACCACTGGCCGGTCAGTGCGACCATGCCCACCAGCATCTGCGAGTACATCGGGGCGAGCCGGGCGTCGAACCCCCGCGCCTTGAACTCCAGCCCCAGGATGTCCTCCACCTGCGTCGCGATGTCGCTGATCAGCGACGCGAAGGTGCCCGTCGACTGGGCCACCGGCGAGTCCCGGACCAGGATCCGGAAGCCGTCCGTGGACGTGTCGATGTAGTCCATCAGCGCGAACGCGGCCTGTTCCAGCAGCTCCCGCGAGTGCCCCCCGGTCAGCGCCCCGGTCACCATGTCCAGCAGCAGCTGCATCTCGCGGTCGACCACCACCGCGTACAGCCCCTCCTTGCCGCCGAAGTGCTCGTACACCACGGGCTTGGACACCCCGGCCCGCTCGGCGATCTCCTCCACCGAGGTGCCGTCGTAGCCGCGCTCCGCGAACACGATGCGGCCGACCTCCAGCAGCTGCTCCCGACGCTGCTTGCCGGTCATCCGTACCCGGCCGCCACGGCGGCGCGGTGCCGGCGCAGCACCGTCCGCCCCGGCGGCGGCACGCGGACGGGCCTGCGCCGGATCGGGCGCCGCGTCCGTCCGCGTGCTCCGGTGGCCGCCTGTGCTGTCTGCGCTGCTCCCGTTCACCCCTACATCATGCTGCAGGCGGGCCCTCATGCGGCGCGGCGGGCGGCGATCCGCTGTGCGTCCGGCCAGCGGACGTCCCTGGCCCAGCCGGCCAGCTCGAACCAGCGGATCAGCCGGGCCGAGGAGTCGATCTGTCCACGAAGGACACCGTGCCGGGCCGAGGTCGGGTCGGCGTGGTGCAGGTTGTGCCAGGACTCGCCGCAGGAGAGCACGGCCAGCCACCAGACGTTGCCGGAGCGGTCGCGGGAGCGGAACGGCCGGTGGCCGACCGCGTGGCAGATCGAGTTGATCGACCAGGTGACGTGGTGCAGCAGTGCCACGCGGACCAGCGACCCCCAGAAGAAGGCGGAGAGCGCGCCCTGCCAGGAGAGCGTGACCAGCCCGCCGACCAGCGGGGGAATGAGCATCGAGAGGGCGGTCCAGAGCCAGAACAGCCGGGAGATCCGCCTTATGGCCGGGTCGCGGATGAGGTCGGGGGCGTACTTGAGCTGGGAGGTCTGCTCCTCGTCGAAGAGCCAGCCCATGTGGGCCCACCAGAGGCCCTTGAGCAGGGCCGGGACGGACTCGCCGTAGCGCCAGGGCGAGTGCGGGTCGCCCTCCTTGTCGCTGTACCGGTGGTGCTTGCGGTGGTCGGCCACCCAGCGCACCAGCGGCCCCTCGATCGCCAGCGAGCCGGCGATCGCGAGGGCGATCCGCAGCGGCCGGTTGGCCTTGAAGGCGCCGTGGGTGAAGTAGCGGTGGTAGCCGACGGTGATGCCGTGACAGGTGAGGAAGTACATCACCGCGGCGATCGCGAGGTCGGTCCAGCCGAGTCCCCATCCCCAGGCCACCGGGACGGCGGCGACCAGGGCGGCGAACGGGACGGCGATGAAGAGGCCGAGTGCGATCCGCTCGGCGGCCCCCTGCCGTTCCCCGCCGCGGGTGGCGGAGAGCTGAGGCGGGCCGGGGTCCGGGGAGTCGGCGTCCGGGGGGTCGGAGTGGGGGGTGGCGGTGGAGCGCGTGGAGTCGGCGCGCGCCTCGCCTGCCTGGATGCTCATGGGTGTCCCTTGCGGGGAGAGGACGGGAGGCTACGTTCGCGTAACCTACGGAATCGTAGGTTGTGCCCCGCCAACAAGGGAATACGCCGCCGGGCGGCGCATGGGTGAATTCACCCGACTGGATGGCTGACGTCCCGATCCGGCCCGTGTCCACCTGCCCGGCCGCGGAACACCGGTGACGCCCACCGCGGCTGCCTGGTCATCACCGTGCGGGGAGGCGCCCGTCCCTGCCGTCGGATCGGGGTCGGAGGATTGGTGCAGCGGATACCCAGGACGAGGTTGACTCGGGTAGGGTTTCAGCGACTGTCCGCCGTGGTGTAATGGCAGCACAGGGCCCTTTGGAGGCCTTTGTCTGGGTTCGAATCCTAGCGGCGGAGCCACCCCGCGCCTCGACTGCGCGTGTCACCCGGCCGCCGGTATTGTCTGGGCTGTCCGGCGGACTGTGCGAAGGCGACCGGCCTGTTGTCCCGGCCGGGCTGCTCTGCCCTCTCTGTGAACCGAATGAGGAGCCTCCCCCCGTGAGTGCCAATTCGCCCGCCGCCGTTGTCGTGCTTGCCGCCGGTGGCGGGACCAGGATGAAGTCGAACAGCCTGCCGAAGGTGCTGCACGAGGTGTGCGGACGGTCCCTGGTCGGCCATGCGGTGGCGGCCGCGGAGGAGCTGACGCCGGGCCAGCTGGTCGTGGTGATCGGCCACCTCCGGGAGAAGGTCCGGGAGCACCTGGCGGCCCGTCATCCGCAGGCCCGCGCCGTCGTGCAGGAGGAGCAGAACGGCACCGGGCACGCCGTGCGGACGGCGCTGGAGGCGCTGGCCGCCGACGGGATCGAGCTGGACGGCACGGTGATCGTCACCACCGGGGACGCGCCGCTGCTGACCGGGGAGACGCTGCGCGCCCTGGCCGACGCGCACGACGCGCAGGGCAACGGCGTCACCGTGCTGACCGCCGTGGTGCCGGACCCCTTCGGCTACGGCCGGATCCTGCGTGACGGCGTGGACGGCGCGGTCGCGGCGATCGTCGAGGAG
This sequence comes from Streptomyces sp. BE20, assembly GCF_036322525.1. Taxonomy (NCBI): domain Bacteria; kingdom Bacillati; phylum Actinomycetota; class Actinomycetes; order Kitasatosporales; family Streptomycetaceae; genus Streptomyces; species Streptomyces sp. BE20. The sequence continues at coordinate 6,574 of NZ_JAQYWW010000658.1, read as the reverse complement.
AAGGACGCCTCGGACGCCCAGCGGGCGATCGACGAGATCAACTCGGGGGTCTTCGCCTTCGACGCCGGGCTGCTGGTGCAGGCGCTCGCCGAGGTGACCACCGACAACTCGCAGGGCGAGGAGTACCTCACCGACACCCTGCAGATCCTGCGCAAGGCGGGCCACCGGGTGGGCGCGGTCGTCGCCGCCGACTACCGGGACATCCTCGGCATCAACGACCGGGTGCAGCTGGCCCACGCCCGCCGGCTGCTCAACGACCGGCTGCTGGACCGCGCGATGCGGGCCGGCGTCACCGTGGTGGACCCGGCGACCACGTGGTTCGACGTCCAGGTGTCGTACGAGCCGGACGCGGTGGTGCTGCCCAACACGCAGCTGCAGGGCGGCACGCACCTGGGCGAGGGCTGCGAGGTGGGCCCCAACTCGACGATCAAGGACACCCGGATCGGCGCCGGCGCGCGTGTGACCAACACCACGGCGGACGGCGCCGAGGTCGGCGACCTCGCCGTCGCCGGGCCGTACGCGTACCTGCGGCCGGGCGCGAAGCTGGCCCGGAAGGCGAAGGTCGGCACCTACGTCGAGGTGAAGAACTCCGAGCTGGGCGAGGGCGCCAAGGTGCCGCACCTCTCGTACATCGGCGACGCCACCATCGGCGAGGGCGCCAACGTCGGCGCGGCCTCGGTCACCGTGAACTACGACGGGGTCAACAAGCACCGCACCGTCATCGGGGCGCACTGCCGTACCGGTTCCGACAACATGTTCATCGCTCCCGTGACGGTCGGTGACGGCGCCTACACCGCGGCCGGTTCGGTGATCACCAACGACGTTCCGGCGGGCGCGCTCGGCGTGGGCCGGGCACAGCAGCGGAACATCCCCGGCTGGGTCGAGCGCAAGCGCCCCGGAACGACATCGGCGCAGGCCGCGGCGGCTGCCACGGCCGCCGGCCGGGAGACCTCGCCGGAGGCCTGACCGGTCGGGTGCCGGTCCGGCAGATGGTCCCGGGGCGGACGGTTTCTGTGCGGGCGCGTAACCTTGGGGTCATGCGTGCGCCGCAGGGCCTACCGCCCGTGTCCAGGCGTACCGACAATTCCCCGACTCCCTCCCGCAGGCAGGCGCGAGCCTGCCTGTGCGGTGCGGACGGGTTCAGCGTCAGCAACGCGAGGAGACGGTGGCAGTGAGCGGGATCACCACGTCGGGCGAGAAGAAGCTGAAGCTCTTCTCCGGCCGTGCCCACCCCGAGCTGGCGAGGGAGGTGGCCGAATCGCTGGGGACCGAACTCGTCCCGACCAAGGCCCTGGACTTCGCCAACGGTGAGATCTACGTCCGTTTCCTGGAGTCGGCGCGAGGCGCGGACTGCTTCGTGATGCAGAGCCACACGGCTCCCATCAACCAGTGGATCATGGAACAGCTGATCATGATCGATGCTCTCAAGCGGGCCTCGGCCCGGAGCATCACCGCGATCCTGCCGTTCTACGGGTACGCCCGCCAGGACAAGAAGCACCTGGGCCGCGAGCCCATCTCGGCCCGGCTGGTGGCCGACCTGCTGCGCCAGGCGGGCGCCGACCGGCTGATGGCCGTGGATCTGCACACCGCGCAGATCCAGGGCTTCTTCGACGGCCCGGTGGACCACCTGTTCGCGCTGCCGCTGCTGGCGGACTACGTGGGCGGCCGGGTCGACCGGGCGAAGCTCACCGTGGTCTCGCCGGACGCCGGCCGGGTGAAGGTCGCCGACCAGTGGTGCGACCGTCTGGACGCGCCGCTGGCGATCATCCACAAGCGCCGTGACATCACGCAGGCCAACACCATCCTCTCGGCCGACGTGGTCGGTGACGTGCAGGACCGGGTCTGCGTCCTCGTCGACGACATGATCGACACCGCCGGCACGATCTGCGCCGCGGCCGACGCGCTCTTCGAGAACGGCGCCGCGGACGTCCTGGTGGCGGCCACCCACGGTGTGCTCTCCGGCCCGGCGGCCGACCGGCTGAAGAACTCGCGGGTCAGCGAGTTCGTGTTCACCAACACGCTGCCGACCCCGGCCTCGATCCAGCTCGACAAGATCACGACGCTGTCGATCGCCCCGTCGATCGCGGCCGCCATCCGCGAGGTGTTCGAGGAGGGCTCGGTCACCAGCCTCTTCGAGGGTGTGCACTGACCTTCGCGGGTGCGCACCGACCGAGCCCCGTGCAGGCGACCCCGGTTCCCTCGGGAGCCGGGGTCGCCGCCGATTTCGCGAGAGGCCACCGGTCCGGTTAGACTCGTGAAACTGCTCGGCGAGGGATGCCGTGTGCCTGCTTGCCGGGTGCCCGCTCCGTGATCGACGCGCTGCCGGCGCCGGATTTTCCGGGCACCGGCAGAAGTCGTTGCGCCGCCGAGTGACCCCCGAATGTTACGAGGGTGTGGTCCCGGCGGTTTTTTCGCATTGCCTGCACCCCGCGCCAGCTTTTACGAGGAGTGCAGTCGTGTCCGAGATCCGCATCGCCGCTGAGACCCGTTCCGAGTTCGGCAAGGGTGCCGCCCGTCGCGCCCGCCGTGCCGGCTTCGTCCCCGGTGTCGTCTACGGCCACGGCCTCGCGCCGGTTCACCTGAACCTGCCCGGCCACGACCTGATGATGGCCCTGAAGACCCCGAACGCCCTGCTGGTCGTGCCGATCGAGGGCAAGGACGAGTTCGTCCTGCCGAAGGCCGTCCAGCGTGAGGCCATCAAGCGCACCATCGAGCACGTCGACCTGCTGCTGGTGAAGCGCGGCGAGAAGGTCACCGTCGAGATCCCGGTCCAGGCCGAGGGCGAGCTGGCCCCGGGCGGCAACCTGCTGGAGCACGTCCTGCAGGCCCTGCCGGTCGAGGCCGAGGCCACCCACCTGCCCGAGGCCGTCACCGTCTCGGTCGAGGGCCTGGAGGCCGGTGCCTCCATCCACGCCAAGGACATCACCCTGCCGTCCGGCGTGACCCTGGCCGTCGACGGCGACACCGTCGTGCTGCAGGTCATCGCCGCCCAGGCCGCCCCGGCCGAGGCCGAGGGCACCGAGGCCGACGCCGAGGCCTGAGCCTTTCGGCAGGCTTCCCGGCAGGCCCTTCGACCGGCCTGTCGAACAGCTTGAGACCGCTGCCCCGGTCGCTCCCCGTACGGGGAGCGACCGGGGCAGCGGTGCGTCCGGGATGATGGCGGTGCAGGTGACCACGAGGAGCGGTGGGATGAGCGAGGACGTGTACGAGGGCCCCTGGCTGGTGGTGGGGCTGGGCAACCCGGGGGAGCAGTACGCCAGGAACCGGCACAACATCGGGTTCATGGTGGTGGACCTGCTGGCGCAGCGGATGGGTGCCAGGTTCAAGGCGCACAAGAGCCGGGCCCAGGTGGCCGAGGGGCGGCTGGGCGGGCGCCGGGTGGTGCTGGCCAAGCCGATGTCGTTCATGAACCTCTCCGGTGGCCCGGTCACCGCGCTGCGGGACTTCTACAAGGCGCCGACCTCGGCGCTGGTGGCCGTCCACGACGAGCTGGACATCGACTACGCGGCGCTCCGGCTGAAGTCGGGCGGCGGGGACAACGGCCACAACGGCCTGAAGTCGATCACCAAGTCGCTGGGGCCGGAGTACCACCGGGTGCGGTGCGGGATCGGCCGCCCGCCGGGCCGGATGGAGGTCGCGGACTTCGTGCTGAAGGACTTCTCCGCCACCGAGCGCAAGGAGCTGGAGTGGTTCGTGGACCGCTCGGCGGACGCGGTGGAGGCGCTGCTCTCGGAGGGTCTGGAGCGGGCCCAGTCGACGTACAACTTCTGACCGCCGCCGTGTGAGTCGCGTCACGGCCCGGGCCGGTCGGGCGTCGTCCGGCCGGGTCCGGGGCAGGGCGCGCGCCGGGGCCGTCGGCGTGCGGCGGGCCGGGTCCGACCTGCCGTGCGGCACCGTCGGGGCGGCCCGGCGCCGTGCCGCGGGCTGCGTACGAACGGGCGGCGGGGGGCTGCACAACAGTCGTGCAACGCTTGGTCGTCCAAACCTGAATGCGTGTGAGAAGGCTGTGCGGATCGGATAGCGTCAGGCCAGTACGCGAACGGGTTCTGGGGAGTTCTCGATGCGGAGTTTGCGGCCGGTCCGACGCCTTCGGCGGATCCGGGTGGTTCGACTGAGGAAGCTCGGACGGCGGGTGGGCACGGCGGGTGCGCTGGGCGCGGCCGGCGTGCTGCTCTCCGGCGGTGTGGCGCACGCCGATCCGGTGGCGGATCCCGATCCGGGTGTGGTGTCCCCGGAGCCGGTCTCGGCGCAGTTCGTCGGCCCGGTGCTCGGCGGCTCGGTCGGCGGTGACGCGGGCCTGCTGGCCGTCGGCGGCGGCCTGGTCGTGGCCGCGGGCGGCGCGGCCCTGTGGGTCAGGCGCCGGCGCGCGGGCGATCTGACGGAGTGACGGAGAACGGAGGGGCCGGGTCCGAGGTGCGGACGCCGGCCCCTCCGGCATTTTCCCGCGGCTGTCATCCGTTCCCGGCGGCCGGGGCGTCCTGTGGGCATGAAGCGCGAATCGATGCGGCCGGACGGCACCACGGGTGACCCGTTCGACGAGTTCGTCGCGGCGCGGTACCAGGCGCTGCTGCGTGGCGCGTTCCTGATCACGGGGGACGTCCACGACGCACGGGACCTCCTGCACGACGCCCTGGCCCGGGTGTACGCCCGGCGCGGTGCGATCCGGGACCCCGGCGCGACCGAGGGCTACGTCCGCAAGGCGATGGTCCGTACGCACGTGTCGCGTTGGCGGCGGACCCGTCGTGAGGTGCTGACGCCGCAACTGCCGGACACCCCGGTGGCCGCGGTCGACGCACGGGACGAGCAACTGGAGCGGGCCCTGAGATCACTGTCGCCGCGTCAGCGGACGGCGGTGGTCCTGCGGTACTACGCCGATCGGTCGGTGGCCCAGGTGGCCGAGGAGCTCGGATGCTCACTGACGACGGCCAGGACCCACCTGGCCCGCGCGATGAAGACGCTTCGACAGGAACTGGCACCGGCGAAGGAGATGGTGGGCCATGACGGCTGAGGACAGGGACGGTCGGGGCGCCGCGGACGGCGCTGCGGACCGGTTCGAGGAGGAGCTGGTCGTCCGGCTCGGGGCGCGGGCCCGCTCGGCGGGGGGCAGCCCGCCGCTGGCGGAGCTGAGGGCCGCCGGCCGGCGCCGGTCGCGGCAGGGGCTGGCGCTGCGGGTGGCGGCGGGGGCGGCGGTGTTGGCGGTCGGCATCGGGGCGCTGACACAGGTGGGGGTCGGCGGGGCCGGGGCCGCCGGGCCGGCGGGTCCGGCCGCGGCCGGGGCCACCGGCTGGGGACCGCCCCCGCCGACCCCCGGAGGGACGTCGTCGCAGACCCTGCACCCGCAGCCGTCGACGTCGAGCTCCATCGACACGGGAGGGATGCTCGGGGTCTGCGCGGGGGGCCCGGCCGCGCTGCGGCTGCCCACCTGGGAGGAGGCGCACGCCCCGTCGACCCCGCCCTCGACGCCGCCCTCGACCCCGCCGACCACCACCGCGGGGCCGACCCTGCCCGCGTCGCCGAAGCCCGGGTCGAGCACGAGCGGGGGCCAGGTCAACCGCCACCCGATCGACGTGTCCGCCGACATCAGGCGAATCGGCGCGGGGAGCTACCCGGAGCACTACTTCGGCGTCTGCAGTGACCTGGGGACCGGCGAGGTGTACGTGATGCGGGTCCCGGGGAGCGAGCTCGACCAGGTGGTGCTGAACACCGTTCCGCACCTCGGGGTGGGGATCAACTTCGTGGACGTGCCCGGATCGCGGAAGTTCTTCCACGCGCTGGCGCAGCGGATCAAGGTGGACGACCGGGACTACTGGGCGGAGCGGAACGTGACGATCTCCGACGTGTACGTCTCGGAGGACGGCACCGGCGTGCTCGTCGTCACCGCGCAGGCCCCGACCGCCCGGGCGGACGTCCTGGCCCGGTACGGGCCGCTGGTGATCGAGGTGCGGCCGCTGGACTGACCGGCAACGGGCGGGCCGGACGTCGCCGGACCGGCCGGGCGCCGCTCGTCCGGCCGGGGACGGCGGAGGGCCCCGCGGCACGTGCCGCGGGGCCCTCCGGGTGTTCCGGGTGTTCCGGCCGGGGTCAGCCGGTGTTGCGCAGACCGGCGGCGATGCCGTTGACGGTCAGCAGCAGGGCCCGGGCCCGCAGCGGGTCCTCCTTGCGGCCGGTCGAGGCCTCCTCGCGCTGGCGGCGCAGCAGCGCGACCTGGAGGTAGGAGATCGGGTCCAGGTAGGCGTCGCGGACGGTGAAGGTCTGCTTGAGCACCGGGTTGCGCTCCAGCAGCTCGCTCTCCCCGGTGAGCCGGAGGACCTCGCGCAGGGTCACGTCGTGCTCGGCCACGATCTGGTCGAAGACGTGGTGCAGCTCGGCCGGGACCAGCTGCTCGACGTAGTGACGGGCGATCCGCAGGTCGGTCTTGGCCAGCGTCATGGCGACGTTGGACAGGAAGTTGCGGAAGAAGTGCCACTGGCCGTACATCTCGTCGAGCACGTCGCCGAGACCGGCCTCGCGGGCGGCGGCGAGGCCGGCGCCGACGCCGTACCAGCCGGGGACGATCTGGCGGGACTGGGTCCAG
>NZ_JAQYWW010000657.1:0-212 GCF_036322525.1 Streptomyces sp. BE20 | reverse complement strand
CCGTGCTCGGCCTGCCGGGTCGCGAGGTTGTTGAGGGCGCCGGCGAGCCGGGGGAGGTAGGCGGCGCGGTTGGTGTCGGCGAGCGTGCGGTAGTGGGTGACGGCTTCGGTGGCGGAGGTCAGGGCGGCTGCCCGGTCGCCGACGTCGGACTGGTGGTTGGCGAGGTTGTTGAGGGATCGGGCGAGGCCGGGGAGGTGGGCGCGGGGGTCGGT
>NZ_JAQYWW010000656.1:0-2173 GCF_036322525.1 Streptomyces sp. BE20 | reverse complement strand
TGCGGTGCCCGTCAGACCACCCGCACCGGACGCCACCGCGTCCAGCCCGGTCATCAGCTCGTCGGTCCCACCCGCGAGCACCACCGCACGATGCGCCAGCACCGGACGCCGCGCCGCAGCCGCCGCCACGGCCGACAGGTCCGTACCCGACACCGTCCTCAGCCGCTCCGCCTGGGCCCGCAGCGCGTCCGGGGTCCGGCCGGACAGCAGCACCGGTACCACAGGCAGGTGCGCGACCGGTACCGAGGCCGGCTCCGCCACCGGGGGCTCTTCCAGGATCACGTGCGCGTTCGTCCCGCTCACGCCGAACGCCGACACACCCGCCCGACGAGGCCGGTCCCCGGCGCTCCACGGCCGCGACTCCGTCAGCAACCCGACTGCGCCTACGGACCAGTCGACCTCCGCCGACGGCTCTTCCGCGTGCAGGGTGGCGGGGAGCGTCTCGTGCCGCATCGCCAGCAGCATCTTGATGATGCCCGCGACACCGGCCGCCGCCTGCGTGTGCCCGATGTTGGACTTCACCGACCCCAGCCAGAGCGGGTCACCGCCGTCCCGGTCCTGACCGTACGTCGCCAGCAGCGCCTGGGCCTCGATCGGGTCACCGAGCGTCGTGCCGGTGCCGTGCGCCTCGACCACGTCCACGTCGGACGCCGACAGGCCCGCCTGCGCCAACGCCGCCCGGATCACCCGCTGCTGCGACGGACCGTTCGGCGCCGTCAGACCGTTCGACGCACCGTCCTGGTTCACCGCCGTACCCCGGACCACCGCCAGGACCTGACGACCGGCAGCCCGCGCCGACGACAACCGCTCGACCAGCAGGACACCGGCCCCCTCGGACCAACCCGTCCCGTCCGCACCCGCACCGAACGACTTGCACCGGCCGTCGGGCGCCAGACCCCGCTGACGCGAGAACTCCACGAAGATGTCTGGCGTCGGCATCACGGTGACGCCGCCGACCAGCGCCATCGAGCACTCACCCGACCGCAGCGCCTGCGCGGCCAGGTGCAGCGCGACCAGCGACGACGAGCACGCCGTGTCGATGGTCACCGCAGGGCCTTCGAGCCCGAACGTGTAGGAGATCCGGCCGGACATCACCGACGAGGCCGTACCCGTCAGCAGGTGCCCCTCCAGGCCCTCCCCGCCCTCCACCGATCCGGTGCCGTACCCCATGAACGAGGCACCGACGAACACACCGACCGGCTCGCCGCGCAGGCCCAGCGGATCGACCCCACCCCGCTCCAACGCCTCCCACGACGTCTCCAGCAACAGGCGCTGCTGCGGATCCATCGTCAACGCCTCGCGCGGCGAGATCCCGAACAGCGCGGCGTCGAACTCGCCCGCGTCGTGGAGGAATCCACCCTCGCGGGCGTAGGAGGTGCCCGCGTGCTCCGGATCCGGGTGGTACAGCCCTTCCAGGTCCCAGCCGCGGTTCGTCGGGAACGCGCCGATGCCGTCCCGGCCCTCGGCCACCAGATCCCAGAACGCCTCGGGTGTCTCCACCCCGCCCGGCAGTCGCAGGCCCGTCCCGACGATGACGATCGGATCGTCGGTGGCCTCGGTCGTGACCTCGGGGCCCGCCACCGGGGCGGTCGCACCGACCATCTGTTCCAGGACGAACGCGGCGAGCCGCTCGGCGCTCGGGTAGTCGAACGCCAGCGTCGCCGGCAGCGCCAGCCCGGTCGCCGACCGCAGACGGTTCCGCAGCTCGACGGCGGTCAGCGAGTCGAAGCCCAGCTCCTTGAACGCCCGCGACGCCTCGACCGCCCCGGCCGACGCGTGCCCCAGCACCGCCGCGACCTCGGCCCGGACCAGCTCCAGCACGGTCCGCTGCCGCTCCGCCGACGACAGACCCGCCAACCGCGCAGCCGGCCCGGAGCCCGACTCCGGAGCGACAGCGAGCTCGACGGCCTCCGGCAGGTCGGCCAGGAACGGCCGCTCACGCGCCGCCGTGAACAGCGGCAGGAACTCCGACCACCGCACGTCCGCGACGGTGACCGCCTCGTCCCCCGACCCGACGGCCGACGCCAGCGCGGCCAGCGCCCGGGCGGGATCCATCGGGCTCAGACCCCGGCGGCGCAACTGCGCGGCCGTCTCGTCGTCCGCCGCCATGCCCACCCGGGCCCACGGGCCCCACGCGACGGCGGTACCCGGCAGACCCTGCGCGCGACGCCGC
>NZ_JAQYWW010000655.1:0-323 GCF_036322525.1 Streptomyces sp. BE20 | reverse complement strand
TACGAGAGGGTCTGAAGCACATGCTGTCTCTCGAGCGATGGGGTAGCCGGAAAGTGATTCTCATATTGCTCCAACGAACAGTAGTCATAAGTTTTCTGAGATCCGTCTAAGTCAGCCTGTGAGGTGTCGTTCAAGTGAGACTCGGCCGACAGACGCCGGCCCATCCCCACCCACTGCGAACCCTGACCCGGGTACACGAACACCGACCGGCCCGCCACCTCCGCCCGGCCCGCCACCAACCCGGGCACAGCCTCGCCGGAGGACAGCGCCCGCAGTCCGGTCAGCGCCTGCGCCTGATCGGCGGCGACCACGACGGCCCGCCG
>NZ_JAQYWW010000654.1:0-374 GCF_036322525.1 Streptomyces sp. BE20 | reverse complement strand
GTGAGGGTGTGTGTGGTGGGGGGGGGGGGGGTGTGGGGGGGGGGGGTTGGGTGGGGGTGGGTGGGGGTGTTTTTGTTGGGGTGTGGGTGGGGGGGGGGGGGGGGTGGGGGGAGCGGGCTCTGGGGGGGGGTGTGGTGGGGGGGGGGGGGGGGGGGTGGGGGGGGGGGGGGGTTTTTTTGTGTTTTTTTTTTGGGTTTTTTTTTTTTTTTTTTTTTTGGTTTTGGTGGTGTGTGTTTGGTGGTTTTTTTTGTTTTTTTTTTTTGGGGGGGGGGGGGTGGGTGGGGGGGGGTGGGGGGGGGGGATAGCCGGTGGTGTTGGCCTTCGGCACTTCTGGTTGGTTGTTGGGGGTGGTGTGGGTTTTGCGCTGGGGCCCC
>NZ_JAQYWW010000653.1:0-333 GCF_036322525.1 Streptomyces sp. BE20 | reverse complement strand
GGGGGGGGGGGGGGGGGGTGCGGGCGGGGGGGCCGCGGCGGCCGCCCGCCGCGCCCCCCCCCCCCCCCGCGCCCCCGGGCGCCCCGGCGCCGCGGCCCCCCACCCCGCCCCCCACCCCCCCCCCCACCCACACCCCCCCCGCGTCGAGCCTCCCCCCGCGGCCTCGGCCAGCGCCTCGGGATGCCCATCACCTCCCCCCACGCGACCTCCACCGCGACCGCTCCCGCGTCCCCCGGTGGATTCGGTGAGAGGTTCCCAGCGAGCCGGTTACCGAGTCTCTGGCCACAGCCCTGGGACTCCTCTGCAACCCCCGGTTGCGCCTCGCGCCCGCCG
>NZ_JAQYWW010000652.1:0-314 GCF_036322525.1 Streptomyces sp. BE20 | reverse complement strand
GAGCGGTCTGCCGAGCGACCGCCGGGGCGGCGGGGCGGAAGCCGGGGCGGCGTCGCCGAGGACGCGCCGCGGCGGGGGGCCCGGGGGGGGGGCCCCGCCGGGAGGGTTGTTGTGGGTTAAGAACCCGCCCCGGCGGGGGGGTGGTGCGGGGACCCCCCGCGGGGGGGGGCGGGGCGGGGGCGCGGGCTCAAGCAGCAACGCAACCCCAGCCAGCGCGACATGTGGAGCGGGCCGCCCGGCCCAGGGGGCGGGCGCAGCCCGGGCGGGCGAGGCGGGGCGGTCCGCGGGGGCCGCCCGCGCGGCGGGCCGGGCCG
>NZ_JAQYWW010000651.1:0-373 GCF_036322525.1 Streptomyces sp. BE20 | reverse complement strand
GTTGAGCGAGTCCTCCCCGCAAGCGCGGGGGTCAGCCGTCGCATGACGCCCCAGCACACGCCAGCCCGCCCGCCACCCCGACAGAGCGGGGGTCAGCCGTACGGGGTCTAAAGCGGTGCGGGGGGGGGGGGGGGCGCGGGGGGGGGGGGGTGTGGGGGGGGGGGGGGTGGGGGGGGGGGGGGGCGTGGTCGTGGGGTTGGTGGGCAGACTCTTTTGGGGGTGGGTGTGTGGGGGGGGGGGGCTGGGGGGTGGGGGGGGGGGGCGGGGGGCGGCCGGGGGGGCGGGGGGGCGGCGCCGGCCGGGCCGGCCCGCCGCCCCGCGCCCCCCCCCCCCCCCCCCCCCCCCCCCCCCCCCCCCCCCCCCCCCCCCCCCC
>NZ_JAQYWW010000650.1:0-2720 GCF_036322525.1 Streptomyces sp. BE20 | reverse complement strand
GTGAGGTGTTCAGGCCGGTCAGGGGTGCGTCGGACGCGCGGTCGACACCGCGCAGGGTTCCGTTCGGGGCCTGGTGCGCCACGAGGTCGCCGCCCAGGACGGGGAGCCCGGAGTAGGTCCGTTCGTAGCGCAGGTGCCGGGAGCCGTCCGGGTCGAGGACGGCGTCCTTGGCGACGAGCTTCTCCTGGGGAGCGAGCCCGAGGTATCGGGCGACGGTTGCGCCCTGCCGGTCGGCCGCGGCCGGGGTGGGGGACACCTCCTGAGCGGCGACCACCGGGGCGCCGGTCACCAGCAGGACTGTGGTGACGGCGAGCGCGGCGAGACTGTGCAGGGGAGCTTGGCGGGACACGGGCACTCCTTTGCCTGCCGACCGCTGGTGCGGACGGGCACGGGTCCGCGCCGCAGGGTGCGGCGCAGCGAACGGCCAGCCGGTGGTGCGTCAGGTGGGACGCCGGGCGGGGCCGCTGCGGCTCTGGACGGTGCAGGGGGCGGCATGCAGAACACCATCAAGTCATGGGCATGACATTCATGTGGCGACAGGCGGCCCTGGCGGCAGCGGCAGGGAGTCCGGTGTCGAGGCTGCATGCAGCGTCAACGCTCCCGGAGCGGATCCCGGGGAGGCAGTGGTGGAATAGTAGCCATCAAGTTCGAGATCGTGTTTGAACATGAGCGATTGTGGGGTCGGAGGGGTGGCATTCGGTCACCTGTCGATTTGCCCGGGTGTGGCCGGACCGGCGGGTTCCTTCTGGCGCCCGCGACACCCGTGTTCTGGTCTGCGACGGAACCCGCCACCTTGACCTGCTTCATTGGCCGGATCCGATCGCCGCTCACCGGTCCGCGGAGCCGTGTCCTGGTGGACTCCTGGCTCGCGGCCGACTCTGGAAGGGCTATATTTGAACCCGTTCAATTCGAACACGTTCGCGCGTGTTCGCTCGGAGGGGCGAGACGGTTCGATCTCCGAGGCCCGTCGCTCGGTGGACGCGCCGTTCCACCCTTGACCGGACGCGGGTGCGCCGCCGGCACGCCGCCGCACGAAATCCCGTGGAGGACACCCGCATGACCGCCCGCATGACCCCTTCTGACCGTCTGAGCCGCGACCCTGCCGTCCCGCCGGTTCCTGGTGCGGTGCGCTGGTCCTTCCGGCTGTGGTTGTTGATCGCGTTCGCGGGAGGGGTCGCGCTGGCGGCGGTTTTCTCGGAGCGGGTCCGCATCGGGCTGGAGGTGGGAGACTTCGTGCTCCTGTTCCCTGCGGTAGCGGTGCTGGGAGCGTTCGTCGCCGTGGCCCGCGCGGCCCGCGCCGGCCGACGGAGGGCCAGGGCGGTTCTGACCGTCCTCACCGTCATGGGCCTGTGCGCCGGGGTCGGTTTGGTGGCCGTCGCTGCACTGTACGGAGATGCCGACTCCGCTACGGCGACGATCACCGTCCTCGTGGTCCCCCCGGTGGTCGGACAGGTGCTGATGTACGTGCCCGCGGCCCGCTCCTACTTCGGGCTCGATGGTTCGTCACCTCGGAGGTGACTGTCCGGGTGTGCAGCGGGGGCCTGCCGACGCCCGTTCGAGAGCGGCTCTCATGCGGGTGCCGTGCCGAGTGCCTCCGGCGTCGATCCGGAGGGACGCGGCCGTGGCCTCGCCATCGTCGAGACCCTGGCGGAGTGGACCGACATCCGGGCGGTCCCTACGGGTGGCCGGTTCGAGCGGTCTGTGCACCGCCCCGGAGGTTCCGTGACCGTTGTCCCGGCGCCCCCACGGCGCGTGGGTGCGCGAAGCCGCCGATCGGCGCGTCCGCCGGGCCGTCGCCACGGCCGCTCGTCAGGGCCAGGTGGCGGGGGAGGGCCGTCCGGTCGAATCGGGCGGAGTGCGTGCCGGTCGGATTTCGATGCTCTCCGGCATCCCGGTGACGAGTGCGGCGACGGGCGAGCCCTCGGAGCGGGTGAGGGTGGTGAGGGCAAACAGCGGACGCCCCTTGGGTTTCGGAGTCGGCACCGGCCCGAGCCTCGGTACCCCAGATCCTCAGGAGTCACTTCCGTAACGGATTGGCGAAGCCTCGGGACGGTGGCGCCGCCCCGGACTCTTCCTCCGCGTATCGCCGACGGCCGGCCGTCCTGGACGGGCGTCGCCGCACCACGGACACGAGTCACCCGCACGCCCCGAGGAGAACTGTGGGACAGCCTGACCCCGCCACCGCCACTGCCACCGTCCCCGGTGACGAGGCCGGTCCACGAGCTGCGGTGGACACCGCCGCGGCCCCGAGCCGGGGTGGTGGTGATCACCCGACGCGGCGTCGAGTGGCGCCGCCGCCCCGTGTGCAGCGGCCTTCGCCGGGCCCGGACGCTGCCGGGGGCCCGCCCGTGGAGGGGAGGTGTCGAGGCCTGGCGTGCCATGACGGCCACCGCCGTTCTCGCCGGACTATCCCGCACCGCACCGAACACATCCGAGCGGAACGGCCGGGCCCAGGCCGGATGCGGCCGCGCAGGACCTCCCTCAGGCCTCCGAACCACCCGGCCCGGAGCCTGCGGCCGGCCCGAGCACAGAACCCTGAACTCACCGACAGATCGGCGCTGTTCGGTCTCCTGCCTTAGGGTCCCACGCTTTTCGGATGATCAGACCTGTCCTTCAATTCCCACAGCGAGGCCGATCCGTTATGAACCTGACCCCGATACAGCTTTCCTGGACCGTGGCCGTGGGTGCGGTCCTGGTGTCCGTGCTCACGCTGGTGATGT
>NZ_JAQYWW010000649.1:0-5571 GCF_036322525.1 Streptomyces sp. BE20 | reverse complement strand
GGGGCGGCCGGCATCATCAAGATGGTCCAGGCGATGCGGCACGGCGTGCTGCCCCGCACGCTGCACGTCGACGCGCCCACCCCCCAGGTGGACTGGGCGTCCGGGGACGTGGAACTGCTCACCGAGGCCCGCCCCTGGCCGGCGGTGAACCGTCCGCGCCGGGCGGCCGTCTCGTCGTTCGGCATCAGCGGCACCAACGCCCACGTCATCGTGGAGGAACCCCCCGCCCCCCAGACCCCGTCCGCCCCCCAGACCCCGTCCGCGCCCGCTCCGGCGGCCGGCCGGGTGGTGCCGCTGGTCGTCAGCGGACCGGACGCCGACGCGCTGCGCCGGCAGGCCGGACGGCTCGGCCGCCACCTGCGGGAGCATCCGGACGGGTCCCCGGCCGACCTCGCCCGGTCGACCACCCTGCGGGCCGCGCTGCCGCACCGGGCCGTGTTCCTCGCGCAGCGGACCGACGACGGCCTGGCACGGGCGGCCGACGCGCTGACCGCCTGGGCCTCCGGAGGCCGGGGCGAGGGCATGGTCGAAGGGGTCGCGGTCCGCGGGAAGCGGGCGTTCCTCTTCACCGGCCAGGGCGCGCAGCGGGCGGCCATGGGGGCGGCACTCGCCGCCGAGTTCCCGGTGTTCGCGGACGCGCTGGCCACCGTCACCGCCGCGCTGGACCCGCACCTGGGCGTGCCGCTGGCCGTCGCGCTCCACGACGAGGACCTCGTCCACCGGACCGGGTACGCGCAGCCGGCGCTGTTCGCCGTCGAGGTGGCGTTGCACGCGCTGCTCACGCACTGGGGTGTGCGGGCGGACGTCCTGGTCGGGCACTCGATCGGTGAGATCGCTGCCGCGCACGTGGCCGGGGTGCTGTCGCTCGCGGACGCGGCCACGCTGGTCGCGGCGCGCGGCAGGCTGATGCAGGCCCTACCCGCCGGCGGGGCGATGCTCGCGGTCGGAGCCTCCGAGGCCGACGTCCGGGCGGCGCTCGGCACGCTGGACGTCGCGGCGGTGAACGGCCCGGCGGCCGTGGTGGTCTCCGGGGCCGCGGACGCGGTGGAGGAGGCGGCCCTGCTCGCGGCCGGGCGCGGCTGGAAGACCAGTCGGCTGCGGACCGGCCACGCGTTCCACTCCCGGCTGATGGAGCCGATGCTGGCGGAGTTCCGCACCGTCGTGAAGTCCCTGGCCTTCGCCGAGCCGTCGACGCCGGCGGTGTCGAGCGTGACCGGCCGACGGGTGGGACCGGGGGAGTGGACGGACCCGGAGTACTGGGTCGAGCAGGTCCGCCGGCCCGTCCGCTTCGCGGACGCCGTCGGCGCGCTGGACGGCATCGGCACGCTCGTGGAGCTCGGCCCGGACGGCGTCCTGACGGCGCTGGCCCGGCAGCTGCGCCCGGACGCGGTGTGCGTCCCGACGCTGCGCAAGGACCGCGACGAGCCCACCACCGCGCTCACCGCGCTGGGCACGCTGTTCGTCCACGGCTTCCCGGTCGACTGGAGCGCGGTGCTTCCCGGCGCGCGCCGCGTCGACCTCCCGACGTACGCGTTCCACCGGCGGCGGTTCTGGCTGGACGGCCCGGCCGAGGAGCAGCCGGGCACCGAGGGGTGGCGCTACCGCGTCGAGTGGCATCCGGCGGACGACGTCCTGACCGCCGGCCCGCCGGCCACCGACCTGCCGGGCACGGACGCCTCGGTCACCGACCTGGCCGGCGCAGAGCCGCAGACCGGCGCCGGGCAGACCACCGCGCCGCAGACCACCGCGCCGCAGACCACCGCGCCGCGGCCCGCCGCCGCGCCGGACGGCGCGTGGCTGGTGCTGGGCGACGAGGACGGCGCGCTCGCCGGCGCCCTTCGGGCCGCGGGCACCGAGGTGGTCGCCGAGCCCGGGCCGGCCCTCGCCGGTGTGCTGGCCGCGGTGTCCACCCCGGAGCAGGCCCTCGCGGTCGTCCGGCAGGGCCTGACGGCACCGCACTGGTTCGTCACCCGGCGCGCGGTGGCCACCGGGCCGGGCGATCCGGCGCCCGACCCGGGCCCGGCGGCGGTCTGGGGACTGGCCCGGGTCCTCGGCCTGGAGCACCCGGACCGGTGGGGCGGACTGGTCGACCTGCCCGAACGGCCGGACGCCCCGGCGGCGGCCCGGCTCGTCGCGGTCCTGGCCGGCGGGCTCGGCGCCGAGGACCAGGTGGCCCTGCGGGCGGCCGGCCCGGCGCTGCGGCGGCTGGTCCCCGCGCCCGTGCCCGCCGGCGCCCCGCGCTGGCGGCCCGGCGGCACCCTGCTCGTCACCGGCGGGACCGGCGGCCTGGGCGCCGAGGTCGCCCGCTGGGCCGCGGCCCACGGCGCGCAGCGGCTGGTGCTGGTCTCCCGCCGGGGCGCCGACGCCCCCGGCGCGGCGGACCTGCTCGCCGAGCTGCCTGCGGCGCAGGCGCACGCCTGCGACCTGTCCGACCGGTCGGCGGTCGCGGCCCTGCTGGCCGAGGTCGGTGCGGTGGACGCCGTCGTGCACGCGGCGGGCGTCGGCCGGGACGTGCCGCTGGCCGCCGAGGACGCGGACCACCTGCGCGCCGTGGCGGCCGGCAAGGTCGACGGCGCGGTACACCTCGACGCGTTGCTGCCGGACGTGCCGCTGATCGTCTTCTCCTCGATCGCGGGCGTCTGGGGAAGCGCGGAGCAGGCCGCCTACGCGGCGGCGAACGCGGCGCTGGACGCGCTCGTCGAGCGGCGCCGGGCGCAGGGCCGGCCCGGGACGGCGATCGCCTGGGGGCCGTGGGCCCGGATCGGCATGGCGGCCGACGACGAGGTCGCCGACCGGCTCCGGTTGCGCGGGCTCACCCCGATGGCGCCGGACCGGGCGCTGGACGCGCTCGGCGTGGCGGTCGGCGCCGGCGACGCGTCGGTCACCGTGGCCGACGTGGACTGGGCGCGCTTCGTCCCCGTGTTCTCCACCGCGCGGCCCCGGCCGCTGCTCACCGGCCTGGCCGCCGACCCGCTCACGGACGGACGGCCCGGCGCGGTCCCCGCCCGCGGGGACGTGGCCGGGCAGCTGGCCGCCCGGCTGGCCGAGGCCGCCCCGGCGGAGCGGGAGCGGATCCTGCTGCGGCTGGTCCGGGACGAGGCGGCGGCCGTGCTCGGCCACGCGTCGGGCGCCGCGGTGGCGCCGGAACGGGCCTTCAACGAGCTCGGCTTCGACTCGCTCACCGCCGTCCAGCTGCGCGACCAGCTGATCGCCGCCACCGGACTGCCGCTCTCGCCGACGCTCGTCTTCGACTACCCGAACGCCGAACGGCTCGCGGGCCACCTCGGGGAGTCCCTCGCGCCCGTGCCGGAGACGGTGGACCTGCCCGACGAGGAGATCCGGCGGGCGCTCGCAGCGATCCCGGTCGAGAGGCTGCGGGAGTCCGGGCTGCTGCCCCGGCTGCTGCGGCTGGCGCCGGTGGCACCGGCCCCGCCGCTTCCGGGGCCGGGCGCGCCCGCCGAGGACCTCGACGCGATGGACGTCGAGGAGCTCATGCGGCTCGCGCTCGGCTCCGCCGCCCCCGACGAGGACTGACGCCCCGGCGCCCGTGCCCGCAACCCCCGCCCCCTGCCCGGGGGACCCCGCCCGGCGCCCGGATCCCCGATCCGGGCGCCCCGACCGTCCGACGCCCCGACCGTCCGGCAGACCGGCCCCCGCCCGGGGGGCACCTGCCCCGGGCCGGTGCCCCCTCACCCTCACCAGCCCCTGTCACCTGTCGCCCGCGACGTACCCCGTCGCCTCCCACGTGAGCATTTCCGAGGCCCCAGAGCGGCCTGACGAGCGGAGTGGACCATGACCCAGCCGGACGAGAAGCTCGTCGAGGCCCTGCGCAGCGCACTGAAGGAGACCGACCGGCTCCGCCGCCGGCAGCAGGAGGCCGAGGCCCGGGCCTCCGAGCCGATCGCCGTCGTCGGCACGGCCTGCCGCTACCCCGGTGGGGTGCGCGGCCCGGACGACCTCTGGCGCCTGGTCGCGGAGGGCAGGGACGCGGTCGGGGAGTTCCCGACCGACCGGGGCTGGGACCTCACCACGCTGTTCGACGACGACCCCGACGCGCCCGGTACCTCGATGGCGCGCGAGGGCGGATTCCTCCACGACGCCGGTGACTTCGACGCGGCGCTGTTCGGGATCAGCCCGCGCGAGGCCCGCGCCATGGACCCGCAGCAGCGGCTGCTGCTGGAGTGCGCGTGGGAGGCGTTCGAGCGGGCCGGCCTGGACCCGCTGGGCCAGCGCGGCACCCGCACCGGTGTCTTCGCCGGCAGCAACGACCAGGACTACCTGGGCCTGCTCGGCGACCGTCCCGGCGAGCTGGAGGGCCACCTGGGCACCGGCAACGCCTCCAGCGTCCTGTCCGGCCGGCTCGCCTACACGTTCGGCCTGGAGGGCCCGGCGGTCACGGTCGACACCGCCTGCTCGTCCTCGCTGGTCGCGCTGCACCTGGCCGTGCAGGCGCTGCGCAGCGGCGAGTGCGACCAGGCGCTGGTCGCAGGCGTCCTGGTCATGTCGACGCCCGGGACCTTCCTGGAGTTCTCGCGGCAGCGCGCCCTCGCCACCGACGGCCGCTGCCGGTCGTTCGCCGCCGCCGCCGACGGCACCGGCTGGGGCGAGGGCGCCGGGGTGCTGCTGGTCGAGCGGCTCTCCTCGGCGCGGGCCGCCGGCCGTCCGGTCCTGGCGGTGGTGCGGGGGACGGCGGTGAACCAGGACGGCGCCTCGAACGGGCTGACAGCACCGAACGGCCCGGCCCAGCGGCGGGTCATCCGGGAGGCGCTCGCGAACGCCGGCCTGACGGCGCAGGAGGTCGACGCGGTCGAGGCGCACGGCACGGGGACGACGCTGGGCGACCCGATCGAGGCCCAGGCGCTGCTGGCGACGTACGGCCAGGACCGGGCCGAGGGCGAGCCGCTCTGGCTGGGCTCGCTGAAGTCGAACATCGGGCACACCCAGGCGGCGGCGGGCGTCGGCGGCATCATCAAGATGGTCGAGGCCATGCGGCACGGGCAGCTGCCGAAGACGCTGCACGTCGACGCGCCGACCCCGAAGGTCGACTGGACCGCGGGGAGGGTGGAGCTGCTCACCGACGCCAGGCCCTGGCCGGCGGTGGACCGCCCGCGCCGGTCGGCCGTCTCCTCGTTCGGGATGAGCGGTACCAACGCCCACGTGATCCTGGAGCAGGGCGATCCGGTCCGGGAGCCGTCGCCGGCCGCCGGGACCGGGCCGGTGCCGCTGCTGCTCTCCGGGGCCGGCCCGGCCGTGCTGCGGGCCCAGGCCGCCGCCGTGCTGGCGCACGCGGAGGGCGGCGCGCCGCTGGGGGAGGTCGGCGCGACGCTGGCCCGGCGCGCCGTACTGCCGGACCGGGCCGTGGCGTGGGACCTCGCCGGTCTGGAGGCGGTCGGGTCCGGGCTCGTGGCGGGCACCGCGCTCGACTCCACCGACGTGGTGTTCGTGTATCCGGGTCAGGGTGGTCAGTGGCTGGGTATGGCGGTGGGTCTGCTGGGGTCGCGAGCGTTCGCGGAGCGGTTGCGGGAGTGTGATGCGGCGCTGTTGCCGTTGACGGGGTTCTCGGTGGAGGCG
>NZ_JAQYWW010000648.1:0-740 GCF_036322525.1 Streptomyces sp. BE20 | reverse complement strand
GGGCGGGCGGGCGAGCCGGCCGCGTGGGGGGCCGGCGGGGGGGGGGGGGGGGGGCCGACCGGGGGCGCGGCGGGGCCCCAGGGGCCGGCGCCGCCCGGCCCCCGCCCCGGGGCGCCACGGCAGTGGTGGCCCGGTCCTCCCGGGCGTGCGGAAGGGCCCGTGGGACGGGTCCCACGGGCCCTTCCGCGTCGGCCGGTTCAGGCATTCTTGGCGCACTCCGCGCAGGTGCCGAAGATCTCCAGGGTGTGTGCGATGTCACTGAACCCGTGTTCGGCGGCGACCGAGTTGGCCCAGCGCTCCACCGCCGGACCCTCGACCTCGACGGTGGCACCGCACTGGCGGCAGACCAGGTGGTGGTGGTGCCCGCTGCTGCACCGGCGGTACACGGCCTCGCCGTCGGCGGTGCGCAGCACGTCGACCTCGCCGGCGTCGGCGAGTGACTGCAGGGTCCGGTAGACGGTGGTCAGGCCGACCGAGTCACCCCGGTGCTTGAGCATGTCGTGGAGCTCCTGCGCGCTGCGGAAGTCCTCGATCTCGTCCAGGGCCGCCGAGACGGCGGCTCGCTGCCGGGTCGAGCGGGCACGCGGCGACGGGCCTGCGGTGGTCACCGTGGGTCCTCCTGGGGTGGTGGGCGTCTCGCACCTCATTGTGCCAGCCCCGCACCCGACGTCGGAGCGGTCGCGTCGGACCGGTCCGGGCCGGGCAGTTGGACGTCGCAGACCTGCGGCCCCGCGTCGGGG
>NZ_JAQYWW010000647.1:0-11926 GCF_036322525.1 Streptomyces sp. BE20 | reverse complement strand
GCCGCCCTCGTGGCGGAGGTAGGCGAGGCCGCCGAGGGTGTCCATGTAGACGCCTTCGAGCACCCCACCGGCGGGGACACGGCACCCGAAGTCACGGACCACCTCCCCGACGACGGGGGTGTACACGGGCATGCGGGGGCAGCTGGGCATGGGGGCTCCCTTGGTCGCGCTGTGCATCGGGATCACTACGATCCGCATCCATGGTGGAGTGGGAGGAGTTACGATCGGAAGGCTTTCCACTGGACACTTCAGTGCTGTGGGATTCCACCCGCGAGAGGTGATCGAACATGCGGCGAACAGAACTTGACCCGACGTCATCCCCGGTAGCCGCGTTCGGGGTCCAGTTGCGCAGGTCGCGTGAGGCGAAGAACCTGACTCAGGTCGCCATGGCCGAGCTCATCGGGTACAGCGACACGCTCGTGTCCAGCATCGAAAGAGCTACTCGCAATCCCACACAGGCATTCGCCATCCGGGCGGACAATGTGCTTGATACTGGCGGGACCCTGGAGCTGATGTACTGGAACATCGGGCACACTTCACTTCT
Source organism: Streptomyces sp. BE20 (assembly GCF_036322525.1). Classification (NCBI taxonomy): domain Bacteria; kingdom Bacillati; phylum Actinomycetota; class Actinomycetes; order Kitasatosporales; family Streptomycetaceae; genus Streptomyces; species Streptomyces sp. BE20. Next base: position 11,382 of record NZ_JAQYWW010000647.1, on the reverse strand, counting down.
CGAAGGATTCCCCGAATACGCAGCTCAGGAGGCCAAGGCGGTCGAGATTCGACACTTCGAACTCGGCGTCGTCCCTGGCCTCCTGCAAACCCCGGACTACGCGGCGGCATTCGCCTCCGCCGCTGTGCGACGTGGGAACATCTCACAGGTACAGGCGGACGACCGGCTGAGATTCCTGCTGACCCGGCAGAAGTTGTTGGACCGAAGTCCGGCGCCTTGGCTTCACTTTGTGCTGGACGAGGGCTGTCTCCGTCGCCCGGTGGGCGGGATCAAGGTCATGAGGCGCCAGCTCCGTCAGCTGGAGGAGTTGGCGGCGCGGCCTCACATCACCATCCAGGTGGCTCCCTACAGTCTGGCGGAGGAGTTGCCCTTCACTATGATGGTGACGCTGCTGACCATGGCGGACAGGTCGCTGCTTGCCTACTCCGAGAGTCAGTTGCGCGGATTTCTCGTCCGGCGGAGCGAAACTGCCCGGGCGCTGGAGAGGGACTACCATCAGCTGTCAGTGGAAGCGCTGCCCAAAGTCGCCTCTCTGGAGATGATCCGTCAGGCGTGAAAGGAACGTCATGAACGGTCCCGTGTACCTCTCCAGCGCCGAGTGGTTCAAGTCCTCCCACAGCAACAACGGGGGCTCCTGTGTCGAGGTGACTGCCGACTTCCCTGGCATCGTCCCTGTCCGTGACTCCAAAGACTTGCAGGGTCCGACTCTCGTCTTCCCCGTCGAGGCTTGGCGCTCCTTCGTCGCTGCGGTCCGGTCGGACGAGTTCGGTTCTGTCTGACGCGACCGTGGATCGACCGGCACGCGGGTGGCCGACTGATACGACAGCGGGCCTCCTGTGCAGGAGGCCCGCTGTCCACGGTCGTTCAGCGGCCGACGCGTCAGGCCTTGCCGGTGCCGGGCGGGCGGCCGGGGGCGTCGGTCGCGACGCGCTTGAGGACGGCGGTGTTGGCGGTGACGGTGCCGGGCTTGACCCCGAAGGCCTCGGTGACCTGGACACCGCGCTCGCCCAGGAAGGTGTAGCTGGTGCGGTCGAAGATCATCTCGTCGCGGGAGCCCGTGGTGGTGTTGGTGCGGGCGATGGCGATTCCGACGCGTCCGGCGGCGTCGGTGGCGTTGTCGACGAGGACGACGCCGGGGATCCGGGCCGCGGCCTGGTAGAGCGCGGCGGCGAGCTTGCCGGGGACGGCCTGTTCGCGGACCATGGCGAGGACGGTGTCGAACGCCTCCTGGTCCGGTCCGTTGTTTCCGCCTCCCGCGGTCTCGGTGTAGATCTTCTGCAGCAGCACCTGCGGGTCGGTGGGCAGGGTGTTCAGGTAGTCGTAGGAGGGGTACCTCAGGCGGGCGGCGGTGTCCGACTTGAGTGCCTCGCCTCCTTGCGCGGTCTTGCCCTCCTCGGTGAGCCAGCCGGTGCGGCCGTCGGCGGAGCGCCATATCTGCCGCTGGTGGGGCTTGTCGACCCACGTCTTCTCCTCACCGGTGTCGGCGTTGAGGGAACCCATCAGGTAGGAGACGGTGCTCTCGACGTAGACGTACTGGCCGGGACGCAGGACGAGGTCGGGGGTGGACTGGGCGGCCAGGGAGATGCGTTCCACCGCGCCGGCCAGTCCCGCGGTGTCGCCGGCCGTGACCTGCACGACGGACGCCGGGACACGGTCGCCCCGCACGGGGGCGGTGTCCGGGTTGCCGAACGTGGTGACCGCCACGGTGGCCGCGAGGGCGAAGGCCGCCAGTGTGGCGGGCAGGGCGATCAGCAGCCGGCGCCGGTTCCTGGACTCGGGTCGGGCCGGCCCTGCGGCTTCGGGGGTGCGGGTGATCTCGCTCATCAGGAACTCCTCGATCTGGCGCTGCCGGTCGGGCTGGACGGCCGGCGTTTCGGCCGCGGGCAGCAGGTGCCTCAGCTCCGTGTCGTCGAGAGGCTGCTGCCGCTCCGGGACGCTGGTCATCTGTTCCACTCCTTGTCCGACCGGGCCGGAACCATCCGGCCACCCTGTATTTGTCCGGCGGCCCGCAGGGGTTCCGGGAGAGTTCTCGGCATCCGCCGCAGCTCCTTGTCGGCCAGTGCACGCAGTCGGGTGCGGGCCCTGGAGAGCCTGGAGCGCACGGTGCCGACCGGGATGCCCAGCGCCTTTGCGGCCTCGGGATACGTGAGACCCGCCCACACGCACAGTGAGAAGACTTCGCGCTCGCCGCGCCGGAGCTTCTCCAACGCCGCCTTGGCAGCCAGGAGTTGTTCATGGTCGGCGAGACGGCCGACCAGCTCGTCGGCGAAGTCCGGGTCCGGTTCGGGGATCGGCATGCGGGAGAGGGCGGCGGTGTGCCGGCGGGCGGCCCTGGCCCGGTTGCGCAGGACGTTGACGGTGATGCCCATCAGCCAGGGGCGGGGCGTCGCCCATTCGTCGCGCAGTTTCTCCCGCAGCCGCCAGGCCTCCAGGAAGACCACCGCCATGACGTCCTCGGCCCCGGAGCGGTCCCCGGTCACCCGGACCGCGTGTGCCAGGACTGCCCGCGAGTGCTCCTGGAACAACTGCCGGAAGGCGTCGGGGTCGCCGGCTCTGATCCGTTCGTGCATCGAAAAGTCCACGTCACTGGGTTGTCCGGCCGCCGTACGGCAGTTCCGGTGACTCGCGTCACAGTCGGGTCGGCCCCGCCACCTGCGCCCCCAACCCCCGGCCTCCGGGGCCCTGGCCCCCGGGCCCCCCGACCCTCCCGGCGAACTCGTTGTCCTGCGCGCCGTCGGGCCGATCGGTCGGCCGAGGCGCGAGGAGGGGGCCGGGAGTGGTCGGGGAGTCGTCAGCGAGTGGTCGTCCGGGACTGCTCCTGCGCCCCGGTCAGGACCTGCCCGCCACCGGCGATCGGCGGCCCGTAGACGTACCAGCCGTTCCAGTTCCCGCTCTGGCTGCGGTCGCGGGACCACATGTGGTTGTAGTCGCTGCCGCGCGCGGTGATGGTGAAGGCGCCGCCGAGGGTCTGGCGGCGGATCACGACCTTGCTCGTGAAGTAGCCGCCCATGGAGGTCCAGTTGCTCAGCTTGTGGGAGCTGCCGCTCGTCCAGCGCGTCCACACGGCATGGTCGGTGCCGATCACGAAGATCTCGCTGTTCCCGTCCTGGAAGCCGAAGTAGGTCACACCGTCGCCGAAGTCGCCGCCGCACAGGAAGCTGCCGCCGAACTGGTTGTTGCTGCAACGTGCGGGGATGTTGATGTCACCCGCCGACGCGGGAGCCGCGCCCAGCCCGATTCCGGCGAGGGCGGCGACGGCCGCGACGGCGGCCTTGATCTTGTTCATGTCTGCTCCTGATCGGTCGGGAACGGGCCTTCCGTCCGGGGTGCCCGGGCCGCAACCCGCCCGGGGCCCGCCCGACGGGGCCCTCGCCGGTACCAACGGGAGCAGCCGCCGATCGAGTTCATCGTTCGCCCGCCCACCGCTCGGCGATGGCCGAGCACCTCCCTCCTCGAACGATCGGTCGCGGGTACGCCACGGGCCCCGGATCGGTTGCCCCCGTCGGGCCGGTTCCCGGTGCCGGCGGCGGGTCGTGCCCGTTCGGACACCGGAGGGGTGCGCAGGGGTGCAGGGCTGGTCCGATCGCCTGGACGGGCCGCGCCTCCGCAACCGAGCATCGGGTGACGCACCGTCATGTCGGCGTCTTCGTCACACCCGTGTCGCATCCGCATCCCCCGGAGGACCGCAGTGCATCACCGTTCCCGCTTACCCGAGAAGACCCGGGGCGTCGGCGCCGCCCTGAGTCTGGCGCTGGCACTGGCGTTGAGCGCGTCCCCCGCCCTGGCCGCGCCGCCCTCCCCGGCCACCGAGCCCGACCCGGTCCCCGGCCTGGTGGCCGGGGAGGGCACCGCCGCCCCGCAGCTGGTGACCGGACTGTCCGAGTCGGCGCCCGGCAGTCCGGCCGAGGCGGCCCGGGCCCATCTCGCGGCTCATCCCGACCGCTACCGCATCGACACCGCGCAGCTGACGGAACTCGCCGTCGAGCACGCGGCCGAGGGCCGTGACACCGTCAGGTTCCAGCAGTACCACGGCGGCGTGCCGGTGCTGGGCGGGCAGTACCTGGTCCGCCTGGTCGGCGAGGGCGCGGACCGCACGGTGGAGTCGGTCGGCGGCAAGTACTTCACCGGGCTGACCGCCCCCACCACCCCGGCCGTGTCGGACGAGGCGCTGCGCGGGCTCGCGCTCGACTCGGTCGCGGACCGGGGCGCCCGGGGCGGGGCCACGGCGGAGGACGGCGGCCGGATCGTGCTCCCGGGCGGCGGCGGGCGGCTCGTCCAGCGCTTCGTCGTCCGTGCCGCCGACCCGGCCACCGGGGCGCCGCTGGTCCGCGAGGTCTTCGTGGACGCCGTGCGCGGCGTGGTCGCCCTCGCCCGCGACACCCGGGCCCCGTACCCGACCGGGGGAGCCACCGCCCCGGGCACCCCGGCCGCCGGGGCCGCCCCGACGGCCGACGTCGGCGTGCCCGTCATCGGAACCGCCCCCGACATCCTCGGCCGCACCGTCCCGGTGAACGTCGCCCGCCGGCCGGACGGCAGCCACCAGCTCGTCGACCTCACCCGGGGCGCCGGCATCTTCACCTACGACGCCGCCGGGGAGGACGCCGGCGCGTTCCGGGGCCCGATGACCGGCCGGTCGCCGGTCTCCTCCCCGGGCCCGGACTTCCCGGCCTCGACCGGTACCGGCGGAGCGACGGACGCGCACCTCAACGCCGCCGCCGCGTACGACTTCTTCCGGGACCGGCTCGGCCGGAACGGGCTGGACGGCAAGGGCGGCCCGATCGTCTCCGTGGCCAACACGAGCGAGGGCGGCAAGCCGAGCCTGAACGCCTTCTGGGACGGGGTGAAGATGGTCTACGGCAACGGGGACGCCACCTACCGGCCGTTCTCGGTGGCGATGGACGTGGTCGGGCACGAGCTGACCCATGCCGTCGTCCAGCACACCGCGGACCTGGACGGCTCCGCCCAGCCCGGGGCGATGAACGAGGCACTGGCCGACTACTTCGGCAACGCCATCGAGGTCACCACCCGGGGCATCCCGATGACCGACCCCCGTGCGGCCCTGATGAACGAGAGCCTCTGCCGCACCGGCACCCCCGAGGAGTGCGCGCGGCGTCGCCTCGACGACCGCCGCACCACCGTCGACGACTACATCGGGGCCTGGAGCGACGTCGACAACAGCGGCGTCCACCTCAACGCCACCATCTTCGGCGGGGCGCTGTGGGACATCCGCCGGGCCCTCGACCCGCTTGTCGCCGACCGTCTGGTCTACCGCGCGATCACCGAGTACCTCACCCCGCTGGACGAGTTCGTCGACGGCCGCAACGCGGTGCTCGCCGCCGGCCGCTCGCTCGGCCTGAGCCGCACGCAACTGCGCACGGTGGCGGCCGCGTTCGACGCCCACGGCATCAAGGCCGGCTGGCAGAGCCGGATCGGCATGGACAGCCGCGGGCTGCTGCGGAGCGCCGGCATCGAGGCTCCGCCGGCCGTGGCCGGGGGTCACTGGGTGGCGAGCGGACGGGACGACCCGAAGAGCGTCGACGAGTCCCTCTACACCGGCTCCGTCACCGCCCCCGGTACCCGGACGCGGCTGAGCCCGCCGGACGGCCGGATCCACCTGTCCCCCGACACCGACGGAAGGACCGCGGTCTGGCAGGCGATCGGGTTCGGGGCGACGGAGGTGCTGGCGCGCCCGCTGTCCGGCGGCCCGGTCCGCAGCGTGTTCAACTCCCCGGACTACGGCATCAACGGCGCCCGGATATCCGATGGGCAGATCGCCGTCCTGGTCACCTCCTGGGCGGACGGCCGGAACCGGCTCCTCGTGTTCCGCGACGGGGCCGACCCGGTGGACATCCCGGTGGCCGAGGGCCACCGGCTGTCCGACCTCGCCTTCAAGGACGGTCTGCTCGGCTGGATCGAGAGTTGGAACGCCGAGGGGGTCACCTTCTCGGCACCGACGGTCTACTCCCTTGCCGCCGGCCGGATCACCGCGCAGTACTCGGAGAGGGCCCCGGCCGGTAGCAGGCCCGGCTACATGACCTCCACGCAGTTCGCGGGCGGCCGGCTGCTCTGGTCGCGGCGGTCGGCACCCCCGGACCTGCGGGTCGCGATCCGGTCCGGCGCCGTCGACGGCTCCGGTACGACCGACGTGGTGCCCGCCGACTCGCCCCAGGCGCCGCTGGTCGGGGACTTCACGGCCTCCGACCGGGTCGTCACCTACCAGCACGGCGGCGCCAAGCCGAGCGGCGGCTGGACGAACGCGGCGCTCCCCAAGCTGTACCAGGTGCCCGTCACCGGCGGCACCCCCGTACGGCTCTCCTGCAACCGGGGTGTCCAGGCATACCCGGCCGCCGACCGGGGCACCCGGGTGCTCTGGCTGGACTACAGCCCCGGCCGCATCGACCTCGTGGTCCGCGACCGCCCGGCCGGCACCTGCTGATCCGTTTCGCGAGCAGTGGCCCCGCGCGGGCGGGGCCACTGCGCGCCGTCCTGTGCGCCCCCGCCCGGTCGGGGACGCACGGTCGGCCGGGCAGCGGCTGACACCCCGGGCAGCAGCCTGTCCGGGGTGTCAGCCGCTGCCGGGTGGGGTCGGGTGACGGGTCCTACTCGGTCCAGACGAGTACCGCGTGTCGGTAGCGGGCAGCCGTGTGCAGGAAGTCTGCGAGCGAGCGGTAGTGGCCGGATGCCAGGTGGAGCGCTTCCCCGTCCGTCCAGCCGGCGGGAAGCGGAACGGCGGTGGCCAGCTCGGCCGGGGTGATGCCGTCGACCAGCGCGCCGGGTGGGAGGTCCGCGAACGCCCCGTCGGCGGCGCCGACCCGCTCCGGGGTGAGGCAGCGCGGTGGTCCGTACCCCCACTCCCCGGCGCCGGGGAGCTCCGCCTCCCCGTGGATGACGTCGACGGGGAAGTCGTGGTGGCGGAGCAGGAAGTCGAGCACCGGCCCGGCCCGCCCGGTCTCGTGCAGCCGCCCCCGGGCGGCCGCCTCGTCCTCGTCCTCGTCCAGTTCGGTGAGCCACTCCCGCACCCAGCCGGGTTCCGCCGCCGCGCGCTCCAACTGGCGTGCGCTCAGCCGCAGGTATCGCCCGTTCATGCCCATGGCCCCTGAGCCTAGGAACCTCGACCGGCGAGATCAACCGCGGGGTCGGCCCTCACACCGCGTCATGGTGCCCGTGCGGTGCAGGTGCCCGGCCGGGTCCGGTTCGGGGCCCTGTGCCGGGGCCCTGGTTCGGCAGGGGCGACGAGCCGGAACGACCAGGTGATCATGTGGTTTGATGTGCGCTGCTGATCTTGAGGTGAAGGACGAAACGGGGCACCGCGATGGACAAGATGAAGCGGCACGGACGCAATCTCGCACGGGCGGCGGCGGTCGCCGCGCTCGCACTGGGCACGGGCGCGTGCAGTTCCGGCGGCGGCGCGGCGATCCGGGCCGCGGTGGTGCTGTCGGAGCCGGACCAGGTGCAGGACGCGTTGCCGAGCCCGGCCTCGCTCCCCGCCGGCTGGGGCCTCTCCTCCGGTTCGAAGCCGCCGCAGGCCATCGGGCAGGCCGAGGCGTCCAGCACCTGCCGGAAGAAGCTGTCGGTCGACTGCGAGGGTCTCGAACTCGGCGGCTCCGTCCGCTACGAGCTGGCCGCCGACACCGACAACGACATCCGCTTCACCCTGCTGACCTTCGACACCGTGGAGAACGCCGGCCCCGTCTTCGAGGCGCTGGCGGCGTCCCTGGAGAAGGCCGACGACGACGTGCGTCCGATCACCTTGAAGGTGGCCGCCGACCAGGCGCGGGGATTCGAGCAGCCCGCCGATTCGGCCGATTCCGGGGGCGGGACCGTCGCCTCGTCCACGGCGATGCGGGTCGGCACCGTCGTGGCCCTGATCGAACTCGACGAGGACGAGCGCGACCACAAGACGCTCCAGCAGTTCGCCACGCTCCAGGCGGAGCGGATCAAGCAGGTCCAGCAGGGCACCGATCCGGACGCCTGACGCCCCCGGACACCTGACGCCCCCGGGCGGCGGCCCCCGGCCCCGAAGTCGCTCGGCGGCTCGGTAGGTCCGGCCGGCCCGCGATGATCTGACGGGACGCCGGCACGCCGCCCCGACCGGCGAGACCGGACTATCGGCCGGTAACTCGCTTGCGGTGCACGGAAGGCCGGGCACAGACTTCGCCCGTGACCGACATCTCCGTCGAAATCTCCGCCGAACTCGTCCGTGCGCTGGTCTCCGAGCAGTTCCCCGAGTGGGGCGGCCTTCCGGTCCGGCCGGTCGCCCGTCAGGGCTGGGACAATCGCACCTTCCGGCTGGGCGACGACCTGGCCGTCCGCCTGCCCAGTGCCGAGGGCTACGTCGCCGGCGTCGAGAAGGAGGACTGCTGCCTCCCGCTCCTGGCGGAGCACCTGTCGACGCCCGTGCCGGAGCCGGTCGCCACCGGCCGTCCGGGGGAGGGCTACCCCTTCTCGTGGTCGGTGCGGCGCTGGCTGCCGGGCGGCGCCGTCGACGACGCCGGCCAGCCGGGGGCCGCCGACGCCGTCGACCGCACCCGGCTGGCCGCCGACCTGGGCGCGTTCCTGACCGAACTCCGCGACGTCCCGGCGGTCTACGGCCCCGCGGCCGGCCGCCACTCGTTCTTCCGGGGCTGCCATCCCAGCGTCTACGCCGACCAGGTGGAGAACGCCCTCCACGTGCTGCGGGACTCCGTCGACGTCGCCGCCTGCCGGGCGGTCTGGGCGGGCGCCCTGACCACGGCCTGGCCGTCGTCCCCGGTGTGGTTCCACGGCGATGTCGCCCCCGGCAACCTCCTCGCCGTCGACGGAGGGCTCTCCGCGGTCATCGACTTCGGCACCTGCGGTACCGGCGACCCGGCGTGCGACCTCGTCATGGCCTGGACGTACTTCACCGGCGACGAGCGGAAGGCGTTCCGGGAGGCCGTCGGCCTTCCCGACGACACCTGGCGGCGGGCACGCGGGTGGGCGCTGTGGAAGGCGTTGGCGACGACGGCCGGTCTGTCCGGCCCCGACTCCGGGGGGCTCCAGGCCCGGGTCCTCGTCGAGGTGCTCGACGACCCGGTCGTCGGCTGACCCGCCCGGGCCCGCTCACCGCGCCCCGCTCACCGCACCCCACCCGCCGGGCCCCGTCCTGCGGGGCCTTGACGGCCGGTGCGGCCACGCCCCGCGCGTCCGGTGTCACCTCCGGGCCGGTTCCTGCTGAGGTCTCGGGCGTGGACCAGGGCTTCGCGCAGCAGTGCGACGAGGCGGGCCTCACGTCCGGCGGAGGGGGGACCCTGCGGCCAGGCGGAGACGGACCGCCACTCCCCGTCGGTGAGCGGCGGAAGGTCCGCGGCGGGTTCGACGTCCTCGGGGAGCGTCGGCAGACGGACCAGAAGGATGTCCATGCCGCACGCCACGACGGCGGCCACGCCCTCGAAGGCGAGGACGGGCACGCCGTAGGCGGACTCCACGGGGTGGCGCGGCACCAGGCGGGAGAGTCGGTCGCAGAGGTCGGGGTGCGTGTGCGACTGCCAGTTGCCCAGGGCGAGGTCGTCCGGGCCGCGCGGCAGGGCCGAACTCGCGCGGAAGTAGTCCAACAGGGCTCGGTTCTCCGGCAGTTCGGGCAGTGCCGGGGCCGGGGTCGGATCCGGGACGTGCTTTCGCCGTCGCATGCGACCGACCCTGGCGGTCCGACCGGCGCACCGACGGGGCCGGGCGCGGCCGTCCCGGGTGCCGGTGCGGATCCGCGACGGATCCGCGTAGGTCAGGGCGTCACGAGGCGGTCGACCGCGGCGTTGACGAGTGCGTGGCGCTCGGCCTCCGAGAGGACGTCGGGGAGGGTGAGCTGCTCCACGATCAGCCAGTTGAACGCCAGGTAGAGCAACCGGACGGTGGTCTCGTCGCCGGGCAGGCCCGAGGCGAGGTGGAAGGCGACGTTGGCGTCGAGATCGGCGCGGACCCGCTCGGTCAGGACCGCGCGAAGGTCGGGGCGCCGGGTCGCTTCGAGTCGCAGTTCGAGCAGCGCCAGGTAGCCGGTGCGGAACGAGCTGACCCGGTCGACGAGTTCGTGCATCGACGCGGCGTACGACTCCCGGTCCGTCACGCCCGTCTGCCGGCGGGTGATCTCCGACTCGTCGGGGCGGAGGCGTTCGTAGACCCGGGCGCTGGCCTGCGTGAGCAGGTCGTCGCGGTTGGCGAAGTAGTTGGACGCGGTGCCGACCGGGACGGCGGCCTCGGTGTCGACCGCCCGGAAGGTCAGCCCGCGCGCTCCTTCCCTGGCCAGAACCTCGATCGCGGCGTCGACGAGGGCGGCTCGTCGCTCGTCGTTCCTGCGCGCCATGGACACCACTCCGGTTGAAGTACTACGGCCTGACCGATTCGCTCAGAGTACTGCACCCGAGAGCGGCGCATGCGCAAGCTCGCGTCCCGCCTCGCGGTCTCCGTCGACGGCCACCTCGCCGGTCCCGGCGAGGAGTTCGGCCCTCCAACCCGTACCTCCGCCCGTACCGCGCCCCGTACCGCGACCCGTACGGCGCCCCGTACGGAGCCGGGAGGCGGGCCGCGGCCCCCGCCGGGTGGACCGGCGCCGCTGCGCCGGGACCGTTCCCGGGGGCAGGTCCGTGCGCCGCTCGCCGCCGGTGCGGCCGTCGCGGCCTGCTGTGCAACCCTGTCCCGGGAGTGGCCGGGAGGCCGGACGCAAGGGGAACAGACATGTCCATGAGTCGACACACCGGGTCCGAAGACGCCCGGGAGCCGCTGCACACCGACGGCGCCGGGCCGCCGTGGTCCCGTAGCGACGCGCTCGTGGCCGTCGGCGCCTGCGCGATGAACCTGCTCAGCTACGTGTTCCTCTCCGGCCTCGACGGCCGGTACCAGGTGAGCCCGGCCGGACTCCTCCTCGTCGGGGCGGCCGGCCTGCCGCTGCTCGCCCGGCGCCGTCACCCGGCGACGGCGCTGGCCGCCGTCCTGGCGCTCGACGGGATCGCCTCCCTGGTCCTTCCGCTGCCCCCGCACCTCGGTGCCGTCCTCGTGGTCGCCCTGTACTCGGCGGCCCGGGCCCACCCCGGCCGGGGGACGGCCGTCGCGGCCGTCGCGACGGTGTCGGTCACGCTGCTGAGCCAGAATCCCGGCCGGTGGCCGCTCTGGCAGGACGCCCTCTCCCCGGTCCTCAGCACCCTGATGGTCGTCGGCGCCGCCATGGTGGTCGGCCGCTGGCAGCGCGAGATGGCGATCAAGCGGACCCTGCTGGCGGACCGCGCGGTGGCCGACGAGCGCCGTCGCATCGCGCGGGAGCTGCACGACATCGTGGCGCACCACATCACCACCATGCAGCTGATGGCCGGCGGCGCGCGGGCCAACCTCGGCCGCGACACCGAGGTCGTGCGCGAGGCCCTCGTCTCGCTGGAG
>NZ_JAQYWW010000646.1:0-20960 GCF_036322525.1 Streptomyces sp. BE20 | reverse complement strand
TGGACACACCGCCGAGAGACCCTGCCCGACACCTACCGCGCCATCGCCGGCCTCGTCTCCGACCGCACCGCCGGCACGTGAACCACAGACCTCAACCAGCCCCCTGCTGCCCCACCCGCTATCACGCACCAACTCGTAAGCCGGACGGCATGATCCTGGCCGTTGCCGGGCTCGCCCGTCTCGGAATCGAGCGGCCCGGCTACGTGCTCAGCATGGACGAGATGCTGACTGCCGTCGGCGCCGGAGTTCTCGGTCTGGAATGCCGCCAGGACGACCACAGCGTCGGCGCCCTGCTGGAGAAGCTCAACGACGAGACAACCATGCTCGAAGTTACTGCGGAGCGCGTCATGCTCCACGGCCTTCGCGGGCACTGCAACAGCCCGATTGCCGGGTACTGCACCACGGAGGGGGACGGGCAGCTCTCCCTTCGCGCCATGGTCTTCGACCGTGAGGGCTCGAAGTTCGCCAACGTCATGGTCTGGGACGAGCACCAGGGAGACCCGGCCGTCCTGGGCGCCCGCGCATGCGCTGAACTCCTCCGACAGGGAGCCCGGAAGATCATCCAGGGCATCCCTCACTGAGGGCAGCTAGCAGCCCCGTCCTGGTTCGCCTGGGCGGGGCTACCTCTTTGTCGTGCCCGTGACGAAGCTGCCCATTCCCGTCTCGGTTCGGATCAACCCGTCAGCGCGCAGCGATGCCGTGACCTTCTGAACGGTCGCGCGCGCCACTTCATAGTCCCGTTCGAGCTGTACCGCCGAGATCAGGTAGCCGGGCGGGTACTCGCCGCTTTCGATCTTGACGGCGATCTCGTCGCGGATCTGGCGCCACTTCGGACGGGTCGGGTCGAACTCCATGTCATGAAGGTAGCCGCCGGAAGCCACTGACGGGAGTCGGGTGGTATAGGGAGCAATAGACAGGGGTAGGGACCCCTAGTAAGGTCTGCTCAACAGAAATCCCCGGCGACCGCGCCAACGGTCCCGGGGGATGGACGAAGCCGTGAAAGGGCTCCGACATGACTCAGCTTATCGTTCTCGCGTTCCTGTGGGCGTTGCGCCTGCTGCTGCCGGCTCGTGGTGGGCACCGCGCCCCCGACGCCCGAGCCGCCCAGGATGGACGCGGCATCTGTGGGTGGTACCGCCCGTTCCCCGTTCACCTGCTCGTCCGCAACATGCCTCTCCCGGAGTCTTCTCGACTCGTCCCCGCATACCTCGAAGCCTGGGAGCAGACCCCCGACAGTGAGAAGGCGGCAGTCCTGGCCCAGCAGGCGGAAGAACAGGCGGAGCGCTGGAGGCAGACCCAACGGCGGGCGGCAGCGTTCGCTGTGCAGCTTGATCTGCCGGATCCGCTGTACTGGCCGGACGACGCGACCACGGCTGACCGGGTTCTCGCCGGGGTGGGTGCGTGATGTCTCGGAAGAAGGCGAAGAAGGCGTTCGCGTGCTGCATCTGCGGGACGTCGACCGCTGACGGCAAGGTGGTCGGCATCATGGACCGCGTGAGCGGCCCGGCGTACGTCCGCTGGGCGTGCCGAGCCCCCTGCGCCCCGCAGCAGTCCCGTTAGATCCTCACGGCCCCGTCCATGCTGATCCTGGGCGGGGCATTCATTCAGCCTCTCTTACTACGGGAAGAGACACCAGGCGAACGCGTGGAAGCACGGCGGCTCGCCGGCTCCGCTCGTCGTGGTCGTCCTCCTGGAAGGCATGCTCCGCGTCTCCGTCAGTGACGGCAGCCCGGACCTCCCCGAGCAGCGGGCGTACGCCGACCCCTACGCGGTGTCCGGGCGCGGTCTTCACCTCGTCCGCTCCCTCACCCACCGGTTCGGCGCCGACCCCCGCAGGCAGGGCAAGTCGATCTGGTTCGAGCTGGACTCCGCCGCGTGAGCGCCCGCCCCGAGCCGCCGATCGCACCGGACGACCCCCGGATGCGGACCTACACCGAACCCGAGGTCACCGCTCTCCTCGCCGAACTCCACGAGCGCGGCAGACCGTTGGGCATCGTCTGGCCCTCGGCCACCACCGCCGGCATGGTCGACGGCCGCGTCCTCGTCCGCTTCGGCCACGCCTCGACCGCCACCGTCCTCAACCTCCTCGACGTGTTCACCCTCCTCAAGAGCCGTGACCACGACCACGCCGACGACAACGACGGGACGGCGGCCCCGTCGTGGGACTCCTGAGCCACCCCGGCGTCGCCCGCGCGTTCGTCGGTCTCGCCCTCCTGCTGCTCCTCGCCCTCGCCTTCGCCACCGTCGCCCTCGGAGTGATCGCCACTCGGCGGATGCCCCGCCGCCCGGACGGCGAGCACGAGGGAGATCCCCGGCGCGGCCCCGCTCGTGGCCTGCGCCCCTGACGGTGCCTTGCCGGGACGTGCCCTGGCAGACCCGCCAGGGCACGTCTCCTTGACCCCCTCCCGCGAGGGCCGCGCCTCGAATGCCACGCCGGTCACCGCCCGGGGGAGGGGCCCGCCTACTCGTCGACCGGCTCCTCCGGGACCTCGGCGACCAGGTACTCGGCGTCGCGCAGCAACTCCTCCGTCATCCGTACGCCCGTCAGGCGTTCGGCCAGCGCCAGGACCGCCGCCTTGCTGTCGAGGGCCGGGTCGCTGTCGCCGTCGGGATCGAGGCCGAGGTCGCGCAGCAGGTCGTTCAGGTCGTCCGGGGTGGTGCCGTCCCGGTGGGTGGGGTACTCGAAGCCGGTCCGCCGCTCACCGTTCTCGTACCAGTGGAAGAAGTGCATCGGCTTGCCCGAGTTGCTGTCGTGCGAGACGGCGCGTGTGCCGACGGAGAACGTCGCCAGGAGTTCGGGCCGTGCCCCCAGGTCGCTGCCGAGCTCCAGGACGACCGCCCAGTCGCGGCCGTCCGCGTCCCGAACGGAGAACGCGCCGACGAGGGCGGACTCGGGATCGTCGCCGCACTCCTCCAGGAACTCGGCGTGTGCGTCGCCCAGTTCGCCGGACCCCCGGCAGGTGCCCCACGGCGATCCGCCCATCGCCCCGAGCACCTGCTCGGGCAGGACGTCACGCACCAGCAGCATGCTGTACCCGGTGTCCATCAGGTGGCCGAAGAACGAGGCAGGGGAGCGGATCCAGCCGTAGTCGGCGGCGGTGGGGGCAGAGGGAGAGGTCACCCGGTGCATCCTGCCAGCAACCGCGGGGCGGGGCGGGGGTCGTCCGATCTTCCGTCGGCCCGGGATTCCCGGCCCCGCGCGGGCGGCAGGCGCCGGATGCGGCCGTCCGCGCCGGACCCCGGACCGCGGACCGCGTCGGGCCGGGCCGGGTCACCTCGGGATGCGCTGGTGCCACTCCCTGCTGAAGACGACGTCCCCGCCCTCCAACGCCCGCACCTGCGTGTCGGCGATCAGGTGGGTGGGGTCGCAGCGCAGCTCGGTGCGGACGTGGACGGTGGCGTCCCAGCCGATGGCGGGGCGCTCCACCCGGACGGTGCGGTCGGCGCGGGCCCGGGCGCTGAGGGGAGTGGCGGTGAGGACGCGGTAGGCGGCGACGGTGTGCTCGTCGCGGACCAGGCCGTCGGGGTGGGTGCGGGTGCCGTCGGTGGCGGGGGAGAGTTCGGTGCGCCACTCGCGGCGGCCGATGTCGTGCACGGTGACGCGTTCGGGGCGGGCGGTGAGCGGCTCGGTGACGTGCAGCGGGGGCGGGAGCGGGAGGGTGGGGGAGATGAAGGTGGTCGGGTCGGGGTCGGCGGCGGGGCGGCGGACCGGGAGACCGAGGCCGGAGTGGGACGGGTCCAGTTCGAAGCCCGCCGGGTCGGGGCCGGGCCAGAGCCAGGGCCAGTAGGTGGAGGAGAGGGCGAGCCGCAGCCGGTGGCCCGGCGGGACGGTGCGCCCGACGGCGGCGAGGCCGACGGTGACCTCGACGGCCGAGCCGACGGAGCCGTTGGAGGCAGCCGAGCCGGCCGAGTCCGCCGTCCCCGGGGTGGTGAGGACCCCCCGGGTGAGCAGCGTGGAGGTGCCGTCGGGGGCGACGGCGCAGAGGCGGGCGGTGACCGTCGCGCCGGTCGGCGCGGTGCGCAGCCGCAGGGACAGGACCGGGGTGCCGAGGAGCTCGACCGGTTCGGGCAGTGGCCGCGAGTCGAAGCAGACGGAGCGGCCGTCCTCCTCGCGCTGGTCGGGCGGCTGCTCGGCGGGGCGGCCGGGCTGGACGTAGGCGCCGGCGTTGAGCCCGGTGTGCTGGGGGGAGCGGACGTGCACCCAGCGGTCGTCGGAGGCGGTGCCGGCGGTGCGCAGCGGGCCGTCCAGGCCGTACTGGACGTCGCGCACCCCGGGGGAGGGCCAGGCGCCGTCGGCGGCCCAGCGGGTGGAGAGCCAGCTGCGCAGGGCGGGCACGGCGAGGACGCCGGTGTCGGTGTCCCGGAGCCAGTGGTCGTACCAGCGGAGCGCCTCGGGGAGGATCTCGTCGGGCAGGCCGTGGGACCAGGGGCCGAGGACGGTGCGGACGGGGACGGTACCGGCGGACGCGAGCAGGTCCAGCAGACGGGAGGCGGACGGGTCGGACCAGCCGGCGACGGCGAGGGTGGGGGCGGAGGCCGCGACCGGGGCGTCGGGCGGGGCGGCCAGCCAGCCTGCGAGCGGCGGTTCGAGGGCCTCCAGCCGGGCCAGCCACATCGCCCGCCAGCCGTCGCCGACGTACTGCGGGTCCGGTGGGCGGGCCGCGTCGGCGAGGTGGGCCGTGGCGCGGGCGTGCCCGTCGGCGGCGAGGACGGCGCCGCCGAGGCGGTGCGGGCCCTCGGGGCAGGCCACGACCACGGCGTGGACGGCGTCGGGAGCGCGGGCGGCGAGGCGCAGCGCGACGTCGCCGGCGGCGCCGGTGCCGAGCAGGCCGACCCGTCCGCTGCACCACGGCTGCCCGGCGAGCGCACGGACCAGCTCCTCGCCGTCGGCGGCCCCGTCGTCCGGATCGGACGTCGCCAGGCCGCCGGAGTTGCCGTGGCCCCGGGCGTCGGCCCGGACGGCGGCGTAGCCGTGGCCGGCGAACCAGGGGTGGCGGCGGGCGTCCTCGGTGGCGGTCCAGTCGGTGAGGCGGCCGGTGGAGTACTCCAGCACGACGGGGACGGGTTGGTGGGTCACCGGGCGTCGGACGCGGGCGAAGAGCTCGGTGCCGTCGGGGAGGGGGACGCGCAGGTCCTCGCGGGTGGTGCGGTAGGGGTACGAGGGCATGGCCGCTCCCATCGAGTCCCGGTCGGCGGGCCGGACGGCGGGGGCCGGGAGGCACGGGCAGGCCCGGCCGACCGTGCCCGCGCCGCGGCGTCGGTACTCCGACGGTAGGGGAGGAAGCGGGCGCGCGCCCGGTGAGCGGGTCCGGGCCCGGCCGCACCGCGTCCAGCCGTGCCCGGCGGCGGCGTCGGGTACGGAGGGAGCGGTCGGCGAGCGTCTCGTCCTTGCACATGACTTGCACCTGCTTCCCGCAGGGGGGAAAGATGGCCCAGCTTTCCGCCCCCCACACGACAGGACGTACCGATGACCGCCCCCCGTTGGCGCGACAGACTCACCCGTGAGGAGTGGATCCGACTGGCAGGCATGGGCGGGTTCATCCTCGCGCTGCACGTGATCGGGTGGTTCACCCTGCTCGCGGTCATCGCGCCCGAGCACTACGACGTCGGCGGCCAGGTGTTCGGTGCGGGGATGGGCCTCACCGCGTACACCCTCGGTATGCGGCACGCCTTCGACGCGGACCACATCGCCGCCATCGACAACACCACCCGCAAGCTGATGGGCCAGGGCAAGCGGCCGCTCTCGGTCGGCTTCTGGTTCTCGCTGGGCCACTCGTCGATCGTCTTCGGGCTCTGTGCGCTGCTCGCCTTCGGCATCAAGTCGCTCGCCGGGCAGGTCGAGTCGGACGACTCCGGCCTGCACGAGGCGACCGGCCTGATCGGCGTGGCCGTCTCCGGGACCTTCCTGCTCCTGCTCGGCCTGATCAACCTGGGGGCCTTCAACGGCATCCTCAAGGTGTTCCGCAAGATGCGTGAGGGCGAGTTCGACGAGGCCGAACTGGAGGCCCAGCTGGAGAAGCGCGGGCTGATGAACCGCGTCCTCGGCCGGGTGACCAGGGCCGTCACCAAGCCGTGGCACATGTATCCGGTCGGCCTGCTGTTCGGTCTGGGCTTCGACACCGCCACCGAGGTCTCGCTGCTGGTGCTGGCGGGCGGCGCGGCGGCGTTCCAGCTGCCCTGGTACGCGCTGCTGGTACTGCCGGTCCTGTTCGCGGCGGGCATGAGCCTGCTGGACACCATCGACGGCTCGTTCATGAACTTCGCCTACGAGTGGGCGTTCTCCCGGCCGGTCCGGAAGATCTACTACAACCTGACGGTCACCGGGCTCTCGGTGCTGGTCGCCCTGGTCATCGGCTCGATCGAGCTGATCGGTCTGCTCGGCGAGAAGCTGGACGTCACCAGTGGGCCGGTTGCCTGGATCGCCGGGCTGGACCTCGACTTCGTCGGGTATGCCATCGTCGGACTCTTCGTGCTCACCTGGGTGGCGGCCGTCGCCTACTGGAAGTTCGGCAACGTCGAGGAGAAGTGGTCGGCGGGGCTCGTCGCGGCCGGGGACAAGGCCGCGGAGTAGGGCGCGGCGTGGGAAGGCGGCCGGCCCGGGGGTGCGCCCCCCGGGCCGGCCTTCGTGTTGCCGGGCGGGGCCGGGCCGGGCCGGGGTGCCGGGCCGGGCGGGGGTCGCCCGGGGAGGGCCCGGAACTCCTCGACGGTCCCGGGCCGCACACGGGATTGGGCGGATTGGCGTGGATGTGCCAGTAATGAGCCGGTCAAGCCATGGGCATGAATCGGCCAGAATTGCGAAGGGGTGGCGGGTGAACGAAATGTGGACGGATGGTCAGGAACCGCGCAGCGCGCCCACGGGAAGCGTCCGGACCCCGGGGCCGAACCGCACGGGGCGTCGGCCCGGACGGGGCTCGTGCGGGGCTCGTGCCGCAGGAGGGGCGGGGCCGGCGGCAGGGCCGCGCACGGCGTCCGGCGCAGACCGTCCGCAGGGGCGTCGGCGGCTCGACGGACCGTCCTGTCACCCTGCCGCCGCACCGGCTCCACGGTCCGCACGGCCCGGCCCGGCCGCGCCGGGGGCAGGGCCCTACAACCGGGCGGCCACCGCGAAACGGCGGGCGGGGCCGCCCGCCAGCGCCCGGTCGAGCAGGGTCTGAGCCCGGAGCTCGGCCACCGGGTGGTCGGGGGCGCGGACGAACAGGACCAGGCCGACGCCCCCCGGTACCGCGCGGGCGCGCACATGCTCCAGGCCGTCGCCCGGGCCGGCGCTCGCCCACAGGGCAGCCCTGACGTCCGCCGGTCCGGCCTCGCCCGGTGGCGCGGCGGAGACGTCCAGGAGGGTCAGGTGGACGGGGATCACCGGCCGGTCAGTCCCAGCCGATGCCCGGGGTGCCGGCGGGCGTGACGTCCCAGCCGATGGGCCCGGAGGACGACGGTCCGTCCCAGCCGATGCCGGGCCCGCCGGGGGCGGTCGCGGTGACGGCGACGGGCTGGGCGGACGGGGCCGCGAAGGCGGGGGCGGCGGTGGCGAGGGTGAGCGCGAGGGCGGCGACGGCGAGCAGCCGGACGGTCTTCGGCACGACGATTCCTGTTCTGTGCACGGTCGTTCGGGAGTGTGGTGCAGGGCGTGTGGGCTCGGGTCCTGGCCGCTCGGGGCGTTGTTGCTCGGGGCTTCGTTGCTCGGGGCGGTGTCGCTCGGGGGGTGACGGCGGTGCAGGGTGAATCCTCCCGGGTGCGGGGCCGGTGGCGGGAGGGGGAGCGGCGGGCAACAACCGGACAGGCAGCTTGCTGCAACGCCGGTCGGTCGACCCGTGTGCCGGCTGTAGGGGAAGGGGCCGGGGCGGGGGTCCGGGCGGGGGCCCGGGCGGCGGTCGGGGTGGGGGCTGCGGCCCGGCGCGACGGTCGTCCGATCGGAAAGCGGACCGGACGGTCCCGTTTTGCTCGCCTGACCGGATCGTGCCTTGTGGGTGCGGGGTACCGGCGGAAGGATCTGGATCCGGCGGACCGTCCGGATGTCCATTTGCGCTGATGTGATGATTCAGGGGTCGTTGACGTGTTGGAACTGCTGGGCCTGGACAGCACCGCAGAGGCCGTGTACCGCGAGATGCTGGCGGACCCGGAGGGCGGGGTGGTCGAACTCTGCGTGCGGGTCCGGCTCCCGGAACCCGCCGTCCGCGCCGCCCTCGACCGGCTCGCCGACCTCACCCTGCTGCGCGCCTCCCGCGAGCGCCCGGGCACGCTCTGGCCGGTCAGCCCGGAGCGCGGGCTGGAGCTCCTGCTCCGCCGCCAGGAGGAGGAACTCGCCCGCCGCCAGCAGGAGCTGGCCGTGTCCAAGGCCGCCGTCGCGCGGGCCGTCGCCGAGTACGCGACGCTCCGCTCGGCCACCCTGGTGGACGGCGGGGAGCGGCTGGTCGGCCTCGACGCGATCCAGGCCAAGCTGGAGGTGCTGACCGCCCGGCTCACCGGTGAGTGCCTGGCCGTGATGCCCGGCGGCGCGCAGTCCCCCGCGAGTCTGGCCGCGTCCCGTCCGCTCGACGAGGACGCCCTGCGGCGCGGGGTCGTCCTGCGCACCGTCTACCAGGACAGTGTCCGCAACGACCCGGAGACCTTCGCCTACGCCCGGTGGATGACCGCCCTGGGCGGCCGGGTACGCACCGCGCCGGTGCTGCCGCCCCGGATGCTGGTCTTCGACGGGACCACCGCCGTGGTGCCGATCGACCCGGAGAACACCCGGGCCGGCGCCCTGTGCACCGAGGAACCGGGCATCGTCGCCTCGCTGGTCGCGCTCTTCGAGCAGACCTGGGAGACGGCCCTCCCGCTCGGCGACGACCGCCCCGACGACGTCGGCACCGGCCTGAGCGCCGGTGAGCGCGAGCTGCTGCGGCTGCTCTCCACCGGGCTCACCGACGACGCGGCGGCCAAGCGGCTGGGCGTCTCGGTGCGGACGGTCCGCCGGCAGATGGCCGCGCTGATGGACCGGCTGGCGGCGGCGAGCCGGTTCGAGGCGGGGCTGAAGGCGGCTCAGCGGGGCTGGCTGTAGCCGGCCGGGCCCGCCGGCCGGTCAGCCCGGCGGGGCCGCGTGTAGCGGGGGTCACAGCTTCGGGGTGGCAATTCCTCGGCGTACCGGAGAAGTTAACCTCCGGGGTCTTGTCGGGTCATTTTCTACGCGCGTATCTTTGGGCGCTGCGGGGGGCGCCCACCGACTTCCGCACGAATTTCTACGCGGGTAGCGGGAGCGCGCGGTGTGCGCCCGACTGACCCACCCTCACGGTCCGGCCGGTCCCACGCCGCCCGGCCACCTGCCACCCCCGACTGCCGTGCCGCGCCGCCGCGCGCCCGGCAGAGCTAGGAGTCCCGTCCCGGTGACCACGCCCACCGCTCCCCGCTCGCGCCGCGCGCTGCTCCGCGCCACGCTCCTCCCGGCCGGCCTGGCCGCCTCGCTGGTGCTCGTCCCGCTGCCGTCCGCCGTGGCCGCGCCCTCGGCCGACGCGGTGATCGCCGAGGTGTACGGCGGCGGCGGCAACTCGGGTGCCACGCTGAAGAACGACTTCGTCGAGCTGGCCAACAAGGGCGGCGCCGCCTTCGGCCTGGACGGCTGGAGCGTCCAGTACATATCCGGCACGCCCGGCGCCAACTCCCAGTGGGGCGTCACCCCGCTGACCGGTGCGATCGCCCCCGGCGGGCGCTACCTGGTGGCCGAGGCGGCCGGCGCGGCGGGCACCGTGGACCTGCCCACCCCGGACGCGGCCGGCTCGCTCGCGCTCTCCGGCACCAGCGGCACCGTCGCGCTCGTCCGCGGCACCGACCCGCTGACCTGCAAGACCGCCGCCGACTGCGCCGCCGACCCGCGGGTGCGCGACCTGGTCGGCTTCGGCACCGCCGTGGTCCACGAGGGTTCGGCCTCGGTGGCCGGCGCCTCCAACAGCGCCTCGGTGGCCCGCCGGACCGGCCTCGCCGACACCGACGACAACGCGGCCGACCTCGCGGCCGGCGCCCCGACGCCGACCAACACCAAGGGCGAGGTCGCCGAGGGCAGCACCCCGACCGGTCCGACCGAGCCGGGTACCGTCCGGATCCACGACATCCAAGGCACCACCCGCCTGTCGGACCGCACCGGCAAGACCGTCGCCGGCGTGCCCGGCATCGTCACCGGCGTGCGCGCGTACGGCTCCAAGGGCTTCTGGATCCAGGACCCGACCGCGGACGCCGACCCGGCCACCAGCGAGGCCGTCTTCGTCTACACCGGCTCCGCGAACCCGACCGTCAAGGTCGGCGACTCGGTGCTGGTCACCGGCAAGGTGACGGAGTACTACCCGAACTTCAACGGCGGGTCGCAGTCGCTCACCCAGCTGACCAACCCGGCCGTCACCGTGCTCTCCTCCGGCAATGCGCTGCCCGCGCCGGTCGTGGTGGACACCCGCAACATCCCCGGCACCTACAGCCCGCAGGCCGGCGCCGACGGCACCGTCAACGGGGTCGCCCTGAACCCCGAGAAGTACACCCTCGACTTCTACGAGTCGCTGGAGGGCATGCTCGTCCAGGTCAAGGACGTCCGGGTGATCCAGGCGACCGACAAGTACAACGAGCTCTGGGTCGCGGCGGACAAGCAGGACCAGCGCAGCAAGCGCGGCGGCGTCCTCTACGAGTCCTACGACGAGCCGAACGTCGGCCGCCTGATGGTGCAGCAGCAGGCGCCGGTCGCCCAGCAGCCGTTCCCGCTCGCCAACGTCGGCGACGTGCTGACCGGCGAGACCACCGGCCCGCTGGACTACAACGCGTTCGGCGGCTACACCCTCGTCGCCGGCACCCTCGGCGCGCTCCAGGACAACCACCTCCAGCGCGAGGTGACGACCCCGGCCGCCGACCGCGAGCTCTCCATCGCCACCTACAACGTGGAGAACCTGGCCGCCACCAACCCCGACGCCAAGTTCGCCGAGCTGGCCCAGGCCGTGGTCACCAACCTGCGCTCGCCCGACATCCTCGCTCTGGAGGAGATCCAGGACAACAACGGCGCCAAGAACGACGGCACGGTCGACGCGAGTGCGACCGTCGCCAAGTTCGTCGCCGCGGTCAAGGCGGCCGGCGGCCCGGCGTACGACTGGCGCTCGGTCGACCCGGAGGACGGCAAGGACGGCGGCGAGCCCGGCGGCAACATCCGCCAGGTCTTCCTCTTCAACCCGCTGCGGGTCTCCTTCACCGACATCCCCGGCGGCACCGCCACCACCGCCGTCGACGTCGCGGGCACCGGCGCCGGCGCCGCGCTGACCGCCTCGCCCGGCCGGATCGCCCCGGCCGACGAGGCCTGGGCGAGCAGCCGCAAGCCGCTGGCGGGGCAGTTCTCCTTCCGCGGCAAGAAGGTCTTCGTCATCGCCAACCACTTCAACAGCAAGGGCGGCGACCAGGGCATCGACAGCCGCTTCCAGGCCCCGACCCGCTCCTCCGAGGTGCAGCGGATCAAGCAGGCCACCGTCGAGCAGGGCTTCGTCGCCAAGCTGCTGGCCGCCGACAAGGAGGCCAAGGTGGTCTCGCTCGGCGACTTCAACGACTACCAGTTCTCGCCCGCGCTGGCCGCCCTCACCAAGGACGGCGTGCTGCGCTCGCTGGTGAACGAGCTGCCGGAGAAGGAGCAGTACTCGTACGTCTACCAGGGCAACTCGCAGGTGCTGGACCACATCCTGGTCAGCCCCGAGGTCGGCTACGCGAAGTACGACATCGTGCACATCAACGCCGAGTTCGCGCAGCAGGCGAGCGACCACGACCCGCAGGTGGTCCGCATCAAGCCGTGACCGGCCGGCGGGGTTCACCGCGGTCCGCCGCGGGTGCGCCGCGGGTCCGCTCCGCAGTGCTCCGCAGGACGGCCGAGGGGGCGGTGACCGGGATCCCGGTCACCGCCCCCTCGGGGTTTCCCGCCCCGTGGGCGGTGTGAAGTCGGCTTCCCCCGGCCCTACCTGAGGGCGTTGAGGACGGCGTCGGCCATGACGCGCTCGCCGGTGGCGTTCGGGTGGAACGGGACGGCCGGGGAGCCGGGCAGCGCGCCCTCGACCCAGCGGTCGTCCGAGCAGACGTCGTGTCCGGCGGTCGGCGTGGCGGTGTCCACGAAGGTGGCGCCGTTGGCGGCGGAGGTGGCCGCCAGCATGGCGTTGAGCTTGCCGAGCACGCCGTTCAGGTACGGGATGTCGCGCGGGGCGATGGGCTGGCGGAGCACGCAGTCCGCCCCGTCGGCGGGCAGCACGGACGGGTAGCCGACCACCAGGATCCGGGCCTTCGGGGCCTTGGCGCGGATGCGCTTCAGGGTGTCCGCGACCTGCGGGGCCGCCGCGGCGACCCGGTCGGCGAGGTCGTCGTTGCCGTACTGCCAGGACCAGCTGGACCAGTCCCAGTGGCCGTGGTGGTAGAGGTCCTTGCACGGCGTGCCGAGCGGGTTGACCACCGCGCCCGCGATACAGGCGCCGACCACTTCGCCGATCCCGAGGTCGGTGACGCCCAGGTCGTTGCCGCCGATCCCGAGAGTGACGAGGTCCGTGTCGGCGGTCACCGCGTTCAGCTGCGGGTCGTTGACCCGGATGAAGGCGTCGTACTGCGGCTGCGTCATCGCCTTCACCTTGGCCGCCGCGCAGGTGACGTCGGTGTACGCGCCGGCGCGCAGGGCGGCGGCGACCAGGTGGCCGTAGTTGCGGTCGGAGCGCAGGCAGAGCCCGGCCGACTGGCCCGGAACGCCGGCGCCGGCGGCGTACGAGTCGCCGAGCGCGACGTAGTGCCGGGGCGCGGGGGTCGCGGCCTGCGCGCCGGTCGTGGTCAGGGCGAGGGCCGCGCCCAGTGCGGCGGCGCCGAGCAGCGCGGGCTTCCGGGAGGTACGGGTCGTGCGGCGGTTCCGGGCAGGGCGGAGCACGGTTCCTCCTGGGGGAGAGAAACGGGTGGGGTGGGGGGTCGTGCGAGCCTGGCCACAGCTACTGGAAGGTAAGTTACTTCCGGGTTTCGTATTCGTCCATGGTTTGCGCGGAAACATCCGAGAATCCGTCAGAGGTATTTCGAATTTCGCTCCACGGCGTATCGAAGGTATTTCCGAAACGGGGTGGAGCGAAATTCACGCCGCCGTTCGTCACGGCCCCCGCAGGCCGCCGACCTGTTGACGGGCCCCGCCGCAGGCCGCAGTATCGGGCGCACCCGCACCGCCCACGGGCACGGCACCCCCGCCGCCCGCGGGCCCGCACGCGCACGGCCCGCGGGCAACAGCACCGCGCACGGCCGGAGCACCGATGGAGGAGCCCGCATGGCCCTGGACGCCGACGTCATCGTCATCGGAGCCGGACTCGCGGGCCTCGCCGCGACCGCCGAACTCGCCGACGCCGGAAGGAAGGTGATCCTGCTCGACCAGGAACCCGCGGCCTCGTTCGGCGGCCAGGCGCACTGGTCCTTCGGCGGGCTCTTCCTGGTCGACTCGCCCGAGCAGCGACGTATGCGGATCCGCGACTCGCCCGCCCTCGCCCGGCAGGACTGGCTCGGCACCGCCGGGTTCGACCGCCCCGAGGACGCCTGGCCGCGCCGCTGGGCCGAGGCCTACGTCGATTTCGCGTCCGGCGAGAAGCGGGCCTGGCTGCACGCGATGGGTGTCCGGTTCTTCCCCGTGGTCGGCTGGGCCGAGCGCGGCGGACAGCTCGCCGACGGTCCCGGAAACTCCGTCCCCCGTTTCCACATCACCTGGGGCACCGGCCCCGGACTGCTCGAACCGTTCGTCCGCCGGGTCCGTGCCGCCGCCGCGCGCGGACTCGTCGACCTCCGGTTCCGCCACCGGGTCACGGGCCTGTCCGGGAGCGCCGGCGCCGTCGACACGGTGACCGGCGAGGTGCTCGTCCCGAGCGGCGCGGCCCGAGGCGTGGCCAGCTCGCGGGAGGTCGCCGGCCACTTCGAGCTGCGTGTCCAGGCCGTGATCGTCACCTCCGGCGGCATCGGCGGCAACCACGAGCTGGTCCGCAGGTCCTGGCCGGCCCGGCTCGGCACCCCGCCCGACCGGATGCTCTCCGGCGTCCCCGCCCACGTCGACGGGCTGATGCTGGGCATCGCCGGCGAGGCGGGGGGTCACCTGATCAACGGCGACCGGATGTGGCACTACACCGAGGGCATCGCCAACTGGGACCCGGTCTGGGCCAGGCACGGCATCCGTATCCTGCCCGGTCCGTCCTCGCTCTGGCTCGACGCCCTCGGCCGCCGGCTGCCCGTCCCGCTCTTCCCCGGCTTCGACACCCTGGGCACGCTCGAACACATCCGCACCACCGGGCACGACCACACCTGGTTCGTGCTCAACCGCCGGATCATCGAGAAGGAGTTCACCCTCTCCGGCTCCGAGCAGAACCCCGACCTCACCGGCCGGTCCGTGCGGGGCGTCCTCGCCCGCGCCCTCCCCGGTGCCCCCGGCCCCGTCCGGGCCCACCTCGACCACGGGCCGGACTTCGTCGTCGCCGGCAACCTCCACGACCTCGCCCGTGCGATGAACGCCAAGGCACGCGCCCAGCTGATCGACGCGGCCGAACTGCGCCGCGTCGTCGAGGCCCGCGACCGCCAGATCGCCAACCCCTTCGCCAAGGACCTCCAGGTCACCGCCATCCACGGGGCCCGCCGCTACCTCGGCGACAAGCTCATCCGCACCGCCGCCCCGCACCGCGTCCTCGACCCGGACGCCGCCCCGCTGATCGCCGTCCGGCTGAGCATCCTCACCCGGAAGTCCCTCGGGGGGTTGGAGACCGACCTCTCGTCGCGTGTCCTGCGGGCGGACGGCTCGGTACTCGACGGCGTCTACGCCGCGGGTGAGGCGGCCGGCTTCGGTGGCGGCGGCGTCCACGGCTACCGCTCCCTGGAGGGCACCTTCCTCGGGGGCTGCCTCTTCTCCGGCCGCGCCGCCGGGCGCGCCGCGGCGGAGGCGACGGGGTAGTGGCGGCGGCGTAGCGGCGGTGGCCTGACGGCGGTGTGCGGTGTGACGGCGGTGGCCGTGCCGCCGCCGGGGCCGCCCCGGCCCCGCGTCAGGCGGCGGGCACGCCCGAGTACTGCCGCGGCGGCAGGACGGCCTGCGCGTCGTGACCGGCGAACCAGAGGCCGATGGCGAACGCGGTGGCGGCCTCCAGCAGCCCGGCACGGGCCAGCGGACCGGCCGTGACCGGAGTCGCGCCGAGGTCGGCGGTGAGGCGGCCGACCAGGGCGAGCGCCCCCGGGTCGTCCCCGCAGAGCGGCACGGCGAGCGGGCGGCCGTCGAACACCGGCGGCGTGAGCCGCCAGACGCTCTCGTGGCAGGCGTTGAACGCCTTCACCACGTGAGTGCCGGGAGCGGCGGCGGCGATCCGTTCGGCCATCGACGGGCCGCCGGCGGTGGTGAGGTGGAGACCGAGCGGGCCGGGGGCGATCGGGTTGGTGCAGTCGACCAGTACCCGCCCGGCCGGCGGGGCCGCCGCCGCGACCACCGCCTCCGCCACGTCGGCCGGGACGGCGAGCAGCACCACCTCGCCGAACTCCGCCGCCGCCGCCGGGCCGGCCACCACCCACGCCCGCGCACCCGCGCTCTGCGCCGCCTCGGCGGCCCGCGCCGCCGACCGTGCGCCGAACACCACCTCGTGCCCGGCCCGGGCCCACTGCCCGCCGAGCGCCCGCGCCATGTTCCCCGCCCCGATGATGCCGATCCGCATGCGAAGCCTCCTGTCCGTCCGGCCTGTTCGGCCTCGTTCGGTCGATTCGGGATGACACTAGGAGCGCCGTCGGTTACCGATCGGTGCGTGACCGACGAACTCTGGGGGAGCGGTGGACGAGATTCCGGGCCAGACCTACCTGGCCGACTGCCGGGCCCGGGCGGCCTTCGACCTGCTCGGCAACACCTGGAGCCCGGTGGTGCTCTGGGCGCTGCGCGACGCACCCAGGCGCCCCGGCGCGCTGCGCACCCGGATCGGCGGCATCAGCGCCAAGGTGCTCACCGAGACGCTGCGTCGGCTGGAACACAACGGCCTCGTGGAGAGGCGCAGTTACCCCGAGTCCCCGCCCCGCGTCGAGTACGCGCTCACGCCGCTCGGCCGTACCCTCCTGCCCGCCCTGGAGACCCTGGGCGCCTGGGGGTCCCGGCACGGTGACGCCGTCCTCGCGGCCCAGGACCGCGCGGAGGAGTCCCCCCGGTGAAGGTGGCGGTGGCGTGGCGGGGCGGGCGGTGCCGTGCGGCGTCCTCCGGGGGTCTCAGCGGTCGTCGGTGAGGCCGAGGCGGAGGTGGTCGACGTGGTAGACGGCCTGGTCGAGGAGGGCGGCGACGTGCTCGTCGTGGAGCGAGTAGACGACCGAGCGGCCGCGCCGTTCGCCGACCACCAGGCCGAGGTTGCGGAGCAGGCGGAGCTGGTGGGAGCAGGCGGACTGCTCCATGCCGACGGCGTCGGCGAGTTCGGTGGCGGCCCGGGGGCCCTCGCGGAGTTGGGCGAGTATCAGCAGGCGCGAGGGGGTGGCGAGGGCCTGGAGCGTACTGGCCACCTTGGCCGCGTTGGAGGCGTCCAGGCGCATCTGCGGCACGGCGTTCTCGGCGGCTGAGTGTCCCATGGCTGAATCCTACGGGGCGGGTCCTCGGGCGGGCCGGCCGTCCATATGAACACATGAAGGTGTGTTCATGTGTTCCTGTATCGTGACGCCCATGCCCGCCACCGTGCTCACCCGCCCGCCCACCGCCGCCCCGCCCGCCGCACCGGCGCCGCACCGCACCCGCGTGCTCGCGCTGCCCGAGGCGCGCTGGGCGGCGGCGAGCCTCGTCGCCTTCCTGGCCGCGCTCGCCGTCCAGCTGCCCGGTGGCCCCGACTGGGCGCACGGCGCGCTGTACGCCGTCGCATACCTTGCCGGTGGGTGGGAGCCGGCCCTGGCCGGACTGCGCGCACTGCGCGAGCGGACCCTCGACGTCGACCTGCTGATGGTGGTCGCCGCCCTCGGCGCCGCCGCCGTCGGCGAGGTCCTGGACGGCGCCCTGCTGATCGTCATCTTCGCCACCAGCGGCGCCCTGGAGGCCCTGGCCACCGCCCGCACCGCCGACTCGGTCCGCGGCCTGCTCGACCTCGCCCCCGCCACCGCCACCCGGCTGCGCGAGGCCGGCCACGGCGCCGTGACCGGCCCCTGGGGCGGCACCGAGGAAACCGTCCCCACGACCGAACTCGCCGTCGGCGACACCGTGCTGGTCCGCCCCGGCGAGCGGATCGGCGCCGACGGCCGCGTCCTCGACGGCGCGAGCGACGTCGACCAGGCCACCATCACCGGCGAACCGCTCCCCGCCCCCAAGGCTGCCGGGGACGAGGTCTACGCGGGCACCCTCAACGGCGCCGGCGCGCTGCGCATCCGGGTCGAACGCGACGCCGCCGACACCGTGATCGCCCGGATCGTCGCCATGGTCACCGAGGCGTCCGAGACCAAGGCGCCCACCCAGCTCTTCATCGAGAAGGTCGAACAGCGTTACGCCGCCGGCCTGGTGGCCGCCACCCTGCTGCTGTTCGCCGTCCCGCTCGCCCTCGGCGCGGACCTCTCCGGCACGTTGCTGCGCGCCATGACCTTCATGATCGTCGCCTCGCCGTGCGCCGTGGTGCTCGCCACCATGCCGCCCCTGCTCTCCGCGATCGCCAACGCCGGCCGGCACGGCGTCCTGGTCAAGTCCGCGGTCGTCATGGAACGACTCGGCCAGGTCGACGCCGTCGCCCTGGACAAGACCGGCACCCTCACCGAGGGCACGCCCCGGGTCACCGAAGTCCGCCCGTTCGGCGGCGTCACCGAACACGGCCTGCTGGCACTCGCCGCCGCCGCCGAGCACCCCAGCGAGCACCCGCTCGCCCGCGCCGTCGTCGCCGCCGCCCGCGAACGCGGTACCGGCGTCCCGCCGGCCACCGACTTCACCGCCACCCCGGGCGTCGGGGTGCGGGCGGTCGTGGACGGCGCGGTGGTCGCCGTGGGCGCCCCCGGCCCCTACCGGGAACACCCCGAGGTCGTCGCCCTGGAGGCCGCGGGCCGCACCGCCGTCCTGGTGCTCCGCGACGGCGAACCCGTCGGCGTCCTCGGCCTCGCCGACCGCCCGCGCGAACAGGCCGCCGCCGCCGTCCGGGCCCTGACCGCGCTGACCGGCCGCCCGCCCGTGCTGCTCACCGGCGACAACCCGCGCGCCGCCCGCCACCTGGCCCGCGAGGTCGGGCTGACCGACGCCCGGGGCGGGCTGCTGCCGCAGGAGAAGGTCGCCGCCGTCCGCGCGCTGGCCGACGCCGGCCGGAAGGTCCTGATGGTCGGCGACGGCGTCAACGACGCCCCCGCCCTGGCCGCCGCGCACAGCGGGGTGGCGATGGGCCGGGCCGGCTCCGACCTCGCCCTGGAGACCGCCGACGCGGTCGTCGTCCGCGACGAGCTGACCGCCCTCCCCGCCGTGGTGGCACTCTCCCGGCGGGCCCGCACGCTCGTGGTGCAGAACCTGGTGATCGCCGGCGCGTGCATCACCCTCCTGGTCGTCTGGGACCTGGCAGGTACGCTGCCCCTGCCGCTCGGCGTCGCCGGGCACGAGGGCTCCACCGTGGTCGTCGGCCTCAACGGCCTGCGGCTGCTGCGCGAACGGGCGTGGCGGCGGGCCCTGGAGAACGAGGCCCCGCACGACGAGGCCCGCACCACGAGGCCCCGCGCCGTGAGGAGAGCTGAGACACCATGAGCCGCCGAGACCGCGAGCACACCGGCCGGCAGGGCCCGGCCTCCCCCGTGACCGTCACCGTCTGCCGGGGCTGCTGCTGCGGCACCGAGCAGAAGCACCCGGGTATCGACCACACCGGCCAGTACGAGCGGCTGCGTACGGCCGTCGGGGCATCGGGCCGGGTCCGGGCCGTCAAGTGCCTCGACACGTGCGCGCATTCGAACGTCGTGGTGGTCGGCCCGTCGAGCGAGGGCCGCGCGGCCGGGGGGCGGCCGGTCTGGCTCGGCTGGGTCCTGGCCGACGACATGATCGAGGAGATAGCCGAGTGGGTGCAGGCCGGCGGTCCCGGCCTCGCCGACCCCCCGGGCATGCTCGACCTCCAGCAGATCGCCGTCTCCCGCCGCGTCCGCGAGGGCCTGTCGGGCTGACCCGTCGGACCAGGGTGCCACCGGGTGCCACCGGGTGCCGCCGGGCCTCGGGGTCGGGCAGGGGCGTCCCTCCGCGCCGGATGAACGGGCGGTGAACAGTGCCGAGGGCCCCGGCGAAAGCAGGCCGAAGCCGACGGTCCGGGGTTTCCGGGGGAGCGCAGGGCCTAGCATGACCTTGGTTCCGACCCGGGAGGAAGACGATGACCACGGTCTGCCGCATCTGCGCGGGCACCGGCCGCACCGCCGGCCTCAGCTGTCGGACCTGCCAGGGCACCGGCACCACCGAGGTGGGCGGCGGCGGCGGGAACTGCTTCCTCTGCGACGGGACCGGCGTCTACGTCCGCTACCGGGTCGACGCCGGTGGCGCCAAGCACGCCTACCGCGACGAGATCTGCCGCACCTGCGACGGGACCGGCAACCGCGCCCCCTCGCCGTGGGACGAGTCCGCCTGAGCGGAGCCGGGCCGCGGGCCGGCCGGTCCGGCCGGCTGACAGGTCGTCCGGTGCGGACGCTCCACGCTCCCCGCGCGTGCCCGCCGCCCGGGTGACGGTTGGACTGTAAGGGTGCGGCTGGTCACCGCATCAGCGTAGACGGCCACCTCACCGGTGACCCGATCCGCGCTGCTGCCGGACGCTACGACTATGGCTTCCTTCAACCGACTGCTCTCCCGCGTCCGCAGACGCGCCGGAGCACTCGCCGTCCCCTGTACCGTCATCTCGGCCCTCGTCCCGGTGCTCGCCCTCGGCCCCGGGGCGGTCACGGCCGTGGCGGCCCCGCTCCCCGGCGGCTTGGGGCCGTGCGTCCCGGGCGACTGCCCGAACCCCTACCCGAGCTCGATCAACAACGGCCCGTTCGCCGGTCGGGACAACGGCATCAACGTCTTCGTCGGCGGAGACTTCCTGGTGACCGGCCGCGCCGCCGAGGCCGAGGGACGCGTCGTCGTCCTCAACAACTTCAGCCAGGCCAAGGAGGTGGGGGTCAGCTCGATCTACAACGTCGGCATCGCCGGCGTCGGCTCCCGGGTGCCTCCGCCGGACGGCGCGGACTTCCTCACCACCGGCGGCGGCGTCACCGTCGTCCCCGGTCAGACCCTGGTCGCCGAGGGCGGTGTCGTCCGGCACGCCGGCCCCGTCACCGGCACCGTGACCGGCACCCTGGTCACCGACCCCAACGCCGTACAGCCCTACAGCGGCCTGCGGGACCAGCTCACCTCCGCGTCCGACTGCTACGCCCGGGTCGGAGGCACGCCCCGGACCCCGACCGGCACCGCCGTCAACGAGGGCGGGCAGACCCTGTTCACCGGGGACGGCAGCTCGGCGCTCCAGGTGTTCAACGTCGACTTCAACCTCACCGGCCCGACCGGTGGCCAGCAGGGCATCGTCTTCGCGAACATCCCCACGGGCGCCACGATCCTGGTCAACGTGCTCGGCGCCACCCGGGCCCTGAACACCTTCAGCGGCGGCATCAACGACACCGACGACCCGCTCAACGCCTACCGCGACCACCTGCTGTGGAACTTCCCCGACGCTTCCGTCGTCAGCCTGGGCGGCACCGGCCAGTTCCAGGGCAGCTTCCTGATCGGCGAGCAGTCCTCGGTGACCACCGTGACCCTCGCGGGCGTCAACGGCCGGTTCTTCACCGCCGGCACCCTCAACCACACGAGCCTGGCCACCGGAGGCGGCGGCCAGGAGTTCCACGCCTGGCCCTTCAACGGCGACCTTCCCGCCTGCGGCACTCCTCCGGTGACGGGTGAGGTGCGGGTGTTGAAGACGGATGCGAATACGGCGGCGCCGTTGGCGGGTGGTGTGTTCGATCTGTGGGAGGAGACGAACGGTGTTCCGGGTCTGCAGACGTCGGGGGTGAACCCGGACACGCAG
>NZ_JAQYWW010000645.1:0-696 GCF_036322525.1 Streptomyces sp. BE20 | reverse complement strand
GAATCTCGGCCCAGTCCTCCACACGGATCACCCTCTCTTCCTCCTGACCTCCAAGCATTGAAGCCAGGATGATCAAGAGATCGCAGAGCGGCCCGCTTTTGATCCGCCGTTCGTGGTCCTCGTTTCACCCGTTGCCGACACAGTTCCAGCAGGCTCTGCGTGCGCACCTCCGCCGGCTGACCCCCGCCTGCGCGGGGAGGACGCACTCGCGAACAGCTCGGCCAAATCCCGGACCGGCTGACCCCCGCCTGCGCGGGGAGGACCCACCGAGCCGCAGCAGCATCGCCATGCGTTCCGGCTGACCCCCGCCTGCGCGGGGAGGACGGGTACTCCTTCCCCGTGGACCAGTGGTCGTTCGGCTGACCCCCGCCTGCGCGGGGAGGACCTCCTCACAGCCCGCCCGGTGGTTGCCGAGAGCCGGCTGACCCCCGCGGGTGCGGGGAGGACCCCCGGCGGGCCCGGGCGCAGCCTGGCGAAAACGGCTGACCCCCGCAGGTGCGGGGAGGACGCGGGGTGTCGGGAGCATTTGCCCGCGTCGGGCGGCTGACCCCCGCGGGTGCGGGGAGGACCTGCGCGAGATCCTGCGGGAGGCGATCCACAACGGCTGACCCCCGCGGGTGCGGGGAGGACGTCGCCACCCCCAACAATGCGAATGCGAACCTCGGCTGACCCCCGCGGGTGCGGGGAGGACGCGGT
>NZ_JAQYWW010000644.1:0-4243 GCF_036322525.1 Streptomyces sp. BE20 | reverse complement strand
TGCGGTGCCCGTCAGACCACCCGCACCGGACGCCACCGCGTCCAGCCCGGTCATCAGCTCGTCGGTCCCACCCGCGAGCACCACCGCACGATGCGCCAGCACCGGACGCCGCGCCGCAGCCGCCGCCACGGCCGACAGGTCGGTACCCGACACCGTCCTCAGCCGCTCCGCCTGGGCCCGCAGCGCGTCCGGGGTCCGGCCGGACAGCAGCACCGGCACGGTCCGGTACGGCGCCGGTCCGGTCACGGTCTCGTCGGCCGGCGCCTCCTCCAGGATCACGTGCGCGTTGGTGCCGCTGATCCCGAACGAGGACACGCCCGCCCGACGCGGCCGGTCCCCGGAGGTCCACGGACGCGACTCCGTCAGCAGCCGCACCGCACCCGACGCCCAGTCGACGTGCGGGGACGGCCGGTCCGCGTGCAGGGTGGCGGGAAGGGTCTCGTGCCGAAGCGCCAGGACCATCTTGATGATCCCTGCGACACCGGCCGCCGCCTGCGTGTGGCCGATGTTGGACTTGATCGACCCCAGCCAGAGCGGAACGTCTCCGTCCCGGTCCCGGCCGTACGTCGCCAGCAGCGCTTCCGCCTCGATGGGGTCACCCAGCGTCGTGCCGGTGCCGTGCGCCTCGACGGCGTCGACGTCCTGCGGGGAAAGACCCGCCTGCGCCAACGCCGCCCGGATCACCCGCTGCTGCGACGGACCGTTCGGCGCCGTCAAACCGTTCGACGCACCGTCCTGGTTCACCGCCGTACCCCGCACCACCGCCAGCACCCGACGACCCGCAGCCCGCGCCGACGACAACCGCTCGACCACGAAGACTCCGGCGCCCTCGCCCCAGGCGGTGCCGTCCGCGTCGGAGCCGAACGACTTGCACCGGCCGTCGGCGGCCAGCCCGCGCTGACGGCTGAAGTCCAGGAAGGCCGTCGGGGTCGCCATCACGGTGACACCGCCGACCAGCGCCATCGAGCACTCGCCCGACCGCAGCGCCTGCGCCGCAAGGTGCAGCGCGACCAGCGACGACGAGCACGCCGTGTCCACCGTCACCGCCGGCCCCTCCAGGCCGAACGAGTACGAGACGCGGCCGGACAGCACGCTCGCCGCGTTCCCGGTGCCGATGTGGCCCGCCGAGTCCGCGACGTCCTCGGACCCGTCGTCCAGCAGCGCGACGTAGTCCTGACCGTTGGTTCCGGCGAACACGCCGACCTGCTCGCCGCGGAGCGACAGCGGGTCGACCCCGGCCCGTTCGAACGCCTCCCACGACGTCTCCAGCAGCAACCGCTGCTGCGGGTCCATCGCCAGCGCCTCGCGCGGCGAGATCCCGAACAGCCCCGCGTCGAACTCACCGGCGGCGGACACGAAGCCGCCGTCCCGGGTGTACGTGGTGCCGGGGTGCTCCGGGTCCGGGTGGTAGAGGGCTTCCAGGTCCCAGCCGCGGTCCGTGGGGAACCCACCCATGGCGTCGGTCCCGGAGGCCAGCAGGTCCCAGAGGTCCTCCGGGGTGTCGGCCCCGCCCGGGAACCGGCAGGCCAGCCCGACGATGACGATCGGATCGTCGGTGA
Source organism: Streptomyces sp. BE20 (assembly GCF_036322525.1). Taxonomy (NCBI): domain Bacteria; kingdom Bacillati; phylum Actinomycetota; class Actinomycetes; order Kitasatosporales; family Streptomycetaceae; genus Streptomyces; species Streptomyces sp. BE20. The sequence continues at coordinate 2,684 of NZ_JAQYWW010000644.1, read as the reverse complement.
CCGGCGCGGCCGGAGCGGCCGGTACCGCCGCAGCCCGTCCGCCGACGAGCCTTTCCAGCAGGAACCCGGCCAGCCGGTCGGCGTCCGGGTAGTCGAAGACCAGTGCCGCCGGGAGGGTGAGTCCGGTCGCGGCGGCCAGCCGGTTCCGCAGTTCCATCGCGGTGAGCGAGTCGAGGCCGAGGTCCTGGAACGAGCGGTCGGGCGCCACCGCACCGCCCGACCCGTGCCCGAGCACCGCGGCAGCCTGGTCCCGCACCTCGGTCAGCAGGGTCCGGCGCGCCTCGGCGGGCGAGAGGTCCGCCAGCCGCAGCGCGAGCGGCAGCCGGCCGGTCACGGTCACCTCGCGGACCGACGCCCGCACCTCCGGCAGGTCGGCCAGCACCGACGCCGGCCGCAGCACGCCGGACTCGGCGGCGAACCGGTCCCACCGCACGTCCGCGACGACCACCGCCGGCTCGCCACCGCCCACCGCGGCGGCCAGCGCGGCCAGCGCGGCCGCGGGGGGCAACAGGGAGAGGCCCGAGCGGCGGAACTGCGCGGAGCCCGCGTGGCCGGCCATCATGCCGGCATCGGCCCAGGGTCCCCAGGCGATCGAGGTGGCCGGCAGCCCGCGGGCCGCGCGGTGCTCCGCGAGCGCGTCGAGCGCCGCGTTGGCGGCGGCGTAGTTGGCCTGGCCGGGGTTGCCGAGCACGCCGGCGGTCGAGGAGAACAGGACGAACGCCGAGAGCGGGCGGTGCTCCGTCAGTTCGTGCAGTTGCCAGGCCGCGCCGGCCTTGCTCGCCAGCACCGCGTCCAGGCGGGCCGGGTCGAGCCCGGCGACCACGCCGTCGTCCAGGGTCCCGGCGGCGTGCACGATCGCCAGGTCGGGCTCGTCGTCGAACTCCCGCACCAGCGCCGCGACCGCGTCGCGGTCGGTGAGGTCGCAGGCACGGGCCTCGACGTTCTCGAACTCCGCCGTCAGCTCGCGGACCCCCTCCGCCCCGGTCCCCCGTCGGCCGACGAGCACGACCCGTCGGGCGCCCTGCGCCACCGCCCACCGGGCGACCTGGCGGCCGAGACCACCGGTGCCTCCGGTGACCAGAACCGTCCCACGCGGCTCCCAGCCGCCTCCCGACCGCCGAGGCGCCGGGGTCAGGCGGCGGACCAGCAGCCCGCCGCCCCGGACCGAGACCTCGGTCTCGTCACCCAGCCCGCCGGCGAGCACGGCCACCAGACGGCCACCCGCACGGACGTCCAGGTGCTCCGGCAGGTCGATCAGCCCTCCCCAGCGGTCGGGGTGTTCCAACCCGACGACGCGGCCGAAGCCCCACACCTCCGCTCGGTGCGGGTCGACCGCCGGATCGGCGGACCCGGTCGCGACCGCCCCCCGTGTGAGGAGCCAGAGCGGCGCCGCGATTCCGGCGTCGCCCAGTGCCTGGACGGCGGCGAGTACGCCGGTGAGCGAACCCGCCGGTACCAGTACGCCGACCGGCGGTGTGTCGAGCGTCCGCAGCCGGTCGGCCAGCTCGGCCCGCACCCCGATCTCCAACCGGAGCACGGTCGCACCGTGACCGGTCAGGACATCGGCGAGGGCGGCAGTCTCCTCGTCGTCCTCACCGAGAAGCAGCCAGGATCCGTCGACCCGGGCCGCGCCGGGATCGACGACCGGCTTCCAGGTGACGCGGTATCGCCAGCCGTCGATGAGCGAACGTTCCTGGCCGCGCGCCCGCCAGGTCGACAGCGCGGGCAGCACGGTGGCGGCGGCATCGGTATCGACGCCCAACTCCGCTGCGAATGCCGGGAGATCGCCCCTCTCGACGACGTTCCAGAAGCCCGCCTCCGCAGGTTCCGCCGAACGGCCGGGCGCTGCTGCTTGCAGCCAGTACCGCTGGTGCTGGAAGGCGTAGGTCGGCAGCTCGGCCGGTCGGACGCCGGTGAAGAAGGGCGACCAGTCGACCGGGACACCGTTGACGTGCAGAGTCGCCAACGCCGTGAGCACGGTGGTGACTTCGTCACGGTCGCGGCGCAGCAGCGGCGCGGTGACGGCGTCGGGCTGCTGGACGAGCGCGGACAGGACCGCGTCCGGGCCCAGTTCGACGAACCTGGTGACGCCGTCGAGCGCTTCGAGGGCGTCGGCGAAGCGGACGGGCTTGCGGACCTGGTCCACCCAGTACTCCGGGTCCGACCACTGCCCGACACCGACCGAGCGGCCCGTCACCGACGAAACCGCCGGGGCCGAAGGCTCGGCGAAGGAGAGGGACCGCACCACGGCGCGGAAGTCCTCCAACATCGGCTCCATCAACCGGGAGTGGAACGCGTGGCTGGTCCGCAGGCGGCTAGTCTTCCAGCCCCGCCCGCCCGCAGCCTCCGCGACGGCGTCAATCTCGGCTTCGAGGCCCGCAACCACCACGGCCGCAGGGCCGTTCACCACCGCGACGTCCACGTTCGGGAACGCGGCGAGGACGTCCGCCTCGGAAGCACCCACCGCGAGCATCGCCCCACCCGACGGAAGGGCCTGCATCAACCTGCCGCGCGCCGCGACCAGCGTGGCCGCGTCCGAGAGGGACAGCACCCCGGCCACGTGCGCGGCGGCAACCTCGCCGATCGAGTGCCCGACCAGCACGTCCGCCCGCACACCCCAGCGGGTGAGCAGCGCGTGCAACGCCACCTCGACGGCGAACAACGCCGGCTGCGCATACCCCGTC
>NZ_JAQYWW010000643.1:0-4259 GCF_036322525.1 Streptomyces sp. BE20 | reverse complement strand
TGACGCCGACGCCCGCCACCCTGCGGACGCGTCGGCGCCGCCGGCACCACCCGCTGGAACAACTCCCACAACTCATCCGGCACCAGACGCTCCACGATCAGCACGCGAGCAGCCTACAAGCCCAAATGAGATGACTTCTTAAGGGGCGGTTCGAGGGGCACCAACCTCGGGGCATCGAGGAGGACGAGGAACTGCAGTCCATCTGCAGCACCTGGCCGGCCTGCCCCGGCTGACCCGAAAGGGGCCAGCCACCGTGAACCCGTCCGGCTGTCGACCGGGGACCGTCTTTCCTCCCCAGGGGTGATCCGATCGTCGGACCAACCCCATTGTGTCGGTCAGGGGCCGGTGTTGCCGTGGACGGTGGGGCCGGTGGTCCCGTTCACGGGGTGCTCCCCCTCTGCTGCTAGGCGAGTAAGAGCCCGAACTTGGAGACGATCGGTCCGATCGGCACGAACCGCAGGCTGTCCCAGCAGGTCCTCTGCGCTGCCACGGACCCGCACCGCCGGGTTGCTGGCGCCGGCCGAGATGATCCCTCTGGCCTGCAGTTCCGCGCCGCCGTTGATACTGGTCACGACCGGGCCGCCGTTATCGCCCTTGGCGACGGCGACGGTGGAGTCGTCCGTCCTCGTCGCAGTGTCCAGGTCGCTGCACCACTAGCCGTTGACCTCGGCGGCGGCATCGGCGGTGGTGATCTTCAACGAGCAGTGGATGCTGCTCATCGCTCCGCTCGCGCAGACCATGTCTCCGACGTTGCTGCGCCCCGCGCCGACGACCCGCTTTGCGTAGCCGGTCTCGTTGTCCCACCCGCTGTCGAAGTACTTCCCGGACGGTGAGCCGTTGACGTTGATGACCGTGGTGTCGAGGCCGGTGTCCGAGTCCGCGGCCGTGCCGACCACCGCTCCGGCGCCAGCGGAGGTACCGCAGTGCGAGGCCGTGAGCAGCACGGCTGTCGTGCCCCGCCACCCGCCGAACCCGGAGGTGCACCAGCCGTTCCCGGGGGTGGTCAGTTCGGCGCCGGCGCTCCAGGGATGGCGTCGCTGTGCCGGGTCGCGGTGGCCACCAACGCGGGGGCGGCCACGGCCGTGACCGGCACACCGGCGAGCTCGGCGGCCCGGGCGGACACCTCCCCGGGAGTCGCGGCGCCGTGCGGCCCAGGCGCACGCCATCGTCTGGGTCCCTGCCAGGCCAGGACGCTAGGCCCGGCGGATCGCCGCGGAGGAGAAGTACTGCACCAGTACAGCGGCGAGGCGGACCGCGGCCCTCGCCTCGTCCGGAGTCTCCTTGCGCGTAGGGAGTTGCTTGCCGTGGCGGCTGGTCTGGCCGTCAGTAGGTGGATTGACGCCCTCCGCACCCCTGGCCGGCGCGGCCGGGCCTGCTTGTAGTGGAGTAGGCCAGATCGGGCTGGGGAGCTTGGGGGTTCGCGTTGCTGGAGGATGGCCAGGCAGCGAAGACTAACCGCTGTGCCGCAGCCAGGGCTGGTCCGTACCACGGGGGCCCGGAGCCTGGTACCGGATCTGCGGGAAGCAGGACCATAGATGTCTAGCATAGGGATGGAAGATGCAGGGATCCCGATCCTTTTCTGTAGGGCTTGTTTCGGTTGAACGGTCACAGTTTGGCCTCTGGGAGGATGATCCGTTTGGTGAGGCAGATATTCAGTGGATGGAATTACAGCTGAGCGGAGAGGTGCCTGGAGTTACAGTTGGAGAAGGAGCGATAAAGGTCCGCAGCTCCGTCTCCGAGCATTATGCCCAGGTAACCATCGAGCGATCCGAAGTCGCAGTTTGCCCGGAGGGCCATGTGCTGATGGCCAAGTTTCAGTACCGATCAAGAAGCGGCCGAGTCGAGGCTTTGACCCTCTTCTCTGGTCCAACCGGCGTCGCGCTCGAACTGGGGGGTGAAGGCGACCTCTATACCCTCCACGTATTTTGGGAAAGTAATTTCCTGACACTTGAAGAACGAGAAGATCATGGTCTGCCTCAAGCGGCGGAGAGGTTCTGCTTCGTGTTTGTGCCGATGGCGGATTAGTTTCTCTCCGCCACCGGCACGTTGAAGCTTGGTGCTACGGAATGATGTCCACACCGTACTTTTCGTTATGGAGTATTCGATCCGATCCGAGCCATGTGGCCAAGGCTGTCCCGGCGGCCCCGTTCTCCGTTCCATCGACGTAGCGAACGGAGAAGTTCCCGCCGGGCATCGCAGCGCCCTCCCACGTTGAGGCAAATGGGAATTCATCACATTGCTCGTCAGGGTTATGGGGAATTCCGGCACATGCCTTGGCGACTTCCAACCGGTTGTCGTCGTAGGATCGCTGTGCGATCGGATTTGCGCCGGGGAAGAGGCGGGTAACCAAAGTCGGCGGTGTTCCTGAAATGTTTCCGGGGATTACCTTCGGGCTGCCATCAGATTTGGCAGGTAGAGTAGAACTCGGATTGTTGAAGGCCGTGTAGATGTGTTCGGCAACGCTCTTTACTCGAGGGTCGGTCCTGCTGTACTCCAGGTAAGGAACGGCCCGGGTGAATACGGAGCCATCCTTTTTTGTGAGGTAGCCGGCCGAGTCAAACCTGAGGTCCTGGGCAGGCCTTCCAAACTCGCTTGTCCAGGGGAATGCGTTGGCTGGGTCGTTGACTCGTACCTGATGGGTGAACTTCCAGTGGCAGTCCACCTTCCGTTCGTCCTCTGCTCCGAGGGCAGGGTCGGATAGGATGCTCCAGCTGACCGAACTTCTGGCCTTCCAGCCGAATACCGGATCTTGGATGGCGCCCCCCGCTCCGGCGGCCGTGCATGCCTTTGGTGCGCTTGGATCGTTTGGGTTCACATCTTGTTCTGAGCTAGTTTTCAGCGAAATTGCAACGAGCGAGGCATAGCTGAAAACTCCTACGGGCCTGAAATCATCTAGCTGGATGCTAACCAGGGCTTCCCTGGTCCCGTTGATTCCTGCGCCGGTATGGGTTTCTCGGTACAGGAGTGATCCGACTTCTGTGTCGGAGGAGTTAGTTGCGCGGGCGACGAGATATCCGTGGCGACAGAAGGTGTGGCGGTCGATCACGAGGCCGTAGAGAGTGGCCGTTCCCCCGGGATTTGCTCGGCAATTTTCGAAGGTGTTCGGGATTGCGTTCTCTGCTTTCCTGGATGAACCGTTGACGAAGGGGAGTTTCGATCCATCGTAGCGGTGGGAATTGGCGGAGCCCTCACTCGATAGTTCGACAGCTCCACTGGAGGTCAAGATTCGATCAGCGTCCGCCTTCTTGATCCCGAGCGGGATTTCTGGAGGCTTATTACTGCTAGCAAATATAGTTATCGTGAGATCGTCCGGTGGAGTTGCGGTAGCCGTTCCTGTGCCGAGAGGTGCGATTGCCGCCGCCAGTAAGAGGGTGAGGAATTTCTTAAAGCGCAAAATGATCATTCCGTCCGGAGTGAGGCGTTCAAAAGTTGAGGTTAGCGTTGGTTGGGGTTCAATCTATTTGACCATCACGTGCACGGCAACCGACTGCGGCGATGCTGTCCTATTTGTGTTGGTCGAATTCCGCAGAGAATCATTAGTTCCGCTTAAAGTGGCAAGTTGGGACGCGCAGAGGGCCTGTACGGCACGCTCTGGTTTGCCAGGTGAAGCTGTCTCAGAGCTGCCGGTAGTGGCCGGATCGCCACCTCGGCGTACGATGGCCCTCGGCGCAGGGAACGCCCTTTCGGAGTTTCAGTGAGCGTCCCGCCGACCGCAGAGCCCACGCTGTGGGAGCTCCAGCGCGCCATCCTCCAGATCCGTGAGGACCAGCGCGACGGCATCGCCGGGCTTCGCAGCAGCTCGGCTACGACGGCTTTTGCCGCGACCGGGCGCCCCTCAGCCGACGACCACGACCTGACCGGTGACCGACACAGTGGCGAAGCCCGCGGTCAGCCCGACACCGGTTCCGCCTACGAGATCGTCTCCTCAAGGACTCCCCGAAGGACGTGCTTGGCCAGGAACCGCGCCACCCCGATCGCAGCCGACGCCCCGACGCTCCCGTTGAGGCCGGCCAGGGCCTGGCAGCACAACCGGTCCGGCGACCACCAGCGCGAGCGCCCCGGAACCGCCGGCCGGGCCGCCGAACCCCGGCGTTCGACGCCGTCCCACCCCGCCGCGTCCTGTTCCTCGCCGCGCGGCCTCGCCTCCACCATGTCCTTCTCCATCTCCCGGGTAGTGAGTACAGACCCGGGTCTCCACGGTCCGGGGCACTGAGGTGCCGCCGGGCCGTTCGGGTGCTCCGCGTTACCGGACACCAGGG
>NZ_JAQYWW010000642.1:0-353 GCF_036322525.1 Streptomyces sp. BE20 | reverse complement strand
TCCGGAGCGGGTTCGTCGCGTGGCGGCGGCTCGTACGGCGGGGGCTCCGGCTCCTCGCGCGGTGGCGGCCCCTCGCGCGGCTCCGGCCCCTCGCGCTGAGGTGCGGCCTCGCGCGGTGGTTCGTACGGCGGCGGGTCCGGTCGTGGTGAGCCGATCGGAGGCGCCTCGTGGGGCGGGGGCTCCTGCTCATCGCGGTTGGGCGCGGCGTTCGCCGGCTCATGCGCGGCGGGGGGGGGGGGTGGCGGGGGGGGGGGGGGGGGGGGCGGGGGGGGGGGCGGAGGGGGCGGGGGGGCGCGGCGCGGCCCGGGGGCCCCGCGGCCCCGCGCCCCGCCCGGGCGGCGGGGCGGGCCGGG
>NZ_JAQYWW010000641.1:0-303 GCF_036322525.1 Streptomyces sp. BE20 | reverse complement strand
TCGAGCTGTACCGCCGAGATCAGGTAGCCGGGCGGGTACTCGCCGCTTTCGATCTTGACGGCGATCTCGTCGCGGATCTGGCGCCACTTCGGACGGGTCGGGTCGAACTCCATGTCATGAAGGTAGCCGCCGGAAGCCACGGACGGGAGTCGGGTGGTATAGGGAGCAATAGACAGGGGTAGGGACCCCTAGTAAGGTCTGCTCAACAGAAATCCACGGCGACCGCGCCAACGGTCCCGGGGGATGGACGAAGCCGTGAAAGGGCTCCGACATGACTCAGCTTATCGTTCTCGCGTTCCTGTG
>NZ_JAQYWW010000640.1:0-26636 GCF_036322525.1 Streptomyces sp. BE20 | reverse complement strand
GACCACCCTCGCCGAGGGCGTCCGCTTCGAGCGGCGGCTCTTCCACGCCGTCTTCGCCACCGCCGACCAGAAGGAGGGCATGGCGGCGTTCGCCGAGAAGCGGCCGGCGTCGTTCACCCACCGCTGACAACTGACGACCGCTGGCAACCGGCGTGCGGCGGCCGGCGGTTCACGGGCGCCGTCGGCCGCCGGCCGCTGCCCGGCGGCCGACCGGTCAGCGGTCGCCGGTCACCGGTCCGACTGCTGCTCGGCCGTCGCCCGACCGCCGCCCGCGTTCCCCGGCACCGTGTTGAGCCGGGCGAGTCCGCTGCGTGTCGCGGCGACCACGACCCGGTCGCCCGGCTCCAGGCCCCGGGTACGGTCCGCGTAGTTCCAGTGGTACACCTGCGGGCTGCGGGCCAGCCGGACGGCGAGGACCCGGACACCCCCCGGGTCCTCCAGGTCGTGCCGGTTCAGGCCGATCAGGCCGCTGCCGACCTCGGCCCGCAGTTCGGCGATCAGCAGGACGTGCCGGAACACCGACAGGGTGCCGAGCACCTCACGCCCCATCAGGGCCGCGGCGAAGGCGGGCGCCGAGAGGTAGGACGTCGAGCGGGACGCCGCGTTGTCCAGCGTGGCGTACACGTGATGGGCGAAGTTGTCGTCGAAGAGCCGCACGACGACCCGGACATCGGGCCGGACGGCGCGCGCCTCCAGGGCCGCCTCCAGGTTGGTCGCGTCGTCGCCGCTGACCGCGACCACGGCCCGGCTGCGCTTCAGCCGGGCCCGGCGCAGCTGCTCGGCGAGCGGACCGTCGTCGACCACCACCGGGACCCCCAGCGCGCGGACCGCGGAGATGCCGCGGGCCTGCGGGTCGCGTTCGAGCCCGACCACCGGGACGCCGAGGCCGTGCAGTTGGGCGACCACCCGGGTGCCGACGTTGCCGAGGCCGATCACGATGACGTGGTCGCGGGTGCCGGCGCCGGGGTTGCGGGGCTGGCCGCGCCGTCCGGAGGCGAGGACCTCGACCATGATGGCCGTGGCGACCGGTGCGAAGGTGATCCCGCAGAAGGTGATCACCACCTGGGCGATCCGCTGCCAGGTGCCGCCGGTGCCCGTCCCGGCGGCGGCGTCGGCGGGCTGGTCCGGCTGAGCCGCGCCGGCCAGGTCGAGCAGCGAGACGTACAGCGACCAGCCGAAGTCGCGATTGAGGTACCAGAGCAGGCCGAAGGCGAGCAGCACCGCGGCCAGGGCGGTGATCAGCACCAGCCGGAGCCGGGCGCTGGTGAAGAAGCGGAGGGTGTCGAGCAGCCGCCAGCGCAGCCGGCGCCACCAGGCGATCCGGACCGGGGGCTCGCTCGGCAGGGTCTGCAGCGCCGCGACCCCGCCGCGACCCTCGGCGGCGGCCCCGGCGACCTCGCGGGCGGCGGTGTCGGCTTCGGCTTCGGCTTCGGCGGCCCGGTCGGCGGCGACCTCGGCGGACTCCACGGCCTCCGCAGACTCCACGGCCTCGGCGGCCTCGGGGGCAGGTTCCCGGGCGGACTCGCGGCCGGTGTCCCCGTCCCCGGCCCGATCTCCCGCCCCGTCCCCGCTCCCGGTCGTCCCGGCGGCCCCCTCCGCCCCGGCGGCCCGGCGGGCGGCGGCGCCGGAGCGGATCGGCCCGTCGTCGCCGAACTCCCTGGCCAGCCGCACGAAGGACGCCGAGTCGCCCTCCTGCTCGGGGAGCAGCCGGGTGCGGCCGAGGTCCTGGCGGTCGATCCGGTCGGCGACGACGCAGATCCGGTGGGAGTCGATGTCGTCGTCGTAGGCGATGTGCAGGAAGCGGTCGCCGACCTGGACGGAGTTGGGGCGGGAGAGCGCGGCGGCGGCGAAGGCGGGCGCGGCGGTCGCGGAGCCGGAGAGCGCGGTGCCGTTCCTGAGCAGCCGTTCGATGTTCTCGCCGAGCCGCTGGTTGAACATCCGCAGCACGATGCGGATGTCGGGGTTGTGGCCCTGGGCGGAGAGCGCGGCGTGGATGTTCTCCTGGTCGCGGCCCTCGACCAGGGCGATGCCCCGCGCGGTCTCGACCCGGACGGCGCGCAACGCCTCCTCGGTGACGCCGGCGTACTCGACGACGGCGGCGACCCCGTCCAGCTGCTCGATCTGCGGTGCGTGGTCGCGGGTCCGGTCCGGGACCAGGACCACCACGGGCACTTCGTAGTGTTCGACGAGTTCGAGCGTGAGGCGGTGGGCGAGCGCGTTTCCGCCGCAGACGATGTAGTGCTGGCTGATCGGCTCGACCGGAGGGGTCCCCCACCCTTCAGAAGTCATATCGCCGGACGATATCGACGCGAGGCGAGGCGGAGGTGGACGTCCGGTGGCCTAGGGGAAACAGCCGCGGGGGGAAACGGCGGCGGTGCGGAACGGCCGCGCCCTGAGCCGGGCCGGTCCCCCGAACGGGTGCATCCGGCGGGCGGTGCGCGGCACACGCGGAGATCGTGAGGAACGCCGACCCGCTCCGCTCCCCCAGGAGGACGCCACCGTGGTCTCCCCGATCATCACTCCCGACGGCTCCCCGGTCCGGGGTCCGCTCGGACTGCTCGCCAAGGCCGCCTGGCAGGTCCTGCTGATCGCCGGGCTCGTCTCGCTCGGCCTCGGGATCATCGTGTTCGTCTGGCCGGAGCAGACGCTGCTGGTGGTGGGTGTCCTGTTCGGCCTCTACCTGCTGGTCATCGGCATCGTCCAGCTGGTCGCGGCGTTCGGCACGCACGCCACGACGGCGCTGCGGGTGCTGGCCTTCATCAGCGGGGCGATCTGCGTGCTGCTGGGCCTGCTCTGCTTCCGCAGCGCGGCCCGGTCGTTGCTCCTGCTGGCGATCTGGATCGGCATCGGCTGGCTGTTCCGGGGCATCACCCAGCTCGCGGCCGTGATCTCGGACGCGTCCATGCCCGCCCGCGGCTGGCAGGCCGTCGCCGGGGTCGCGAACACCCTGGCGGGCGTGCTGCTGATGGTCTGGCCGGTCGGTTCGATCACCGCGCTGACCATCCTGTCCGGGTGCTGGCTGGTGATCCTCGGGTTGGTCGAGATCGTGACGGCGTTCCAGGTCCGGAGCACGGCCGGCCGGATCCCCTCCGGCGTCTGACGCCCGGGCCCCGACCCCACCCGGGGCCGGGGCCGATCCACGGATCGGGGGATCAGTGCCAGGCGGGGGCGTCCGTCCCCCAACGCCCCGGCGGGCGCGACCACCCCGCCGGGGCGCCCGCGTACGCGACGGGCGACAGGGCGTGGCGCAGCCGCCCGTACGGCGAGTCGGCCTCGGTGATCCAGCGCGCCGGGTCGTACGGCTCGTCGTTCGGGAGGACGCGCGGGTCGGCGGTGGGCGCGATGCCCTCCAGCAGCCAGGAGGCGGTGCCGGCCAGGGAGTAGCGCAGCCGGCGGCCGCCCGGGCGGGTGGTGCGCTGGTCGGTGAGGGCCCGCAGGACCCCGGCCGCGATCAGGTAGCCGGTGCCGTGGTCGAGGGCCTGGGCGGGCAGCACACCGGGGCGGCCGTCGGCGCCGGCCTCGATCCCGGCGATGCCGAAGCCTGCCTGGACCAGGCTGTCGAAGCCGCGCCGGCCGGACCAGGGTCCGGTCCAGCCCCAGGCGTTGAGCTGTGCGACGACCAGCCCGGGGCGGCGTGCGAGCAGCGCCTCGGGGGCCAGGCCGTGGGCGTCGAGGGAGCCGGGGCGGTAGCCGGTGACGACGACGTCGGCGGTGGCGAGCAGGGTCTCCAGGACGGCCCGGTCGGCGGGGTCGGCGAGGTCGAGGCGGGTGGAGCGCTTGCCGAGGCCCGTGTCGACGTGGGCGTCCTCGGCCTCGGGGAGCCGGGGTGGGTCGACCCGGAGCACGTCGGCGCCGAGCAGGGCGAGGGTGCGGGTGGCGACCGGTCCGGCGATGACCCGGGTGAGGTCGAGGACGCGGATCCCGGCGGCGGGGAGCGGGGCGGGGCCCAGGGGCCGGGGGGCGGCCTCGTCGACGACCCGGGACTCGACCAGCGGCAGCGCGGTCTCCCGGACCGGCGCGACGGCGACAGCGAGCGCCCCCGCCGCGTACGCGCGCTCCTGGACCGACGCGGCCGGCCGCTGCCGCAGCTCCGCGGCGAGCCGCTCGGGCCCGGTGTCGGCGGGCAGGCCGAGGGCGGTGAGCAGCCGCTCGCGGTGGTGGGGGTAGTTCGCGTGGGTCCGGAGCCAGCCGTCGGCGGTCTGCCAGAAGCCGGAGAGCGGCGCGAAGGAGACCGGGGTCCGGCCGTCGATCCGCAGGTGGCGTTCGCTGACGAAGGCGGTGGCGACGGCGCCGTGGTCGATCCCGACCTCCGGTACCGGTCCGCCGGACCGCAGCGCGGCGAGTTCGGCGGCGGCCAGCGAGCAGGCGGCGACGGTGGCCCGGGCGAGGCGCAGGACGGGGAGTCGGGAGGGCAGCACCGCGTCGGGGCCGTGGAAGGCGACCCGCTCCAGCAGGTCCGCCGGCCCCCCGAGGGCGGCCCAGGCATCGGCGGTGGGCCGGTCCCCGACGGGCACGGGACCGGGGCCGGACGGTGAGGGCGTCGAACGGTCTGTCATGAGCGCATTCTGCTCCCGTCCTCAGGCGGTCGCCGTGACACCCGCCACAAGCATCAGCAGGACCGCCGAGACGACGGTCATCCGGCGGGCGGCGGCCGGGTCGGCGCCGAAGCGGCCACCGAGCCGTCCGCTGGCGTGCGCGACCAGCCCGTAGACGACGGCGCAGGCCAGCACGTTGAGCGTGCCGAGCACGAGCACCTGGCCGCCGACCGGCAGCCCTGCGGCGGGGTCGACGAACTGCGGCACCAGGGAGAGGTAGAGCAGCAGGCCCTTGGGGTTGAGCAGCGCGGTGAGAGCGGACTGGCGCAGCACCGTGGCCGTGGGCTGCGGCCGGGGTGCGGCGAGGGCGGTGCCGCCCCGTCCGCGGCGGAGCGCGAGCAGCATGGTGGCGGCGAGGACCAGCAGGTAGACGGCCCCGGTGACGCGGAGGACGGGCAGGGCCGCGGGGACGGCCCGCAGGGCCGCGGCCAGTCCGGCGCTGGAGAGCAGGGTGTGGACCGTGTAGCCGGCGCAGACCCCGGCGACGGCGGTCAGTGCGGCGCGCCGGCCCTGGCCGAGGCCGCGGGCGGCGATGTAGAGCCAGTCGGGGCCGGGCGTACAGACCAGGAGCAGGTCGACCCCCAGGAAGAGGAGGAGGGCGCGGGTGTCCATGGCGGTGACCTGTCGTGCTCGGCCGGGCGGGTTGCGGTCACTGACGGTAGCCGGTTCGGCCTGGCACGCGATGGCTACTTCGTGCCCGCCTTCACCACCTTTTGGCAGAATATTGCGCCATGGACCGAATTGACCGCAGAATCCTCCACGAGCTCCAGCAGGACGGCCGTCTCAGCAACGCCGAACTGGCCGCCCGGGTCGACCTCACCCCCTCGCCCTGCCTGCGCCGGGTCCGGCAGCTGGAACAGGACGGCGTGATCCGCGGCTACCGGGCCCTGCTGGACGGCGCGGCGGTCGGCCGCGGCTTCCAGCCCTTCGTGACGATCACCATGCGGCACGAGGACCAGGTCACGGTGGCGGAGTTCGAACGGCGGGTGGCCGAGCTGCCGGAGGTGGTGGAGGCGCACCGGCTGTTCGGGGAGCCGGACTACCTGTTGCGGATCGCGGTGGCGGACATCGCCGCGTACGAGCGGTTCATCACCGACGTGCTCTCCGGGCTGCCGGGGATCGCCCAGGTCAACTCCCACCTGACGATGAAGCAGGTCAAGACCGACCGGGGCATCCCGACCGGCGGCTGACCCGCGCGCCGTGGCCGGCGTGGCCTGCGTGGCCTGCGCTCAGAGGACGCTCGGGGGACGCTCGGGGGACGTCCGGAGCGCCCTCCGAGCGCGCCCGGAGGGCGCTCAGAAGGTGAACCGCAGCGACCGCACCCGGTGGTCGAAGCTGGACGGGACCAGCTCCGGCTCGCCGACCGAGCGGATCCCGGGCAGGCGGGTGAACAGCTCCCGGTAGAGCACCTTCATCTCCTGCCGGGCGAGGTGCGCGCCGAGGCAGTAGTGCGGTCCGCCACCGCCGAAGCCGAGGTGGGGGTTGGGGCTGCGGGTGATGTCGAAGGCGTCCGGGTCGGCGAAGACCGTCTCGTCGCGGTTGGCGGAGCCGAAGTAGAGCACCGCCTTGTCCCCGGCCCTCAGCAACGGGCCGTCGGGGCCGCCGAGCCGGTGGTCGACGGCCAGGGTCCGGCGGAACTGGATGATCGGGGTGGCGTGGCGGACGATCTCGTCGACCGCCCCGCCGAGGTGCCGGTCGAGGTCGCCGACGAGCAGGGCCCGTTGTTCCGGGTGGGCGGTGAGCAGGTGGAGGCCGTGGGCGAGCGCGTTGCGCGTCGTCTCGACGCCGGCGACGAGCAGCAGGGAGAAGAAGGCCCCGAGCTCACGGCCGGTCAGGCGGCGGCCGTCGACGTCGGCGGTGACGAGGGCGGTGACGAGGTCGTCGGCGGGGCGGCGGCGACGCTCGCGGCCGAGGTCGGCGACCATGCCCTGCATCCGGGCCAGTGCCAGCAGGCCGCGGCCGGGCATCCGGAGCCGGGCGCGCAGCGGGCGGGCGACGCCGGTGTGCTCGGACGCGTGGTTGACCTGGTCGAGGATCACGCGACGGGGCTCCTCGGGGATGCCCATCATGTTGCAGATCACCTGGAACGGGAGCTCGGCGGCGACCGCGGTGACGAAGTCCTCGGGGCGCTCGCGCTCCACCCGGTCGACGAGGTCGGCGGCGACCCGCCGGATGTCGTCCTCGACCTTGGAGATCAGCCGCGGGGTGAAGGCCCGGGAGACGATGCGGCGCAGCTGGGCGTGGCGGGGGTCGTCCAGGTTGACCATGGAGTCCCCGAACAGCAGCCGGACCCAGCGCGCCGGTTCGGGGGTGGTGACGCCTGGTCCGCTGAGGAAGACGGCGGGGGTGCGGCCGGCCTCGACGACGTCGGCGTGCCGGACGAGGGCGTGGAAGCCGTGGCCGGGGTGCCCGGAGCCGGGTCCGCCGAACCGGGCCGGGGCGGGGAGGCGGCGCAGTTCGGCGAAGGCGGCGGCGCGGACGGCGGCGGGCAGCCGCCAGAACGCGGGGTCGGCGAGATCCACGGCGGGGACGCCGGCGCCGGGCACCCCGGTGTCGGCCTCGGGTGCGGCCTCGGGTGCGGCCTCGGCGTCGGGTGTGGCGGCGGTGCTCATGCCTGTCCTCCTGCCCCCTCACACCCCGTGTGCGCGGGGTCACATCGCGGGGTCACATCTAGTACGTACCGGAAAGGAAGCTGTCAAACCGTGCTGCTGGTACGACTAACGGGTATTCAGGCACAGACGTCGCAAGCGGGACGTCCGTACCGTCATGAACCAGCCACCGCACGGCCCCCGGCCACCCCACCCGTTCCCGCCGCCCGCACAGGGCGGTAGTGCCCGAACGGCTTGCCCGGGACAGCGGTGCCCGTGGTGGTCGGACGTGGCGGGACGGGGGCGGAACCGGCCAATACCCGAGGGTGCGGTACTGGCCGACGGAGGCGGGTGCGACGATGAGTGTCATCGTGATGACCGACCGGATCCGCTCGCTGCGCGCCGTGGTCTTCGCTGCGCTCTGCGTAGCGCTGGCCGCCGCGGCTCACGTCGCCATGGCCGGCGTCGGGATCTCCCCCCCGGTACTGGCGGGCGCCTTCGGTCTCACCCTCGGCCTCACCTGGCTGCTGGCCGGGCGACAGCGGGGGCTCGGCCTGATCAGCGTCTGGATGGTGGCCGCGCAGACCGCGCTCCACCTGACGTTCGAACAGGCCGGAACGCTCGCCGGGGGCGGCGGGCTCGGCCGACTGGCCGGGACCGACTGGGCCTCGCTGCTGCTCTGCAATCCGGAAGCCTCTCCCACCGGCCTCTCGCCGGACGACCTGGCCCGGATGGCCGGACTCGACCCGGCGGTGCCACCGGCCGTCACGACGGCAGCCGTCCAGCACCACGCGCACGGCGCGGCGACCACCGCGGACCCGTCCGCGCTGTCCGGCGCCGCGACGTCCGGGGACGGTCTGGCGGCCCACGGGACGGCGGCGCACGACATGGCCGCGCACGGCATGACGCCCGGCATGATCACCGCCCACGTGCTCGCCGCGCTGGCCTGTGCGCTGCTGCTCTGGCGCGGTGAGGCGGCCCTGGCCCGGTTGTTCGAACTGCTCGGTTCGCTGGGCTCGGTGCTGGCGGGCGCACTGCTGGTGCCGCTGCTGGCCCTGTTCGGCTGTCCGGTCGGCCTCCGGCCGCCGACCGCACCGAGAACCGCCGGCCACCGGACCCGGCCGCCCCGGTTGGTGCTGCTCTCGCACGCCCTGGTCCGACGCGGTCCGCCGGTCCTCGCGCTCGCCCGCTGACGCGCCCGCCGCCTTCCCCGACACCACCGGTGTCCGGGGCGCGACGGGCAGGTCGCCCTGCGCCGTTCCGCCGGACACCGCGCACTCCCGAGTACCGCTACTCCGGAATGCGTCCGGCGCCGCCGCGCCGCCAGGGCCCGGGCCCGGCACGTGCCGCCGCCCCCGCAGTCGTGCGGGGCGACGTGGCACGACCGGCCCACCGACGCCGAGGGTGCCGCCCGCAGCGGCACCGCCCCTGTCTTCCCCTCAGGACCTTCCATGCCTGACTACGACGGCGCACCGGCCTCGTCCGGCGCCACCGTCCTACCGCGTCCGCCCGTCGTCCCCCTGCCCGGGACGGCCCGATCCAGCACTGCCCCGGCCCGCGTCTCCCCGGTCCGCGTCGCCGCGCTCCGCCGCGAGGCGGGCGAGGAGCCCCGCGGACCAGTCGTCGGAGGGTCCGTCGGTCCGGTCCGCGAGCAGTGGGCCGCGCAGTCGCTCCGCCTGCTCCAGCCAGTCCCGGCACGCCGCGCAGCGCGCGACGTGCTTGTCCAGCCGACGGTCCGGCACACCGGCGGGTTCGCCGTCGAGGCGTGCGGACAGAGCGGTACGGAGTTGCGCGCATCTCATGTGACCATCGTCCCGCACCCGCTCCGACGTGCGACCGCCCGGGTGGGAGGCCGCCGTGGATGACGAACAGCTGACCGCGCTCGCCCTGGCCGCCCGGGAGGGCCGGCCCGCCGACGTCGAGGCCTTCGTCCGGGCCACCCAGCGGGACGTCTGGCGGTTCGTCGCCCACCTCACCGACGTCCAGTCCGCCGACGACCTGGCCCAGGAGACGTTCCTGAGGGCCCTGCGCAGCCTGCCGGGGTTCGCCGGACGGTCCTCCGCCCGCACCTGGCTGCTGTCGATCGCCCGCCGGACCGTCATCGACCGCTACCGCACCGCCGCCGCCCGGCCCCGCTGCGCCGCGCTGCCGGACTGGCAGGAGGCCGCCGAGCGACAGGGCACCGCGCCCACCGCCGGCTTCGAGGACGGCGTGGCGCTCGGCGACCTCCTGGACCGGGTGCCCGCCCAGCGGCGCGAGGCCTTCGTGCTCACCCAGGTCGTCGGGCTGAGCTACGCGGAGGCCGCCGAGGTGGCCGGCTGCCCGGTCGGCACCGTCCGCTCCCGGGTGGCACGGGCCCGGGAGGAGCTGATAGCCCGTCTGCGGGCGGCCGAGACCGGCGACGCGCCTCCGGGAGCGCCCGCCGAGCTGGCCGCCGCCTGCTGAAGCGGTCGGCACGCCACCGGCACCGACCACGTCGGCCGACCGCCGGCACCGCACCGACGCCAGTACCGCGCCTCCGGAGGGCGGCGCACGGCGGGACTCCCCGCCGTGCGCCGCCCTCCGGCGCGTCCGGAGGCCCCCGGGCGGACAAGATCGGCCACGATCGCCATGATCCGGCCAAGTCATAAAAATCCCTCACCTGTTCGGAACTCACCCTCGTGTGCCTCCGACTGCTGTACCGGACACCGCCGCCGAGGTGGTGTCCGGACGGCACGGGGAACGGACGGAGGATGACCCATGGCAGCGCAGCAGTCGCCCGCCACCAGCAAGGCGGGTGACGACCCGGCGCGGTCGGAGGACCGGTGGAGCCTGGTCCTGGCCGCCGGGCTGATCTCGTTCGTCGCGATGCTCGACATGAACGTCGTGAACCTCGCGCTCACCGACATCGCCGACGCCCTCGACGTCTCCTCGACCACCGCCCAGTGGGCCGTGCTCGGCTACCAGCTCCCCCTGGTGGCCCTGCTGCTTCCCGCCGGGCGGTGGCTCGACCAGGTCGGCATCCGCTCCGCGCTGCTCTTCTCCCTCGGCGGCTTCGCCCTGTGCAGCGCGCTGGCCGCCGCCGCACCGTGGGCGAGCTGGCTGATAGCCGCCCGGCTGGCCCAGGGCGCGTTCGGCGCGGTGCTGTTCGTCCTGATGCCGGTACTGGCCGCCACCGCCGTACGGCCCGAGCTGCGCGGGCGCGCGATGAGCGTGCCCGCCACCCTGGGCCCGCTCGGCGCGGTCCTCGGCCCGGTGATCGGCGGCCTGCTGCTGGACCACGTCGGCTGGCGGGCGATCTTCCTCGTCAAGCTGCCGATCTGTCTGGCCGCCTGGCTGATCACCCGGCGCGACGCCCCGCTCGGCGGGCGCCTGCGACTGCCCGACCGCAGCACCCTGGGCGACGCCGCGCTGATCGGCTCGGCGGTGGCCGCCGTCCTGCTCGGTCTCACCCTGGCGCCCGAGGCCCCGCTCTGGCTGCTGCTCCTGCTGCCGGCCGTGCCGCTGACGCTGTTCTGGCTGCGCCGGCCCGGCGGGAAGCCGGTCGCGGCCGTCATGCGGGCCTCCGGCACCGCCGCCGTGAACGGATCGGTACTGGCGCTGGCCGCCGGGTTCGCCGCCAACCACTACCTGCTCGCCCAGTACCTGCGCCGGGACGACGGCGTCAGCGCGACCGGAACGGCAGTCACCATGCTGGCCTTCCCGCTCGGCATGGTGGTGGCCGGCCGGTTCGGCGGACGGCTCGCCGACCGCTGGGGAGCCCGCCCGACCGCGCTGACCGGCGCCGCCGTGACCGCCTTCGGCCTCCTGCTGCTCGTCCCGGTGGATACCGGCTGGTCCTCGGCCGACATCGCCTGGCGCCTGGCAGTGGCCGGTATCGGCATGGGCCTCAACGGCGGCCCCGTCCAGGCCCTGGTGATGACTTCCGCCCCGCGGGAGCAGATGGCCACCGCCGGATCGGCCGTCCAGCTCGCCCGCAGCCTCGGGTTCGCGCTCGGCCCGGCGCTCGGGACCGCCGCCACGCTCTACGGCACCACCGAGGTCGCCGGGATCCACGCCGGGCTCCTGCTCGCCGGACTGCTCACCGCCCTCGCCGTCGTCCTCCTGACCCTGCACCACCGCGCCGCCGGAGCCACCGGCGGCGACAGCACCACCGGCACCACCAGCACCAACCGGACGATCCGCAGCAGAGTGTGACCACCGTCGCACCTCCTCCTGCGCACCACAGATCCCGACCGGAGGAAACACCCGCATGACCGACACCGTCCACGACCCGGCCTCGGCCGGCCAGACCGGCGCGGCAGAGACGACGTCGACGGCACCCGCCGCCGACGCGTCGCGCTGCCCGTTCGGCTACGACGAGCTCCCCGATCCGGTCCCGCTGTACGGGCCGGAGTACAAGAGCGACCCCTATCCGCTGTACCGGCAGATGCGCGCCGCCGGCCCCGTGCACCGGGTGAAGTTCCCGAGCGGTGTGGGCGCCTGGCTGGTGACCGGCTACAAGGCCGCGCACGAGGCGCTCAACGACCCCCGGTTCGGCAAGAACCACGACCTCGGCAACGAGGAGTGGCTCAGGCTCGCCTCGATCATGCCGGAGCCGCAGCACTCGCAGCTCCAGGTGCACCTGCTCCACCAGGACCCGCCGAAGCACACCACCATGCGCCGGCTCGTCCTGGACGCCTTCTCACCGCGCCGGGTGGAGTCGCTGCGCCCGCGCATCCAGGAGCTGGCCGACGCCCTGATCGACGAACTGCCGGAGACCGCCCCGGCCGGCGGCGCCGACCTGGTGGCGGGCTTCGCGGCCCACTACCCGTTCCGGGTGCTGGCCGAGGTGATCGGCCTGCCGCAGGAGCTGGCCGTCCGCTTCGACCGCGACTGGGGCAAGGTGGTGCAACCGGTCGGCCCGCAGGACCCGGGCCGACCGGCGTACGAGGGCCGGCTGCACGGCCTGCAGAACTACATCGCCGAGGTGGTCACGCACAAGCGCGCGACCTACGACCCCGCCGGACCCGGCGTGGACCTGCTCGGCCGGCTCGTCACGGCGTGCGACGCCGGCGAGTTGAGCCCCGAGGAGCTCGACTCGATGGTGTTCCAGCTGCTGGTCGCCGGCCAGGAGCCGGTCACCAACCAGATCACCACCATGCTGATCACCCTGCTGCGCCACCCGGAGCAGCTCGACCGGCTGCGGACCGCGCTCACCGCGGACGACGGCGACCAGGCCGCCGGCCCGCGGCTGCTCGCCCGCGCCATCGAGGAACTCCTCCGCTACGACGGCGCGTTCGAGCTGACCACCTGGCGGTTCTTCGCCGAGGACAGCGACCTGCACGGGACCACCGTCCCGGCCGGCGACTCGGTGATCATCTCGCTCAACGCCGCCAACCGTGACGAGGAGCAGTTCCCGGACGCCGACGTCCTGGACTTCGACCGCTCCCCCAACGCCCACATGGCCTTCGGCCACGGTATCCACTTCTGCCCCGGCGCGTCCCTGGCCCGGGCCGAACTCCAGATCGCCATCGGCACGTTGCTCACCCGTCTGCCCGGGCTCCGGCCGTCGGCCGCCGACGGCGAGGAGATCGACTCGCTCGCCTGGGTGCCCGCCGTCCTGGCCCGTGGGGTGAACCGGCTCCCGGTCGCCTACGACAAGCGGTCCTGACCGGTCCGCCCCAGCACCGTCCGGCATCCACCACAGCGTCCCGGCGACCGTCGCCGGGGCGTGGCTCCGCCTGCCCGAAGCCCGTACACCGTTCCGTGGAGGACCAGCATGCCGTCCGCCGGCACTGTCACCAGCAACTCCCAGCCCAGCAACGCCCAGTCCGGCAGCACCCGGACCGGCGACACCGGATCCGGGTACACCGCACCGGACGCTCAGACCGTCGCCCGCATCTCCGCCGAGATCGTCGACCTGCTGCTGCCGCACCGCCGCGCCTCCGACCCGGAGATCGACACCACGCCCGAAGACTTCCCGCTCCAGCTGGAGCAGTTGGCGGACTTCATCACCGCCGGCGACCCGATCCTGTTCACCCTGCCGGGCTTCCCGTGCAAGTCGCCCAACCTCGCCAAGGTGCTCAGCCACCTGCCCGACGAGGGCGAGCGGCTCTCGCTCACCTTCCTCAACGGGCTCTGCGAGCAGATCGGCAAGCTCTACGAGCCGGGCGCGCAGATCCTGATCTGCTCGGACGGGCACATCTTCGGCGACCTGATCCACGTCCCCGACGACCACATCGACGAGTACTCCGACGCACTGACCGCGATGATCGAGCGCGAGGGTCTCGCCCACCTCGCCACCTTCGACCTGCGGGCCGTCCTCGGCGACCTGCCCTTCGACGAGAAGCGCGCCCGGGTGCACGAGAAGTACGCGCCGACCAAGGAGGAGCTGCGCGAGCAGATCCTGACCGACGAGGAGACGGCCAAGCTCTATCGCGGCATCACCCGCTTCCTCACCGAGGACACCTTCGGCTTCGAGGGCACCAAGTCCGCCCTGCAGCGCGACTGCCGCGCCCGCGCCTACGGCGTCATCCAGCGCAGCCGCGCCTGGGGCGACCTGATCGCCGAGCAGCACCCCCGGTCGTTCCGGCTCTCCATCCACCCGCAGAAGGCCGGCGTGCTGAAGTTCGGCATCCGGCTGCTGGAGCACTCCGACGTGTGGATGACCCCGTGGCATTCCTCCGTGCTCCACCGCCAGGACGGCGGCTGGGAGTTGATGCGCAGCGAGGAGGCCGCGAAGGTCGGCCGACTCGTCGAGCGCAACGACCGGCCGAGCCACTACGAGACCTCCTGAGGCTCAGCCGGGGCCGGCAGCGTCGCCGGCCCCGGCTCCAGGCTCGGCTCCAGAGCCGACTTCCGGTTCGACTTCCGGCCCGGCTTCCACCTCGCCCCTGCGCCTACCGTTGCCGTTGCCGTTGCCGTTGCCGCGAGGGGTAACGGCGCGACCGGCGCCACGAGGTCCGAGTCCGCCGGGCCGGCCTTGCCGAGGTCCGCGGCCCCCCGGCCGGGTGCGCCCGCGGGCGTACGGTGGTCGAAGGCGATCAACGGGTCACCGGTGAGCGGGTGTTCGACGACCGCCGCCCGCACCCCGAACACCTCGGCCAGCAGCTCGGCGGTCAGCACGTCCCGCGGCGTCCCGGACGCCACCAGGGTCCCGCGGTGCAGGACGTGCAACCGGTCGCAGACCGAGGCGGCGGCGTTCAGGTCGTGCAGCGCGACCAGCGTGGTACGGCGCTGCTCGCGCAGCAGCGCGAGCAGCTCGACCTGGTGCCGGACGTCCAGGTGGTTGGTCGGCTCGTCCAGCACCAGGACGTCCGGTTGCTGGGCCAACGCCCGCGCCAGGAGGACGCGTTGACGCTCACCACCGGAGAGCTGGGCGAACCGCCGGTGATCCGCGTCCGCCATCCCGACCCGGACCAGCGCGTCGTCGACCAGCCGGTGGTCCTCGGCGTCGTCCCCGGCGAACGCCTTCTTGTAGGGGGTTCGACCCATCGCCACCACCTCGCGGACGGTCAGCTCGAAGTCCCCGCCGCGTTCCTGCGGCAGCGCCCCGATGTGCCGGGCCGACTGCGCCGGGGTCAGCCCGGACAGCTCCCGGCCCGCCAGCAGGACGCGCCCGGCACTCGGCTTCAGGTGCCGGTAGACGGTGCGCAGCAGGCTGGACTTGCCACTGCCGTTGGGACCGACCAGGCCGGCGATCTCACCCTCCTTGGCGACCAGGTGGACGCCGGAGACCACCGTCCGCCCCGCGAGGGTGACGCTCAGGTCCTCGACCGCGATTCTCAATTCCGCTCCAGTCGTCGGTCCAGCAGGTAGAGCAGGGTGGGCGCGCCGAGCAGGGCGGTGACCACGCCGATCGGCACCTCCTGACCGTCCAGCACGGTCCGGGCGAGCAGGTCGACGATCACGAGCAGCACCGCGCCGGTCAGTGCGGAGAGCGGCAGCAGGCGGCGGTGGTCACCGCCGAGCAGGAGGCGACAGACGTGCGGGACCATCAGACCGACGAACCCGATCGCACCGGAGACGGCGACCAGGACACCGGTGAGGACGCTGGTGACCGCGAAGACCTCGCGGCGCAGCCGGACCACGTCGACGCCGAGACCGGCCGCCGTCTCGTCGCCCATCAGCATGGCGTTGAGCCCCCGGGCGCGGCCCTGGAGCACGGCCAGCCCGAGGACCACGGCGGCGGCAGGGACGACGAGCTGCCCCCAGGTGGCGCCGCTCAGGCTGCCCATCAGCCAGAACAGCACGCCCCGGGTCTGCTGCTCGTCGCCGGTCTGCAGCACCAGGTAGCTGGTGAGGCCGGTGAGGAACTGGCCGATGCCGATGCCGGCCAGCACCAGGCGCAGCGGCGAGAACCCGCCGCCGCGCCTGGCCAGCAGCCAGACCAGGGAGAACGCGGCGAGCGCGCCGAGGAAGGCGGCCAGCGAGACGGTGAGCCCGGCCATACCCCCGAGGCTCATCTCCAGGCCCAGACCGGTCCCGAGGACGATCACGGCGACGGCGCCGAGCGAGGCACCGGAGGAGATGCCGAGCAGGTACGGGTCGGCGAGCGGGTTGCGGACCAGCGCCTGTACGGCGGTGCCGACGAGGCCGAGCCCGGCCCCGACCATGGCCGCCAGCAGGGCGCGGGGGACGCGCAGTTGCCAGACGATGAGGTCCCGGGTGCCGGGCGCCGGGCTCTGCCCGGTGAGCCGGCGGCCGACCACCGACCAGACCTCGCCGGGCGGGATGTCCACCGAGCCGAGCGAGACGGCTGCGGTCAGCGCCACGACGAGGGCGGCGGTGAGGACGGCCGCCAGCGGCCCGGCGCGCAGCGCACGGCTGCGGCTGCGCCGGGCGGCGACGGTGGCCGACGCCACGGCCTACTGCCCGTTCTTGACGAGCGTCGGGTGGACGGTGGCGGCGATCTGCCGGACGGTGTCGGCGTTGCGCACCCCGGCGATGGTGGTGGTCTCGGAGCCGATCCGCAGGAAGTGCCCCTCCTGGACGGCCTTCAGCCCCTGAGTGGCCGGGAAGCCCTTGAGGTAGGCCTCGGCCTCGTCGAAGGCCTTCCGGTTGGCCTCCTCGCTGCCGCGGTTGCGCACGGCGAGCTGGATCCAGTCCGGGTTCTTCGCCACCACGTCCTCCCAGGAGACGGGCCGGAAGTCGGCGTCGCAGTCGGCGAACACGTTGCGCGCACCGGCCAGGGTGATCACCGCGTTGGCGACCTGCTTGCCGCAGACAGCCATCGGTTGCTTTGTACCGGCATCGAAGTCGAAGAGGAAGTAGCCGGGCCTCTCTGCTTCGGCAATCGTGGCGGTGGCGGTTCGCACCTCACCGATCTGCTTCTCCATGGCGGCGACCAGTTCCTCGGCGCGGGCGACGGTCCCGGTGACCGCGCCGAGCCGGCGGATGTCGTTCTCGATCTCGGAGAGGTCGGTCCGGGGCCCCTTGGCCGCCTTCGGGGTGCCGGCGCACGCGGTGGAGAGCAGCAGGACGTGCTGGATGCCGACCGCCTTCAGCTCCTCCTCGGTCGGTCCGGCACCGGCCGCGCCCATCATCGGCATCGGCCCGAAGGTGTCGACGTAGAGGTCGGCACCGGAGCCGAGCAGCTTCTCCTTGGGGATCAGGGCGTCGCCGAGCACCGGCACCTTGGCCCCCTGCTCGGCGACGGCGGCCGGCAGGCTTCCCTTGCCGGGCGGAAAGCCGGTGCCGATCACGCGGTCGCCGGCGCCGAGCTGGAGCAGCATCTCCAGACCGGCCGCGTCGGTGGTGACGATCTTCCTCGGAGCCTGCTTGACCGTGGTCTCCTTGCCCGCGCAGTCGGCCACCTTGACCGGGAACGCGCCGGCGGCGGTCGCCTGTGCGCTACCGCCGCCGTTCGAACCGTCGCTGCTTCCTCCGCCGTCGCTCGAACAGGCGGTGGCGAACAGGGCGACGGCGGCCGCGATACCGCAGAACACGCGAGGGCGCATCAGAACTCTCCTGGTCAATGGTCGTGCTCGGGCCCGTCCTACGAACCCGGACCAGGTAGTCGGCCGTGGTGCCCGAGCGGTTCCCACGAGTTTGCCCGGACGGGCGGCTCCGGATACGTCTAGGGTGGCGCGATGACCTCCCCTTCCGCCCCGTGGACCTCAGCGGGCGCCCCCTCCACAGCGGCGGGCACGGGACCCGCTGACGCGGCGTCGGCCGGAGCGGCGCCCGCGGGTGCGGTGCCGGTCGACGATCTGGGTCTGACCGTTCCGCTCGGTCCCGCACCCGTCCGGCGGGTGGTGTCGCTGGTCCCCTCGCTCACCGAGGCGCTCGCCGCCACCGACCCCGGTCTGCTGGTCGGTGCCACCGACTGGTGCAGCCACCCGGCCGACCTGGCCGTCACCCGGATCGGCGGCACCAAGAACCCCGACGTGGCCCGGATCGTGGCACTTGCTCCCGACCTGGTGGTCGCCAACGACGAGGAGAACCGGCGGCCCGACCTGGACGCGCTGCGCGCGGCCGGTCTGCCCGTCTGGGTCACCGACATCCGCACGCTCGACCAGGCGATCCACTCGCTGCACCGGCTGCTGACGGTCGGCTGCGGCCTGCCGCGCCCGGTGTGGCTGGACGCCGCCGAGTCCGCGTGGGCGGCGGTCCGGCCCCTGCCCGGTCCGCCCCGCCCGGCCGTCGTGCCGATCTGGCGCCGCCCCTGGATGGTACTCGGCCGCGACACGTTCGCCGGTGACCTGCTCGGCCGGCTCGGCGTCCGGCTCCTGCACGCCGACGGTCCGGACCGCTACCCCGCCGTCCCGCTGCCCGACCTGCTGGCCGCCGGGCCGGAGTTGGTGGTCCTTCCCGACGAGCCCTACCGCTTCACCGCCGACGACGGCCCGGAGGCGTTCCCCGGCCTTCCGGTCGCCCTGGTGAGCGGTCGCCACCTCACCTGGTACGGACCGTCCCTGGTGGAGGCACCGGAAGTGCTCACCGCCCAACTCGGGCAGGTGCCGGGTCAGTAGACCGGCGCGGCGGCAGGGCGCACGCCGCCTCCCCCGCCTGACAGTCGGACGATCGGGTCGTCGTACGATGTCGGCTTCTCACCGGGTCGGCCGGTGATGTACGGGGGGACGGAAGCACGTGAGTGCAGTGCGGGTGAGTGCAGTACGGGCGAGTGCCGTGCGCGGAAAAGCGTCACGGCGGGCGCTGGTGGCGGTCTCGGCGGCAGCCGTGTCCACCGCGCTCCTGACAGGATGCGGCACCAAGCAGGCCGACGAACGGGCCACGGGAACGTCCGCGACACCGACCTCGGTCACCACGGACGCCTCGCCGTCCGCGACACCGACCCCCACACCGAGCGCCTCGCCGAGCGCCTCGCCGTCCGTGACCGCGTCCACCCCGGCGACGCCGAGCGCGAGCACCAGCACGTCCCCGCGCAGCACGACGAGCACGTCCGCGAAGCCGAGCCCCACCGCCACACGGTCGCCGAGCACCGGCCCGGCGACGAACGCCGCCAAGCCCAGCAGCGCCAGGCCCGCCGAGACCACGCCCGCACCGCAGGCACCGCCCGCCGCCGCGCCCGTCGCGCCGCCGGCCGGGGCCGCCGTCGCGGCCGCCCCCGCCCCCACCGCGAAGCCGGGTCCCGTCGCGCCCCCGCCGCCGCCCGCGCCCGCGACCCCGCACGTCCCGCCGCTGCAGAGCAGCTGCACACCGACCAAGCCGCAGCCCGACGACCCCAAGGAAGCCGTCGCCGCCGCACTCACCACCGCCGCCGGCACGTCCCGGACGCTGTTCCTCAGCAACGGCGGCACCGACAAGCTCCCGCCGCTCCCGGTCAACCTGGTGAAGGCGATCGCCTGGCAGGAGAGCGGTTGGCAGTCCGGCATCCTCGCCTGCGACGGCGGCATCGGCACCATGCAGATCATGCCCGCCACCGTGAGCTGGATGAACAGCAAGTTCGGCACCACCTCGGACCCGAAGACACTGAACGGGAACGTGCAACTCGGCACCCAGCTGCTGGACTGGCTGATCGCCTACTACGGCGACTCCTCGTTCGGCGGGAAGTACGACCTCTCCCCCGACGCGGCCACCGGCAAGGCCCCGCTGCTGGACCTGGTCATCGCCGCCTACAACGCGGGCGCCGGCAACGTCCACTACAACACCGTCACCGACCCGGCCACCGGCGCGACCACGGGCAGCCTGGTCATTCCCAACCCGGGCTACGTCGCCAATGTCAAGGCGCTGATGGCGAGCCAGCCCTGGAACAAGGCCGGCTGACGCTCCTCCGGCCGCCGTCCCGCGGAGAAGCGGGACGGCGGCGGCACGGACGACGGAAGGGCCCGGTGGAAGCGGTACCCACCGCTTCCACCGGGCCCTGGCGCTTCCGTCGTCAGGCGCGCGCCGCCGTCACGGCGGTGCCCAGCGCGTCCTTGATGCGCGGGCCGAGACGGGCGAAGCCCAGCTCCTTCATCGCGGCCCGGAGCAGTTCCTCGTCGCTCCGCCCGACCCCGTCGCCGTCGATCCAGCGCACGATCGCGAGCAGTTCCTCGGCGGAGTAGGCCGTCACCGGGCGACCCGGCGTGAACGCCGGCTTCGCCGGCCGAGCGGCCGGAACGGCGGCGGGCTCCACGACGACGGGCGTCTCGGGCTCGGCGTCGACGACGACATCCGCCACCACGACCGGCTCGACGACGGGCTCCGGAGCAACGTCCTCGACCGGCGCCTCGACGACCGGGACATCCACGGCCACGGCGGGCGCGGCCTCGTCGGCCACGGGCTCGGCGGGAGCCTCGACGACGACCTCGACAGACGCGGTCTCCACCACCACAGCCTCGGCCTTCTCGGCCTCGACCGGCGCCTCGACCACGAGCTCGGCCACGACCTCGACGGCCGGAGTCTCCTCGGCCACAACCTCAGCCTCGACCACGGGCTCGGCGGGAGCCTCGACCACGGGCTCGGCGGAAGCCTCGACCGCCGGAGCCTCGACCGCTGCAGTCTCCTCGACCACCGCGACCTCGACGGCAGCAGCCTTCTCGGCCACGACCTCCACCGGAGCCTCGACGGCCGGAGTTTCCTCGGCCACAAGCTCGGCCTCGACCACGGCGGGCGCAGTCTCCTCGACCACCGCGGCGGCCGGAGCCTCGACCTCGGTCGCGACCTCCTCGACCGGCTCGGCGACGGGCTCGGTCTCCGTCTCGTCCTCGGCCGTCCTGTCCTCGGCGTGGGTCTCGTCGGCGTCAGCGGCCTCGGCCTCGGCCTCGGCCTCCACGACGGGAGTCTCCTCGGTCACCGTCTCGACCTCTGCGGCCGAAGGCTCCACCGGTGCGGCGCCGACCAGGTCATCGGCAGCCGGCGACGGAGCGGGGAGAGTGACGACGAGCGGCTTCTCCTCGACGGTCGACTCGACGGCCGTTTCGACAGCCGGCTCGGCCTCCGCCTCATCGGTACCCGGGGCCTCGGAGGCCGGGGCCTCGACCTCGACCGGCGACTCATCGACGCCGGCCTCGGCCTCGGCGGCGATGTCCGCGACGCCGTCGGTCTCGGTGTCCGCGAGATCGGTCCCGGCAGCCGTCGGGGCCTCGGTCTCGACGACGTCGGCCTCACCGGCGGTCTCGACGTCGGCCGCCTCGGCCTCCGCCGTGGGGGCCGGTTCGCCGCTGCCCGCGAGGCCGTCGCGCTGGCCGCCGGCCAGCGCCTGGCGAGCGGTGTAGGCGGCCTCGGCAGCGCGGCGGTCCGCGCGGGAGGCCGTCAGCTCGGAGAGGAGGTCGGCGAGGCCGGCGTCCTCCAGGGTGGCGCGCAGGGTGCGGATGGTGGGGAGGCGGTAGAGGGTGCCCTCGTCCGCGGCGAGCCGGTCGACGAGGTCGACGAGGTCCGGGAAGGACAGCGCGTCGAGGTCCTGGCCGGGCAGCAGCCGGGCGAGGTCGCGCAGGCCGGTGTTGATGGCCTCGAACGCCAGGGCGGTGCGGTGGACCAGTGCGCCGTCGGCCGGCGGGACGGGCAGGGTGCCGGCGGGGGCGAGGGCGGTCCAGGCGCGGCGTTCGACCTCCGCCGACGCGAGTGCCTCGTGCAGGTCCTGCGGGCGCGGTCGGCCGGAGGTGGCGGCGAGGGCGGCGGCCTGCTTGCGCAGCGAGCGGGCGCGCAGCCAGGAGAGCTTGACGCCCCGCTCACGGCGCCAGGCCCGGTCGGCGGTGGCGGCGACGAGGGTGCCGAGGTCGGCGTCGTAGGCGGCACCGGTGAGGATGGTCGAGGTCCGGTGGACGAGCTGCAGCATCTCGACCAGGACGGCGGTCTTGCCGACGGTGTCCGGTGCGTCGATCTTGACCTCGGCGGCGAGCGCGGTGACGTCCTCCCAGGTCTGCTGGAGGTCGTGACCGCGCAGCTCGGCGAGGACGGTGGAGGCCGCGCGGGCGTCCTCGGGGCTGGCGACGGTGTCGACGGCCGCGTACCAGGCGTGGGTGTCGGCGGTGAGGGTGAAGGCGCCGAGGTCCGCGTACCGGCCGAGCTCTTCCCGGAGGTCGGTGTCGGCGGTGACCGCCTGGCCGCGGGTCTGCTCCAGGTCCTTGGCGTCGGTGGCGTCCTTGGCGTCCGCGGCGTCGGCTGCGTCGGCGTTGCGCGAGTGAAGCACTGTCATGTGAGGTCCGGTTCTGGGCGACTGCGGCGGGGCTGGCGTCGAGGGGGACGGCGGTCCGGGTGCGCGTGGGGCCCCGGCGGGAGGGGCCAAGGGGTGCGCGGTCGGGCTGCCTGTTGTGGAGGCCAAGAATACGGGTGCCCGTTCGAGCCTTGCACGCACCCACCGTCCATCGGTCGGGTGTGGCGTGCCATACCGCTCACCTGGCCGCTACTCGGGAGGGCCGGGCGGGTGGTCCGGTGTTCGGCCGGGCGGGTGGTGCGTGGGCGCCCCGTGTGTTCCCGGCCGCCGGATCCGCTCCGTCGGCACCGTGCGGAGCCGGTGCCCGAGCGGCGGGCGGTACCCGCTGCGGCCGAGGGCGGCGAGGTCGACCGGCGCGAGGTACTCGGAGAGCGCGGTCCGGTGCCACCACGCGCCGGTTTCGCGAAGTTCGCGCCAATCGGTGAACCGGTAGAGGTGGAGGGTCGCCCGGACGTGGGTCGGTGGGGCGTCGGGGAAGGGGTTGTGGCGCAGCAGGCGGAGGGTGTCCGGGTCGTTGACCAGCAGTCGGGCGACGAACGGCAGGAACCAGGGCCGGGCGTACGCGGGCGAGATGCCGGCGAACCACATCAGCCAGTCGAGCCGCAGATGGTAGGGGGCGTACTGGCGCGGAAGACGGCGCACGTCACCGGGCTTGCCCTTGAAGCCGTACTCCTTCCACACGGTGTGCCGGGTGACGGCCGGTTCGTCCGTGCCCTCGACCACGACCTCCTGGCGGAGCCGGTTGACGCTGCCGAAGGCGCCGTAGGAGTTGACCAGGTGGAGGCGGTTGAAGGAACGGTTCATGACCTGGCGGCGGGAGACCATGTTCCGGACCGGCCAGTAGCTGAGGACGAGGACGGCGGCGGCGAGGGCCAGGACCAGCGCCTCGTACCAGGCGGGCGCGGCACCGTACGCCCGGGGGTGGGCCGGGAGGCCGAGGCGGACGGGGTCGACGGCGGCGAGGGCGAGGGCAATGGTGAGCCAGTTGAGCCAGGCGAAGTTGCCGGAGGCGATCAGCCAGAGCTGGGTGGCAATCACGACGCAGGCGGCGAAGGTGGCGACGGGCTGCGGGAGGAGCAGGCAGACCGGGACGGCGAGCTGGGTGACGTGGTTGGCGGCCACCTCGACGCGGTGCAGCGGGTCGGGCAGGCGGTGGAAGAACCAGCTGAGCGGACCGGGCATGGGCTGCGTCTCGTGGTGGTAGCGCAGGCAGGTCAGGTCCCGCCAGCAGCTGTCGCCGCGGAGTTTGATCAGGCCCGCGCCGAACTCGACTCGGAAGACCAGCCAGCGCATCAACCAGAGAACCGGCGCGGGCGGGGCGGTGTCGGCGTTGCCCAGGAAGGCGGCGAGGAAGCCCGCCTCCAGCAGCAGTGACTCCCATCCGAAGGAGTACCAGGTCTGTCCGACGTTGACGATCGAGAGGTAGAGGACCCAGAGCGCCGCCCACCAGAGGATCGACGCCCAGAGCGGGACGGCGTCGCCGAGTCCGCCGGCGAGGGCGGCGGAGAGCGCGGCGCCGCTCCAGGCGACGGCGGCGAAGAAGCGGTCGCTGTAGTGGAGGTGGAAGAGGCCGGGCGACTGCCGGAACGGGACCCGGGCGGTGAAGCGGGGCACGGGCAGCATGCCGCCGGCGCCGATCAGGGCGCGGAACTGGAGGGCGGCGGCGAGGAAGCCGGTCAGGTAGACGGCGGCCAGCAGCCGTTGCACGAGCAGTCTGCTGAGCCAGTACTCGGGTGCCGCGAACCACTGCATGCGGCCCATGCCTACCATCGCCGCCCGTCGCGCGGGGCGCGGGTGCGGGGGCCCGGCGGCCGGTTCACCCGGGCGGTGGCCGTCCGGACGGCCGTCCCGGACGGGCCCGGTACGAACGGCGGTCGGTGAGGTCGGCCGGGAATCGACGGTGGGCCGGGTGTCGGCGGCGCTCGGCCGCGAGCTGCGCGCCAGGACCGGCGCGAGGAGGAGAGGGGAGGAGAGGGGAGGAACGGGGGAAGCGCGGGGAAGCGCCGGGAGGAGCGGGGTGGCGTCCGGGACCGGCCGCGCCGCTATGGGCACCGTGGCGGGGAGCCTCTCCTCGGGGGTGAGAGGCTCCCCGCCACGGTGGTACCGGCCCGGTGTCAGCCCGGGAGGACCAGCCCGGTCCCTCCGGCGCCGAGGCCCGGACGGACGGCGGGGGCGGCGCCGTTCTGCTGGAGGCGGTCGACCAGGAGCGCGGCGAGCGTGCCCAGTTCCTCCTCGGTGCGGGACTGCGCGGTGACGTCCATGCCGACGGTGAGCACACCGTTGACCTGGCCCGTCCGGGCGGTGCGCAACGGGGTGCAGGTGAAGCTGAAGATCTGCTGGATCCGCTGGGCCTCGGGCCGGGCGGACTGGATGCGGACGTCGTTGAGCACGGTGGTGCGGCCGGTGTGGTACGCCTCGGAGACCGCCTGCTGGAGGCCGGCGATGCCGAGCTGCGGGTAGGCCTGGCCGATCGTGCCGTACGCCGCGGGGGCGCCGAAGATGTCGGCGTGCTGGGCGTTGGCGTAGCGGATCTCCTGACCGGGGCCGTCGGTGAGCATGATCGGGAAGGGCGAGCCGTCGAAGGCCGCGAACATCTCCTGCTGCTGGGCGAGCAGGTTGTCGCGCAGCCGGATCTCGGAGAGCAGGGCTTCGGCGAGGTGCTGGATGTCGCGCAGCCGCTCGCGTCCCCACTGGCGGGGTTCGCGGTCGAGGACGCAGACGGTGCCGATGACGGTGTTGGTGTCGTCGACGAGCGGGGCGCCGAGGTAGGCGCGGACGCCCAGCTCGTCGACGACCGGGTTACCGGCGAACCGGGGGTAGGCGAGGATGTCGTCCAGGGCGAGCGGCGAGCGCTGGGCGACGACGTGCGGGCAGAAGCCGTGGCTCAGCGGCATCTCGCGGGTCGGGAGGTCGAAGGCGATCCCGCGATCCGCCCAGGAGGCACCTCCGTCGGACGTGACATCGGCGGAGTTTGGCGGAATGTAGAGCCCCCGGAACATCTGGCGCTCGTCGTTGATGAAGTTGACCATCGCGATGGGGGCGCGGGTGATGCTGGCGGCCAAGTGGGCGAAGCGGTCGAAGGCCTCGTCCGCCGTCGGTTCGTTGAGACCCAGGCTGCGCAGCCTGCGGGTCCGCTCGGACTCCCCGGCGGCACCCGGGAACTGGCCTTGAGTGCTCATCACATCAGTCATGGCGCACATGTAATCAGACATGCGGCGCTTTCCGCGCTCCCGGCCCACCACATCCAGCTTGCTGATGCTCAGTCAAAGGCGCATGTGGACGGCGACGTGGTCGACCCGGGAAAGCGGGTTGGATCATTTCCCCCTCCTGCGGCCATCTCAATCCTCGGTCGAACTCGGATGATCAGGATCTCGCCAATCGAAGATCAACTATGGAGCACTACCAAGCCACATATGACAATGAGCCCTGCCGAAAACGGTGGTTTCCTTCGGGCAGCGTTGGACATCGCCGATACTCCGCGCGCACCGGCTGCAATGGGGCAACCGGCCGCCACCCACCCCCACGCCTGGGCGACCGGAGCGGATCGGCTGCACGGACGGAGGCACGACCACCAGACGATCCGAGAGGACCCGGGCATGGCGATGGACTACTTCACCGACGAGCGACACGAATACCTCCGAGCGGAGGTAAGGGAGTTCGCGGAGAAGGAGATACGCCCACAGGTGGCCAGAATGGAGGCCGACCGCCGGGTCGAGTTCGAACTGTCCCGGGAGATCGCCCGTCGTGGCTGGATCGGAGTCACCATCCCCCGCGAGTTCGGTGGGCTGGGCCTCGGCCACCTCGCGAAGACCGTGATCGTCGAGGAGCTGTCCCGGGTCAGCGGCGCGATGGGCGCCATGGCCCAGGCCTCGCAGCTCGGTGTCGCCAAGGTCATCCACTTCGGGAACGACGTCCAGCGCCGCCACTGGCTCCCGAGGTTCGCCTCGGGCGAGTCACTGCCGACCATCGCCGTCACCGAGCCGGAGTCCGGCGGCCACGTGCTCGGCATGACCGGCACCGCCCGGCGCGAGGGCGACGAGTACGTCCTCAACGGCCGCAAGTGGTTCGTCGGCAACTCGCACATCGGCGACGTGCACGGCGTGGTGTTCCGGACCGGCAAGGGCAGCCGGGGCCTCTCCGCCTTCCTGGTGGAGAGCGACCGCCCCGGCTTCCGCACCGGCACGCTCGGCTCGCAGAGCGGCCTGCACGGCTTCAGCTTCGGCGAGATCCTCTTCGAGGACTGCCGGATCCCGGTGGCCAACCGGCTCGGCCGGGAGAGCCAGGGCCTGGACGTCGCCTACTCCTCCTCGACCCTGTACGGACGACTGAACCTCGCCGCCGTGGCGCTCGGCATCCACGTGGCGATCGTCGAGGACACCGTGCGGTTCGCGGAGGGGCGGATGCTCTACGGCAAGCCCCTCTCCCAGCTGCCCAACATCGCCCTGAAGCTGGGCGAGATGCAGTCCCGCCTGATGACGGCCAAGCTCGCCGCCTACCACGCCTCCCATCTGCTGGACCACGGCAAGGCGTGCGACGCGGAGCTGATGAACGCCAAGCTGGTCAACACCGAGTACGCCCTGGACTCGGCCCGCAACGCGATGGAGATCCACGCCGCCCGCGGCCTGCAGACGGAGTTCAACATCGAGCGCTACCTGCGCGACGCCACCCACGTCTACCCGCCGGCCGGTACCTCCGACATCCAGCGGCTGCGGCTCGGCCAGGTGGCCTCGGGCACCTACGGCAAGCAGTGGTCCGCCGAACTGTCGGGCCTGGCCAGCTGGGCCTGGACCGAACTGGCCCAGCGCGAGGCGGCGGCCGAGGCCGCCGCGGAGGTCGGTGCGGTGTTCCGGATGCCGCTGGCCGGCTGAACCGCACCGGCGACGACCGGCCGGG
>NZ_JAQYWW010000639.1:0-349 GCF_036322525.1 Streptomyces sp. BE20 | reverse complement strand
GGTAGCGGTGGCGGTTACCGTGGCCGTGACGACCGCCCCTCGGGTGGTAGCGGTGGCGGCTTCCGTGGCCGTGACGACCGCCCCTCCGGTGGCAGCGGAGGCGGTTACCGTGGCCGCGATGACCGTCCGTCCGGTGGTTTCGGTCGTGACCGTGACGACCGTGGATGCGACCGCGGCGCCTAACGACGACACTACCTCACTTCCAGAGGGTGAGGAGGCGGCTTCCGTCGACAAGACCACCCCACCACTGGAAGACGCGGAGGCTAAAACCGACGCCGAGACCAACCACCGTCAGGTTGCGTCCGTCAACAACGAGACCACCGTGGCGGCATAACCGACGACCACACGC
>NZ_JAQYWW010000638.1:0-323 GCF_036322525.1 Streptomyces sp. BE20 | reverse complement strand
GGGCTGGCTGTACGCGGAGTTGGGTTGTGTGTGTTGGTCGGGGGGGGGGGGGGGACTGCGGGGGGCGGGGGGGTGTGTGGTTTTGTCGGGCTGCAGGGTGGTTTTGTTGTCGGTGTGGAGTGGTGGCGAGGTTGTTGGTGGGGGGGGGGCGGGGGGGGGGGGGGGGGGCGGGGTGGGGGGGCGGGGGGGGGGGCGGGCGGGGCGGCGGGGGGGGGGCGGGCCACGCCGGCCCGGGGGGGGGCGGCGGCGGAGGTCGGCCGGGCGCGTTCCCCCGCCGCACTGGGGGGGGGGGGCCACTAGGGGGGCCCCGCCCCCACGTCTCC
>NZ_JAQYWW010000637.1:0-848 GCF_036322525.1 Streptomyces sp. BE20 | reverse complement strand
AGAAGTGATCTCATTTGGTGATTCTGCGGTTGCAGATGAGGGTGGCGGCGATGGTGGCGAAGGCCGCGAAGTGGGTGCCCTTGCGTTCGTAGCGGCGGTGGAGTCGGCGGAAGCCGCCGAGCCAGGCGACGGTCCTTTCGATCACCCAGCGGTGGCGGCCGAGACGCTGGGAGGACTCGACACCGCGGCGGGCGATGCGGTGGGTGATCTGCCGTCGCCGCAGGTAGGAGCGGATGAAACGGTGGTCGTAGGCTTTGTCGCCGTGCAGCTTGCCGGGACGGCGGCGCCGCGGTCCGCGTCGGGAGCGGATCGGTGGGATCGCCTCGACGAGCGGGATCAGGGCCTGACTGTCGTGCAGGTTGGCGCCGGAGATCGCGAGCGAGATGGGCAGACCGGTACGTTCGGTGAGCAAATGGATCTTCGACCCGAACTTGCCCCGATCGACAGGATTCGGACCCGTCAGGTCCCCTTTTTCGTGGCGCGCATGTTCACCGAGTCGACCGCGCACCTGGACCAGTCCAGGCCGCCCCGCGAACCGAGTTCGTCCAGGACCAGGCGGTAGAGCTTCGCCCACACCCTCGCTGCGGTCCACTCGGCGAAACGGCGGTGCGCGGTCGGACCGGACGGCCCGAAGCAGGGCGGCAGCTGGGCCCATGTACACCCCGAGGTGGCCACGAACACGATCGCGGCCAGCACCTCCCGGTCCCCGTGACGCCGACGCCCGCCACCCTGCGGACGCGTCGGCGCCGCCGGCACCACCCGCTGGAACAACTCCCACAACTCATCCGGCACCAGACGCTCCACGATCAGCACGCGAGCAGCCTACAAGCCCAAATGAGATGACTTCT
>NZ_JAQYWW010000636.1:0-447 GCF_036322525.1 Streptomyces sp. BE20 | reverse complement strand
GGTGCGGGGAGGACCTGCGCGAGATCCTGCGGGAGGCGATCCACAACGGCTGACCCCCGCGGGTGCGGGGAGGACGTCGCCACCCCCAACAATGCGAATGCGAACCTCGGCTGACCCCCGCGGGTGCGGGGAGGACGCGGTACGGGCTTCGCGGAAAGGGAGTTCCGCCGGCTGACCCCCGCGGGCGCGGGGAGGACTGAGGCGAACAAGGCCAGGAGCACCCCGAGCTACGGCTGACCCCCGCGGGCGCGGGGAGGACGACCGCCGACACCCGGCAGGCCGGGCCTCCCGCGGCTGACCCCCGCAGGTGCGGGGAGGACCTGCGCGAGATCCTGCGGGAGGCGATCCACAACGGCTGACCCCCGCGGGTGCGGGGAGGACGTCGCCACCCCCAACAATGCGAATGCGAACCTCGGCTGACCCCCGCGGGTGCGGGGAGGACGCGGT
>NZ_JAQYWW010000635.1:0-411 GCF_036322525.1 Streptomyces sp. BE20 | reverse complement strand
TCCTGGCACTCGCCACCCGGGGGTACCGGCCCGGCGCACCGGTCGCCCCGGAGGGCCGTGACCGGACCCCCGCGGGTGACCGGACCCCCGGCACGAGGGCGACCCCGAAGCGCCCGCAGGTGGCCCCGCCGTCCGCCGCCCGCCGGCGGGGGGGGGGGGGGGGGGGGGGGGGCCCGGGGCGGGCCCCCCGGGGGCCGCACCCCCCCCCCCCCCCCCCGAGCCCGGCGCGCGGGGCCGGGCAGGGCGGCACCACCGAGCCAGGGCGCAGCAGGAACCCCCCGCCGAATCCGCCGTGCACCACATCATCGGGGTGTATAAGCCAACCGCGAACACCCATGTCATGATTTTTTAACATGTAAAAACAATACGGGTGATCAAGATTGCGGGCAACGACTTTCCGCAGCCCTTGGT
>NZ_JAQYWW010000634.1:0-382 GCF_036322525.1 Streptomyces sp. BE20 | reverse complement strand
TGGTCGGGGGGTGGGGGGGGGCGGTCCGGGGGCTGGGGGGCGGGGGGTTCTGTGGGGGTGGGGTGGGTGGGGTGGCGGGGGGGGGGGGCCGTGGTGTGGGGTGTGCTCGGTGCACCGGGTTCGACGTTCCGGGGGTGGTGGTGGGGGTTTTGCGCATCCGTGGGGGTGGGGGGGGGATTCACGACGCCGCTGGACCTGACCGGTGGTGTTGTCGGTGCAACGGGTTCGACGTGGCGCGGGTGGTGGGGTGGGTGTCAAGGTTTGGTGGTGGTAGGGGGGGGAGGCACGACGCCGCTGTACCTGACCGGTGGGGTGGTCGGTGCCGCGGCGTTGTCGTGGGCCGGGTGGGTGGGTTGCCCGGTGGGTGGGGTGTGTGGGGGGG
>NZ_JAQYWW010000633.1:0-305 GCF_036322525.1 Streptomyces sp. BE20 | reverse complement strand
GCCGCGTCGGCCGGACGGCCGGCCACGGTGGCGGCCAGGGCGGCGTGCTCGGCGTCGTCCAGCAGGGCGAGCCGGGCGA
Organism: Streptomyces sp. BE20; assembly: GCF_036322525.1. Lineage (NCBI taxonomy): Bacteria > Bacillati > Actinomycetota > Actinomycetes > Kitasatosporales > Streptomycetaceae > Streptomyces > Streptomyces sp. BE20. The sequence continues at coordinate 226 of NZ_JAQYWW010000633.1, read as the reverse complement.
GCGGGAGGTCGGGGACGTCGGCGAAGGCGGTCAGCAGCGCGAGGAAGCGGTCGGTGAGCCGCTCGGCCCGGGCCTGCTAGAACAGGTCGGGCCTGTTCTACAGAGCGACGCGCAGCTCGGCGCCGGGCAGCACGGTGACGTCGTGCGGGTAGTTCGTGGCGTCGCGGGCCCCGAGGGCGGTGATGGCGAGACCGTCCGTACCGCCCAGGTTCTCGCGCAGCGCGTC
>NZ_JAQYWW010000632.1:0-22689 GCF_036322525.1 Streptomyces sp. BE20 | reverse complement strand
GGCCCTGGTCGGACACCCGTCCGTGGCCGAGTCCGCCGTGGTCGGCGCCGCCGACGCCACCACCGGCCAGGCGATCGTCGCCTTCGTCATCCTCCGCGGCACCGCCGCCGACAGCCCCGAGCTGGTCGAGGAGCTGCGGGCGCACGTCGGCCGGACCCTCGGCCCGATCGCCAAGCCGAAGCAGATCAAGGTCGTCGGCGAGCTCCCGAAGACCCGCTCCGGCAAGATCATGCGCCGTCTGCTCCGCGACATCGCCGAGGGCCGCGAGATCGGCGACACCACCACCCTCGCCGACTCCACCGTGATGAACCTCATCCAGGCCCAGCTCCCCCCGGCGGGCAGCGAGGGCTGACCGGGCCGACCGGCCGAGAACGCCGGAAGACCCCGAGACCACGGTGCCCCCGGGCGGTTGCGACCGCCCGGGGGCACCGTGGTCGGCGACGGCGGGGGTGGACCGGTGACCCCCCGGCGGCCGGCCCGTCAGCCGCCCCGGCGCTCGGCGACCAGCGTGCGCAGGGTCTCGTAGGCGCCCTGGACCAGGCTCCGGCTGCGCAGCGGCAGCGCGCCGGCCATCACCGCGATCCCGACCTGGGCACGCGGGCTGAACCCGACGAAGGTGGTGGACCTCCGGGTGACCCCTGCGTGGTAGACCAGCTCGTCGCCCATCGTGCCCACGGTGCCCAGCGCGCCCTCCATGCCCTCCGCACCGGCGCCCGACTCCGCCGAGGACTCCGGACCCGGCCGGGCCGCCGAGCGCGACGCGCCCGCCAGTTCTGCCACGTCCGCCCCGTCCGAGAGGTCCTCGGGATCCTCGGGATCCGCCGGACCCCGGTGTGACCACGACGCGCGGTGGTTCCAGCCCAGACAGATCCGGGGGCCGCCGCGCCGCCCGCCGGTGCGCGGCCGACGCACCTCCCCCAGCGCCGTCCGCAGCACGGCCGCGTCGGCCCGCTCGGGGAGCGGCACGGCGTCCAGTGCCAGGTTCGCCTGCAGGTAACGGAGCATGTCGTCCGCCGTGGAACGGAGCGCGGCGGCGCCCGGGAGGGCGGGCAGCCGGAAGGACGGCACGCGCCTACCGCGCCGGTAGCCGGCGTCCTCCTCGCGGCCGGGACCGCAGGAGGTGTCCACCAGTCCCAGCGGGCCGCAGACCCTGGCGGCGAGCAGATCGTCATACCGCTGTCCGGCCGCGTTGGCCAGCAGGAGTCCGAGCAGGCCGCAGCCGAGGTTGGAGTACCGCACCTGCGCACCCGGGGTTCCTCGGACCGCCGTCCGGGGCAGCGCCCGGAGCAGGTGGGCCGGACCGAAGGTGGCGTACGGGCGGGTGAACCAGCGCGGGGCCACCGCGGGAAGCAGCCCGTCCGGCAGCCGGGGCAGCCCCGAGGTGTGGGTGGCCAGGTGGAGCAGGGTGATCGGCCGCTCGTGCGGGTAGCCGGGGGCGGCGTCGGCGGGCAGGTAACGGTCGATCGGATCGTCGTAACCGACCTCGCCGCGGGCCGCCATCTCGGCGAGCAGCAGCCCGGTGAAGGTCTTGGTGACGGAGCCGAGCTCGAAGCGGGTGTCGGCACGAACCGGGCGTTCGACGGAGCGGTCGACGTGCCCGCGGCAGGCGACCGTCCGCTCGTCCCCACGGATCACCACCACGGCGGCACCGCCACCCGGGGCGGCGGCCCGGAAGAGCGGGCGGAGCAGGCGGCCGAGGTCCGGCCCGGGCTCGGAGGCAGCGGCAGCGGCCGAACCGGAGGCGGAACCGGAGCCCGGGCCGGGCCGATGACCGGGCAGGCGGTCCGGCCGGTCGTCCGGCCGGTGGTCGGACGAGGCGTCGGGACCGGGCGAGCGGTGGAGGGCGCCGTTCATCACCGCGGGCTCCGGTGGGAGGGCCGCGACGGGAGTCGTAAGAGGGGTGGTCCGGGCATGGTGGTGCCTCCCGAGGAGGAAGGGAACGGGGCTGGACACCGGCCGGGCTGAACCGGGCCGGCGCCTGCGGTCGACGATAGGGAGCGGTTCACCCGTCTGCATGCCGCAGACTCCGTTCGGGTGTCGCACCTCCGTTCGGACGGGTGCAGAACAGGCCGCCAAGTCCTAAGTCCTGAAGTATGACAATCCGGACGTCGCCTTGCCGTTCCCGCTAGAATGTCAACGACGCATCAAGATTCCGCGTCACAGGGCGCGCCGGGAAGTCTGGTCGGCACTGCACCACAGGTGCATCCGGACACCGTTTCCCCGCCCCAGGAGGTCCCTCGTGGCCAGCCAGCCGCCCGCCCAAGAGCCGACGACCCGACGCCGCCAGCTCCTCGGCAGGTTGTCCCTCCCCGAGCGCACGTACATCACCGACGCCCTGCGGACGGAGACGGTCGGCGGCATCCTGCTGCTGATCGCCGCGGTGATCGCCCTCATCTGGGCCAACGTCTGGCCGCACGCGTACGAGAGCGTCCTCGACTACACCGTCGGGCCCTCCGGACCGCTCCACCTGGACCTCACGCTGGACGCGTGGGCCAAGGACGGGCTACTGACGATCTTCTTCTTCGTGGCCGGCATCGAACTCAAACGCGAGTTCGTCGCCGGCGAGCTGCGGACCCCGAGTGCCGCACTGCTGCCGGTGGTGGCCGCGGTCTGCGGCGTCACGCTGCCGGCCGTCCTCTTCGCCCTCGCCAACTCGGGCGCCGGCGGCCACCCGGGCGGCTGGGCGATCCCGACCGCCACCGACATCGCCTTCGCGCTGGGCGTGCTGGCCGTGGTCGGCAGCCACCTGCCGTCCGCGCTGCGGGCCTTCCTGCTCACCCTCGCCGTGGTGGACGACCTGATCGCCATCCTGATCATCGCGATCTTCTACAGCTCCGGCATCAAGTTCTGGGCGCTCGGACTGGCCTTCGCCGGGCTGATGCTGTTCTGGTTCCTGCACCGGCGCGGGGTGCACGGTTGGTACCTGTTCGTTCCGCTGGCCTTCCTGAACTGGGCGCTGATGCACGAGAGCGGCGTGCACGCCACGGTGGCGGGCGTCGCGATGGGCCTGATGCTCCGCTGCCACCGGGAGGGCGACGAGAAGCAGTCCCCCGGCGAGCACATCGAACACCTCGTCCGCCCGGTCTCGGCGGGGCTGGCCGTGCCGGTGTTCGCGCTGTTCGCCGCCGGGGTGACGATCACCGGGCCGGCACTCGGCGAGGTGTTCACCCAGGCCACCCCGCTCGGCATCATCCTCGGCCTGCTGGTCGGCAAGACCGTGGGCATCTTCGGCGGTACCTGGCTGGCCGCGCGCTTCACCCGCGCCGAGCTGAACCCGCAGCTCAAGTGGGCGGACATGTTCGCGGTCTCGGTGCTGGCCGGCATCGGCTTCACCGTCTCACTGCTGATCAGCGAACTGGCCTTCCCGGACGACCCGGCGCTGGCCGACCGTTCCAAGGCGGCCGTCCTGGTGGGCTCGCTGCTCTGCGCGCTGATCGCCACCGTCCTGCTGAAACTGCGCAACCGTCACTACCAGGAACTGTGCGAGGAGGAGGACCGCGACCTGGACGGCGACGGCGTCCCCGACGTCTACCAGCTCGACGACCCCGCCTGGCAGGCCCGCATGGCCGAACGGGCCCGTGCAGCCGAGCGGGCCGGCGGGACGGAGCCCACCCGCCCCACCGAGAAGGGCCCGGACGGCACCCGCTGAGGCGGCCCGGCCGCCGGGACACGTCCCTCCGGCGGGGCCCCCGGAGTGGTGTGCGCTCGGGCGGTAGGGGCATGATTCTGAACTGTCGACAGTCCACCGACGCCGCCGGGCCGCCCCGGTCACCCGGAACCGCCCGGGAGCCGCACCGTGCGGCGGCGTCACACGCCGCACGGCCGAAGAGGAGAACAGCTGATGCCCGCAGGAGCCGCAGACCCGTCCAGCAACGGCCGGGCGCCCTACGAGGGCGAGCGTTCGGTGGGGCAGCTGTTCGCGGCGGCCACCACCGACCTGTCCGCCCTGGTCCACGACGAGATCGCGCTCGCCAAGGCCGAGCTGCGCGCGGACGTCAAGCGCGGTGTCTCCGGCGGCGTCTCGCTGGTGGTCGCCGGTGTGGTGGCGCTGGCCGCCGTCCCGATGCTGAGCGCCGCCGCGGCGTACGGGATCCACGCGCTGGGCCTCTCGCTGGGCTGGTCGTTCCTGATCGTGGCCGGTGCGTACCTGCTCCTGGCCGTGCTGCTCGGCCTGCTGGCGCTGCGTTCGTTCAAGCGGATCGAGAAGCCGCACCGGACCATCGAGGGCGCCCAGAAGACCGCCGACGTGCTCAAGAACGCCCGGCCGCGTCCCGCCACCAAGGAGGAGATCGACCGGGCCCTGGGCCGCATCCCGTAAAGGGCGGCCGGAACGGACGCGGGCACCCGCCGGGCGGACGGCGGGCCGGCGGCGAACAGGCCGACGGCGAGCGGACGGGCGGACGCCGTGGGCCCGTGGCGCCGGGCGGCGAGCCCCCGGCACGCCTGACGCACCGAGTGCGAGTGCCGGGCACGTGTCCGGCACGGGGATGTGACACGCTCTCGGTATGTCGCTCGACCAGAAGCCCGTGCCCGCGCAGCCGTCCGCCCGCTCCGGCGGCACATCCGGCGACGACGACCACGACAGCGCCTCCGGCCCCACCGACGGCGCCGCTGTCAACGGGACGACCGACGACGCCCCCCTCGACTCCGCGTGGGACATCCGGCAGGCGGGGCCCTGGACCCACCGCGACCTCGCCGCCAACGGTGCCCGGTTCCACATCGCCGAGCTGGGAGAGGGCCCGCTGGTCCTGCTGGTGCACGGCTGGCCCGAGTACTGGTGGGCCTGGCGCCACCAGCTGACCGCGCTCGCCGCGGCCGGCTACCGGGCCGTCGCGCTCGACCTGCGCGGGATCGGCGGCAGCGACCGCACCCCGCGCGGCTACGACCCGGGCAACCTCGCGCTCGACATCACCGGGGTGATCCGCTCCCTCGGTGAGAACCGGGCCCACCTGGTCGGCCACGCCTCGGGCGGGACGCTGGCCTGGGTGGCGGCGGTGATGCGGCCGTCGGTGATCCAGAGCCTCACCGTGGTCTCGGCGGCACACCCGCGCGACCTCCGTCGGGCCCTGCTCACGGACCGGCGACAGATGGCCGCTTTCGATCACGTCCTGGGCTTCCAGCGGCCGTGGATACCGGAACGCCGTCTGGTGGCCGACGACGCGGCACTGGTCGGCCGCTACCTGGACGACTGGACCGGCCGCAACCAGCTGGACCGCGCGACGGTGGCCGCGTACCGGCGGGCGATCCGGATCCCCAGCACCGCGCACTGCTCGATCGAGCCGTACCGGTGGCTGCTGCGGTCGATGGCCCGGCCGGACGGCATCCAGTTCGCCCGCCGGATGAAGAAGCCCATCACCGCACCGACGTTGCACGTCCAGGGCGCCGCGGACCCGGTGCTGCTGTCCCACACCGCGCTCGGCGGCGGTGAGTACGTCGCCGCGCCGTACCGCTGGCGGCTGATGCCCGGGATCGGGCACTTCCCGCACGAGGAGGCGCCGGAGCAGTTCACCGCGGAACTGCTGGACTGGATCGGCCGCCACAAGGACTGAGTGCCGGGCGGGGCACCCGGGTCCGTCCGGGTTCGTCCGCGAGCGGGCCGATGATCAGGGTCGAAGGTCCCAACTCCCTTTACAGTGTGCTCATATGACAAACGCATAGGCCAAGATGGGCACAACTCCCGTGGTTACCCCCGTCAGCCCAGGGGCATCCATTGCGGTATGACCTGGATGCCCGATCGCGACGGCGCCCCGCGCGGCCGACGCCACACCAGCCCGCAGCGCTCCGCCGCCCACCGCACCGACTGGTCGGACGACCTCGGCTACGACGTCGTGGACCGTCACCAGCGCACGGACCAGCGGCAGCTCGGCATCCCACGCATCCTCGGCCGTCGCGCCCGCTGGGTGGGCGCCAGACTCCGACGCGAGACCTGAGGCCCCGGGCCGGCCCCCCGGGACGGACCGGCGGCCGTACGGATCAGAGGGCGCAGCCCTGGGTGTCGACCCGGGCCGTGGCCGTGCTGCCCTTCTCGGCGTCCTCGCGCACCTCGGCGGCGGTCAGCACGTACCCGGTGTCCGCGCTGTCCAGCGACTTGGCGAACACCATCCCGAAGACCTGGCCGTCCGGCGTGAGCAGCGGACCTCCGCTGTTGCCCTGGCGGACCAGCGACCGCACCGAGTAGACGTCCCGGACCACCTGGCCGCGGTGGTAGATGTCCGGACCGTTCGCCTGGATCCGGCCGCGGATGCGGGCCGGCTGCACGTTGAAGGCGCCGTTCTCGGGGAAGCCCGCCACGATCGCGCTGTCGTTGGTCTTCGCCTCGCCGGCGAAACCGAGCGGCGGCGCGTTGAGCTTGGGCACGTCCAGGATCGCGATGTCGCGCTGCCAGTCGTAGCGGACCACCGTCGCGTCGTACAGCTGGCCGACCCCGCCGATCTGCACGGTGGGCTCGTCGACCCCGCCGACGACGTGGGCATTGGTCATCACCCGGTGCGGGGCGTAGACGAAGCCGCTGCCCTCCAGCGTCTTGCCGCAGGACGTGGCGGTGCCGACCACCTTGACCAGGCTCTGCTTCGCCTTCGCCACCGCCGGGCTCGCGGCCAGCGCCGGGTCGGGGATGTCGACCTGGGTGATCGGCTCGTGCTCGAAGGGGTTGAACACCTGCGGGAAGCCGTTGCGGGCGAGCACCTTGGAGAAGTCCGAGAACCAGTTGGGCGCGTCGGAGGGCAGCGTGTCCTGCACGCCGCTCAGGATCGCCGAGGTGCGGACCTGCTTGGAGACGGTCGGCAGGGACGTCCCGGCCAGGGCCGAGCCGATCAGCCAGGCCACCAGCAGCATCGAGATCACGTTCACCACGGACCCGCCGGCCGCGTCCAGCGCCCGCGCCGGGCGGCGGTCGATGTGGCCGCGCAGCTTCCAGCCGAAGTGGGTGGTGATCGCCTGGCCGATCGCCGCCAGCACGATCACCACCACCACGGCGATCACGGAGGCGGTGGTCCCGGGGCTGAGGTGGTCGAGCAGCAACGGCAGCAGTTGGACGGCGAGCAGGCCGCCGCCGAGGAAGCCGAGGACCGACAGCACGCCGACCACGAAGCCCTGCCGGTAGCCCGACACGGCGAATCCCACGGCGGCGGCGATCAACAGCACATCCAGGACGTTCACCCGAACACCCTCCCATGCCGCGCCGCGCGCGCGGACGGGCGGGCGGCCGGGAGGGTCCGGCCCGCCGTTCCCGCACGGCCGGCGGCACGGGCCGCCACGTCCGGGCGGGCCGCCGCACGGGCCGCCACGCTCCCGCTCACCGGGACGGGGCCCGCCGCGCCCCCGCTCACGACGGCCCGGAGTCGCGGCCGAGCACCGCACGGGAGCGGTCCCGGTCGCCCTGCACCAGCTCCAGCGCCTCGTCCGACAGGTTGACGATCCTGGCGGTGTCCCACGGCCGCTCCATGCCGCTGTGGTGGAGCACCCGGTCGATCACCCCGGCGGTGAAGCCCCACACCAGACGCCCCGCGACCGCGAAGGCCGGGCCCAGGTGACCCGAGGGATGGCGGAGCCTGGCCCGGTTGGCGGGGTCGGTCAGCTCGTCGATCGACACCCGGAACACCGCGCCGGTCTCCGCGGTGTCCACCGGCCGGACCGGCGACTCCTCGCGCCACCAGCCGAGCACCGGGGTCACCACGAACCGGCTGACCGGGATGTAGAGGGCCGGCAGGGTCGCGAAGACCTGCACCCCGGCCGGATCCAGTCCGGTCTCCTCCCAGGCCTCCCGCAGCGCCGCCGCGACCGGCCCGGGGCCGGCGGGGTCACCGTCCTCCGGGTCCAGCGCGCCGCCCGGGAAGGACGGCTGGCCCGCGTGCGAGCGCAGCGAGCGGGCCCGTTCGATGAGCAGGACGTCCGGACCGGCGGCGCCCTCGCCGAACAGCATCAGGACGGCGGCGGCGCGTCCGCCCTCGGGGGGCGGCAGGAAGCGGCTCAGCTGCTCGGGCAGCACCCGTTCCGCGGCTTCCCGGACCGGCTCCAGCCAGGACGGCAGGCCGTCCCGCTCGATCCCGGCCGCGCCGGCGGTCACTCGGCCACCGCCAGGTCGGCGACCTCGCCCCGGTGGGCGTCGGCGTCGGCGCGGGCGGCGGCCTCGCCCGGGAAGTCCGCGGGCGGCCTCAGCCGCTGGCCGGGCTGGCCGCCCATCTCGTACTTGAGCAGCTTCTGCGCCTTCTCCGGATCGGTCTCCCCCTCGCCGTACGCGGGGCAGAGCGGCGCGATCGGGCAGGCCCCGCAGGCGGGCTTCCGGGAGTGGCAGATCCGGCGGCCGTGGAAGACCACCCGGTGCGAGAGCATGGTCCACTCGGACTTCGGGAAGATCTCCGCGACGACCGCCTCGACCTTGACCGGGTCCTCCTCCGCCGTCCACCCGAACCGTCGGGACAACCGCCCGAAGTGGGTGTCCACGGTGATCCCCGGGACCCCGAAGGCGTTGCCGAGCACGACGTTGGCGGTCTTGCGACCGACGCCGGGAAGGGTGACCAGGTCCTCCAGCCGGCCCGGGACCTCGCCGCCGAACTCGTCCCGCAGCGCGATCGACAGGCCGATCAGCGACCTCGCCTTGTTCCGGAAGAAGCCGGTCGGCCGGATGATCTCCTCCAGCTCCGCCGGGTCGGCGGCCGCCATGTCCTCCGGCGACGGGTACTTCGCGAACAGTGCGGGCGTCGTCTGGTTCACCCGCAGGTCGGTGGTCTGCGCCGACAGCACCGTGGCCACCAGCAGCTCGAAGGGGTTGTCGAAGTCCAGCTCCGGATGCGCGTACGGGTACAGCTCCGCCAGCTCCCGGTTGATCCGCCGCGCCCGCCGCACCATCGCCAGGTGCGACTCCGGTTTCCTCGGCCTGACCGTCGCCGCCGGCTTCGCAGCCGCCTTGGTCGCCGGCTTCGCGACCGCCTTGGTCCCGGCCTGCCGGACCTTGCTCTCTGCCATGCACGAAGGCTACGCCGGACGGTCCGCCGCGTGCGGCGGATCAGCGATGACCGATGGACGACCGGTGGCGGCACGCCGCACACCGGCCGCCGGGAGAGCGCGTTCACCGGGGCGGGGCTCCCGGGAGGGCGCGTTCGCCGGGGCGGGGCTCCCGGGAGGGCGCGTTCGCCGGGGCGGGGGCGCACGGGATAGCGTCACCCGCATGGTCAGCACCGCCGCCCCGAGGGCCTTCCTTCCGCCCGGGCCCGACGGCCTGTGCCCTCTGACGGTGCTTCGACCGCCGTACCACCGAGGCCGCCCGCACCACCGCCCGCACCACCGTCAGCTCCACCGCCTGTGCGGCCGGTGAGCCGGCCCGCACCGCGGCACGTAGGAGCGGATCTGCTCACCCCCCGGCCGCAGCCGCTGCCGCCGCTGGTCTGGCCGCCACGGTTGCGGTGGCTCCCGCACGTCGCCGTGGTCCTCGGCGCCCTGGCCCTGGCCGCGACGGGCGCGGACCCGGTCGCACGCCTGCTGGCCGTCGCGCACGCGGGGACCCTGGTGGTCGCGCTGCGCCGGCCGGTGGTCGCCTGGTGGCTGGCGACGGCGCTCGCCGTCGTCATCCCCGTCGCCCACCCGCCCACGCACGACAACGAGCTGTGGACGTGGCCGGTCCAGGCCGGAGTGCTGCTCCTGCTCGCCCTGCGGAACCGGCCGGCGGTGTCCGTCACGGCGGCCTGCGTGAGCGCGCTCTGCGGCGTGTCGCTGAAGCTTGCCGGCCTGCCGGTCGGGTCGTGGGCCTTGGTCGCGGTCGGCTGCGGGTGGTTCGCGCTGGCGGTCCTGATCGGCGCGGTCCGCCGCGGACGCCGCGAGGACCGGGCCCGGCTGATCGAGCAGACCGCCGCGACCGCCCACGAACGGGCGCTGCGCACCGTGCTGGAGGAACGCGCCAGGATCGCGCGCGAGCTGCACGACGTGGTCGCCCACCACATGTCCGTCGTGTCGATCAAGGCGGACGCGGCGCCGTACCGGGTGACGGACCCGCCGCCGGAACTGGTCGCCGAACTGGTCGCGATCCGCGCGGTCGCCCTGGACGGCCTGACCGAGCTGCGTCGCCTCCTGGGCGTGCTGCGTGCGGACGGTCCGGAGGAACGGTTCGGCGGCACCGCGCCGCAGCCCTCCCTGGAACGGCTCGACGCGCTGCTGGACACCGTCCGCTCCGCCGGGCTGACGGTCGGTCTGGTCGTCGACGGCCCGCGCCGCCCCTTGCCGCCGGGCGTCGGGCTGTCGGCCTACCGGATCGTCCAGGAGGCGCTGAGCAACACGCTGCGGCACGCACCCGGCGCGCAGTCCGTCGTCGAACTCGCCTACCGCCCCGCGGCACTGGGGCTGCGGGTCGCCAACGGGCCCGCGGCGCAGGAGGCACCGCCCTCCCCCGGCAGCGGTCACGGGCTCACCGGCATGCGCGAGCGGGCGGCGATGCTCGGGGGCGACCTCGCCGCCGGTCCGACCTCCGACGGCGGGTACGAGGTCACCGCCGTCCTGCCCACCACCACCCCCCACGAGGACGGCCCGGCATGACGACCAGGGTGTTGATCGCCGACGACCAGGGCATGGTCCGCGAGGCCTTCTCGGTCCTGCTCGGGGCCCAGCCCGGCATCGAGGTGGTCGGCACCGCACGGGACGGCGCCGAGGCCGTCGCCCGCGCGGAGGAGCTGCGCCCCGACGTGATCGTGATGGACGTCCGCATGCCGGTCCTGGACGGCATCGAGGCCACCCGCCGGATCACCGGGCTGCTGGGCGGGACCACGCGGATCCTGGTGCTCACCACCTTCGACCTCGACGAGTACGTGTACGAGGCGCTGCGGGTGGGCGCCACCGGGTTCCTCCTCAAGGACGCGTCCGGCGTGGAACTGGCCGAGGCCGTCCGGGTGGTGGCACGCGGCGAGGCGATGCTCTCGCCGGACCTGACCAGACGGCTGATCACCGAGTTCTCCCGGCTGGGTGGTGCGGCCCGGCCGGCGGCCGGACCATCGGCCCGGCCGGCGGACGGGGTGCCTTCAGGGACGACCGGGGCGTCCACCAAGGCGTCCACCGGCGCCTCGCCGCCTCGGCGGTTCCGGCGGAGCGGGCCCCGCGAGCAGGTCACCGGACAGGCCGCCGCGCAGGTCACCGGGCCGCCCCGCGAGCGGGTCGACGGACGGACCGACGGGCTCACCGAGCGCGAACGCGAGGTGCTGGTCCAGATCGCCCGCGGCCTCTCCAACGCCGAGATCGCCCGCGAGCTGGTGGTGGCCGAGGAGACCGTCAAGACCCATGTGGGCCGCATCCTGCGGAAGCTGAGCCTGCGTGACCGCACCCAGGCCGCCGTCTTCGCGTACGAGAACGGGCTGGTCACACCGGGGAACGACGCGGCGGGCCGCTGAGCGGCGTCCCCCGGGAGAGCCACGTCCCGGGGTTGGCTCCGCCGGGGGACGCGGGGTGCGGCCGGGTTCGGGGAGGCTCGGAGGTGTCGGCAGACCGGCGGGAGCACCCGCCGGCCCGAGCCTCGCGATCCCGCGCCCCGGCACCTCACCCCGCACCCCGCACCCCGCACCCCGCACCCCGCACAGGAGCACCGGTATGACCCCGTTCGTCCGAACCGTCCTGTCGGCGGCACCCCGCCGGCTCAGGCGAGCCGTCCTGGTCGCCGCCGCCCTGATCGCCTCGTCGCTCACGTTCCTGGTCGCGGTGATCATGCTCGGGGCATACCTGCCGGCGATCCCCAAGGCGGGGATCATCGGACCGGTGCTCGGCGGCCAGTACCCCCTCCTCGTCGCCCTGCTCGGCCTGGCCGGCGCCGCGCTCGCCACCGCCGCCCGGCGCGGCGGCCTGGTGCGCTGGGGCCGGACGGTCACCGTGGTCGCGGCGCTGTCGACCTCCGCCGCACTGGTCATCGGCGGGATCCAGTACGCCGACGCCCGGCGGGCCGGCGCCGAGGTCTCGTTCGGCGAGGTCTTCGGCCAGCTCGCCTACCCGGACACCGCGCCCGACGCCACGGAGACGTACGGGACCGCCGACGGCGAGGAGCTGAAGGCCGACGTCTACCTCCCCCCGCGCCACGACGGAAGGACTCCCGCCGTCGTGCTCGCCCACTCCGGCGGCTTCCACACCTTCGACAAGTCCGACCTGCGCGGCACCGGACGCTGGCTGGCCGACCACGGCGTCGCCGTCTTCGCCGTCGACTACCGGCTCGCCCGGCCCGACCGCCCCACCTGGGACAAGGCCCCTCAGGACCTCGTCGCCGCGCTGCGCTGGGTGCAGGACCGGACCGACGCGTACGGCCTCGACCCCGACCGGATCTCGCTGGGCGGCATGTCGGCCGGGGGCACGCTGGCCATGAACGCCGCCTACCGTCTGCAGAACGGGACGATCAGGCCGACGAGCGGTGCCGCGCCCAGGCCCCCGGCCTCGGTCGTGGGCTTCTACCCGGGTGTCGACGTCACCGAGATGTGGCGGCGCGACGTGGCCGGCACCCGCGCCGCCGCCGAGCTGTACACCGGCGGCACGCCCGCGCAGTATCCCGACCGCTACCGCGAGGTGTCCCCCGCCCCGGAGGTCCGCCCGGGCCTCCCGCCCACCCTCCTCGTGGTCGGCGACCGTGATCGCAGCGCCCCGCCCGGAGGTGTGGAGGCCCTGGGCGACACGCTGCGCACGGCCGGCGTTCCCACCACCGTGCGCGTGCTGCCGTTCGCCGAGCACGCCTTCGACGACGCCTACGGCAGCCTCACCTCCCAGACAGGCCGCCGGGTCCTCCTCGACTTCCTCACCGGACGGCCCGTTCACTGACCGGCCCCCGACGCGGTCCGCCGACTCGGTCCGTTGGCGCGGCCCGTCCCGGGTGCAACCCGCCGCGGCGAGCCGCACCCTGAGCCTCAGCCCCGTCCGAACAGGGCGTCGACCTCGCCGAAGCCGAGAGCGCCGGCCGGCTCGGTCAGCGAGCCCGCGCCGAGCAGCTCGGCGGCGCCCGCCCGGGCGGCGGTGTAGGCGAACTGGGCCAGGCTCGTTCCGACGCTGACTCGCCGCACCCCCGTGGCGGCGAGCTCGGCGACGGTGGGCCCGCCCGCGACGGCCATCGCGTTGACCGGCAGCGGCGAACGCGCGCAGAGCGCGGCCAGCGCGTCGAGGTCCAGCAGGCCCGGCACGAAGAGACCGTCGGCGCCGGCCTCCGCGTACGCCTCGGCGCGGACGAGAACGTCGTCGAGGCCGCCCAGCCCGAACAGGAAGACGTCCGTCCGGGCGTTCACCACCAGCTCCGGCAGGCCCGCCCCGGCCGCCGCTGTCCGCGCCGCGCGCAGCCGCTCGGCCTGGTCCGCGACCGCGAACAGCGGGCCGCCGACGGCCACCGAGTCCTCCAGGTTGACGCCCGCCGCACCGGCCCCGACCAGCGCCCGGACGGTCTCGGCAACGTCGTCGGGCTTCGGGCCGTAACCGCCCTCGGCATCGACGGTGACCGGCAGGTCGACGGCGGCGGCGACCCGACGGGCCACCTCGACGGCCTCCGCCCGGTCGAGACGCTGGCCGTCGCCGCGCCCGAGCGACCAGGAGACACCACCGCTGGTGGTGGCGATCGCCGCCGCTCCGACCGAGGCGATCACGGCGGCGCTCCCGGCGTCCCAGGCGTTCGGCAGAACGAGCACGCCGTCGGCGACGAGGGCCCGCAGGCGTACGGCCCGCTCACGGAGGACCGGGAGGGAGGGGACCGCGGACAGGGGGGCGGCGGGAGAGGTCATGAGGGTCACCGGCTTTCACACGGGGGATCGTGGTGCGACACCGGAATCCTCGCGGGCGCCATACGGTCGGCTCCACTGATTAAGCTGAGACCGAATCTTGGCCCGGACCGGAAGGTGGCGGCGATGCGGACCGCGCTCGCGTTCTCGACGGACGACCTGGCGCGGACCAGGTTCGCCGTCTCCCCGATGTGGGAGGTGGTGACCAGCCTCCGGGCTCTGGCCCACACGCCCGTCCCGGCACTGCACCGGCAGTGGGCGGGGCAGGTCCGGCCCCGGCTGGCCGCCGTCGGCCCCGTGTACCGGCGGCTGGCCGCGATGGTCCCGCCCGAGGGCCACCTGCCGGACTTCCTCAACCCCGTCCCGGCCGCCAGCGCCCCGGCGCTCGCCGACGAGCTGGCCGCGATCGCCGCCACCGCTCCTGCCCAGGTACGGGCCGACCTGGACCTGCTGGCCGCCGCGCACGACGGCCGGCTCCCGGCCCCGCTCGAACCGCTCTACCGCGACCCGGCCGGCCGGTTGCCCCGGCTGACGGCCGACATCGAGGCGTACTGGCAGCTGGCGCTGGCGCCGTACTGGGCCCGGATCCGCGCGCTGCTGGACGCGGACGTGCTGCACCGCGCCCGCCAGGCCGTCGGGCACGGCACCGCCCACGTCCTCGACGACCTGCACGAAACGGTCCGCTGGGACGGCGGCGCGCTCCGGCTGGAGCAGCGGCACTGCGCGGTCCGGCGCCTGGACGCCGGTGCCGGGCTGCTGCTCGTACCGTCGGTGTTCGCCTGGCCGCGGGTGCTGACCCGGTCGCTGCCGCCCGACCCGCCGCAGCTCGCCTACCCGGCCCGCGGGATCGCCACGCTGTGGGAACCCCGGCCGAGCACCGGCTCCGACGCGCTCGCCGCCGTCCTCGGCCGTTCCCGGGCCCGGTTGCTCGCCGAACTCGACTCGCCGGCCTCCACCACCGAACTGGCCCGGCGCACCGGTCTCTCCGCCGCCGGGGTCTCCCAGCACCTGACCGGCCTGCGCGCGGCCGGGCTGACCAGCGCGCACCGGGCCGGTCACGCCGTGCTCTACGCCCGCACCGCCGTCGCCGACGCCCTGCTCGCTCCGGAAGCGGCCTCCGGAGCGGGAGCGGCGCGGTGAACGGCCCCGTGAACGACGTGGTGAGCGGCGCAGGAATCGGCAGGCTGGACGGCACGGGGAACCGCACGGAAACGGCTCAGGGGCCCGTGCGACCACGGTGACCCCGGCTTGACGCCGGGTTGACCTGGCGGTACGGGCGGTACGAATGGCCCCGCGCAGCACCCCTCGGCGCACCCCCTCCTCATATGATCGGAGCGACATGCGCCATGCTTGGTGATGCAGAGCACTGTACGAACTTGTGCCGAACGGCTTGACGGCCGGCCGGCCGAGAAGGAGGAAGCACGTGGACGACGTTCTGCGGCGCGCCGCACTCTTCGCGGCACTCGACGACGAACAGGCCGGCGAGCTGCGCGCTTCCATGACCGAGGTCACGCTCGCCCGCGGTGAGTCGCTGTTCCACGAGGGCGACCCGGGTGACCGGCTCTACGTCGTCGCCGAGGGCAAGGTCAAGCTGCACCGCGCCTCGCCGGACGGCCGCGAGAACATGCTCGCCGTCCTCGGCCCGAGCGAGATGATCGGCGAACTGTCGCTCTTCGACCCGGGCCCGCGCACCGCCACCGCGAGCGCGCTCACCGAGGTCAAGCTGCTCGGCCTCGGCCACGGCGACCTGCAGCCCTGGCTGCACGCGCGCCCCGAGGTCTCGATCGCACTGCTGCGCGCCATCGCCCGCCGCCTGCGCCGGACCAACGACGTGATGTCCGACCTGGTCTTCTCCGACGTGCCCGGGCGCGTCGCCAAGGCCCTGCTGGACCTCTCCCGCCGGTTCGGCGTGCAGTCCGACGAGGGCATCCACGTCGCCCACGACCTCACCCAGGAGGAGCTGGCCCAGTTGGTCGGCGCCTCCCGCGAGACGGTCAACAAGGCGCTCGCCGACTTCGCCGGCCGCGGCTGGCTGAAGCTGGAGGCACGCGCGGTGGTCCTGATGGACGTCGAGCGGCTCTCCCGCCGCTCGCGCTAGTCGATCGGCCGCCCGGGACCCGGGACCCGACCGGAAGCCTGCACGACGAGGGGCCCGTACGCTCGGCGTACGGGCCCCTCGGCCGTCCGGGCCCTTCGGCCGCAAGGCACCGGGTCAGTCCGGGATGAGCCCGTGCTCCCGCAGGTACTGGAGCTGGGCCCGGACCGACAGCTCGGCGGCCGGCCAGAGCGCACGGTCCACGTCGGCGTAGACCCGCGCCACCACCTCGGCCGCCGTCCGGCAGCCGGCCTCGACCGCCGTCTCCACCTGGGCCAGCCGGGAGGCCCGGTGCGCGAGGTAGTAGTCGACGGCACCGAGCGCGTCCGCGAGGACCGGGCCGTGGCCGGGCAGCACGGTCCCCACCCCGTGCTCGGCCGCCATGGTGTGCAGGTGCCGCAGCGAGTCGAGGTAGTCGCCGAGCCGACCGTCCGGGTGGGCGACCATCGTGGTGCCCCGGCCGAGCACGGTGTCCCCGGTGAGGATCGCCCCGTCGGCGGGCAGGTGGAAGGTCAGCGAGTCCGAGGTGTGCCCGGGGGTGGCGACCACGCGCAGGTCGAGGCCGCCGACGTCCAGGCGCTGCCCGTGCGTGAGGCCCTCGGAGCCGAGCCGGTGCGCCGGGTCCAGCGCGCGCACCTCGGAGCCGGTCAGCTCCGCGAACCGGGCCGCGCCCTCGGAGTGGTCCGCGTGGCCGTGGGTGAGCAGGGTGAGCGCCACGCGCTTGCCCTGCTGCTCGGCGGTCTCGACCACCCTGCGCAGGTGGCCCTCGTGCAGGGGGCCGGGGTCGATCACCACCGCGAGGTCCGAGCCGGGCTCGGAGAGCAGCCAGGTGTTGGTGCCGTCCAGCGTCATCGGCGACGGGTTCGGCGCCAGCACGCACAGCGCCCGGGGGGTGGCCCCGCCGCCGATGCCGGCGGCGGGGTCACCCGGCAGGAGTCCGCTCACCGGCCGCCCTCGCCGTCGCGATGCAGCGCGCGCAGGGGGAGGACCCGGGTGAGTGCGCGCTGGGCCAGCTCGCTGAAGGGGACGAGGCCGCCCTCACAGGCGGGGGTACGCGGGTTCAGGCTGCGGGCGGGCACCTGGCGTGCCGTCCGGCGAGCCACATCGTTGTGGGTCATCGGGCGTCGGTCCTTCCACTCGGATTCACGGGATTCACGGGGATCGGGGAGGTCGGGGAAATCAGGGAGGTCGGGGAGGTCGGCGAGGCCGGGGAGACCGCGGGGGCTCGGCGGGGCCGACGGGTCCACCGGGATCGCCCGGTTCACCGGTCTCGGCCGGGTCGGCCGGCCCGCCGGTCTCACCGGGTTCGTCGAATTCATCGAGGTCATCGAGGTCGTCGAAGTCGTCGCAGTCATCTGAAGTCGTCGCAGTCGTCGGAGCCGGGGGACTCGACCGCGTCCGGGCCCGGAGGGCTCAGCCGCCCGGACGGACGGGGAAGGAGCCGTCGATCGTCAGCTCGTCGTACCCCGTCCAGCGGACCGTAAGCCGGTCGCCCCGCACCTCCGCCCGACCGAGCACCGGGGTCAGCGAACGGTCACCGGCCACGGCCAGCGCCTCGGCGGCGCTGCGCACCGGCAGCAGTTCGCGCAGCACCGTGACGGTCGGCGGCAGCATGCCGTACCGGCCCTCCTCGTAGCCCCTGACCGCCTCGGCCGGGGTCAGCCAGGCGACCCGGTCGGCCTCGCCGACCTCGCGGGCGGCTCGCTGGCCGGGCGGCAGGGCGGCGACGAAGAACCAGGTGTCGTACCGGCGCTCCTCGAAGGCCGGGGTGACCCACCGGGCCCAGCCGGCCAGCAGATCGCTGCGGAGCAGCAGACCGTTCTCGCGCAGGAAGTCGGCGAAGGAGAGCTCGTGGGCCTCCAGGGCGGCGCGTTCCGCGCTCCAGTCCCGGGGTTCGGCGACGCTGTCCGCGTCCGGCCCCGCCAGCAGGACGCCGGCCTCCTCGAAGGTCTCGCGGACCGCCGCGCAGACCACCGCCTGGGCGGTGCGGGCGTCCACCCCGAGCCGTTCGGCCCACTCCTGCGGGCCGGGCCCGGCCCAGCCGAGTTCCGCCTCGGCGTCCCGCCGGTCCACCCCGCCGCCCGGGTAGGCGTACATGCCGGCGGCGAACGCCATCGAGGTGCGGCGGCGCAGCAGGTAGGCCTCGGGTCCGGGGGCGGCGTTCGGCGCAGTGCCCCGCTCCGCGTCCGTACCCGGCTCCGCATCCGCGAGCGGTTCCACGCCCGGCCCCGCGTCCGGCCCCGCGTCCCGGAGGAGCACCACGGTGGCGGACGGCTTGGGCACGGGCGGGCTCAGCTCGCCGGACTCGACCGCCCGGATCCGGGCAGGCCAGCCGGGAGGCATCGGGAGCGTCGTTGCTCGCTGGTCCATGCCCGGATGCTAAACGCCCGGGGGCGGGGTTGGACAGGGGTGATCCGCTGCCCGCCCCCGCTCCGGGGAGGTCCTTCGGTCACACGCGGGGTCAGGCCCCGGCGCGGACCCGGACCTGGAGCTCCACCTCGACCGGCGCGTCCAGCGGCAGCACGGTGACGCCGACGGCGCTCCGGGCGTGCACGCCGGCCTCGCCGAACACCTTGCCGAGCAGCTCGCTCGTACCGTTGATCACGCCGGGCTGGCCGGTGAAGTCCGGGGCGGAGGCGACGAAGCCGACCACCTTGACGACCTGCTCGACCAGGTCCAGGTCACCGATCACCGACTTGACGGCGGCCAGCCCGTTGAGCGCGCAGACCTGCGCGAGCTCCTTGGCCTCCTCCGGGGTGATCTCGGCGCCGACCTTGCCGGTGTTCAGCAGCTTGCCGCCCACCATCGGCAGCTGGCCGGAGGTGAAGACGAACTCGCCCGTGCGCAGCGCCGGGACGTAGGCGGCGACCGGGGCGGCCACCGGCGGCAGGGTCAGGCCCAGCTCGGCGAGCCTCTCCTCGACCTTGCTCATGCCTGCTTCTCCCGCTTGAAGTAGGCCACCAGCTGCTCCGGGTTCGGACCCGGTACGACCTGGACGAGCTCCCAGCCGTCCGAGCCGAAGTTGTCCAGGATCTGCTTCGTGGCGTGCACGAGCAGGGGTGCCGTCATGTATTCCCACTTGGTCATGGCCAGACTCTAGACGCTCCGCCCGGGCGACCGGCGCGGCCCGCGCTCGTGCGTGTGAGGTGGCCCACAAACCGGGCATGATTCAGGCCTGGCCCCCCCGGTAGTCCCGGCATCCGGCGCGGTCCCTGGTTACCCTCGCGGGAGGGCACCCTCAGCGGTGCCGCCCTCGGAGACGGACGGAGACGGAGCGTGGCACGCACCCCCGGCCAGGCGGCCCGGCGCGATCCCGACTGGGAGGGCGTGCGGTTGCACGTGGTCAGCGGCAAGGGCGGGACGGGCAAGACCACCCTGGCCGCGGCACTGGCGCTGGCCCTCGCAGCGGAGGGCCGCCGGACGCTGTTGATCGAGGTGGAGGGCCGGCAGGGCATCGCCGAGCTGTTCGGGATCGCGGCGCTGCCGTACGAGGAGCGCCGGATCGCCTCGGTCTCACCCGCCCAGTTGGGACTGCCCGGCGGTACCGCGGGCGGTGGCGAGGTCCACGCGCTCGCCATCGACACCGAGCAGGCGCTGCTCGAGTACCTCGACATGTTCTACAAGCTCGGCCGGGCTGGCAAGGCGCTGCAGAAGGTGGGCTTCGTCGACTTCGCGACGACCATCGCGCCCGGTGTCCGGGACGTCCTGCTGACCGGCAAGGCCTGCGAGGCGGCCCGGCGCAAGGGCCCGGACGGGCGCCGCCGGTACGACGCGGTGGTGATGGACGCGCCTCCGACCGGACGGATCACCAGGTTCCTGAACGTGAACTCCGAGGTGGCCGGGCTGGCCCGGTTCGGGCCGATCCACTCCCAGGCGCAGGCCGTGATGCGGGTGCTGAAGTCGCCCGAGACCGCGGTGCACCTGGTCACCCTGCTGGAGGAGATGCCGGTGCAGGAGACCGTCGACGGCTTCGAGGAGCTGCGCGAGGCCGGCCTCCCGGTGGGCGGGGTCCTGGTGAACATGGTCCGGCCGCCGCTGCTGGACGCGGCGGCGGTGGCCGCGGTCGACGGCGACCACCGCGAGGAGGTCGCGCTCGCCCTCGTCGAGGCGGGGCTCGGCGGGCGCTCGCGCAAACCGGAGACCGTCCGGGCCGCGGTCG
This sequence comes from Streptomyces sp. BE20, assembly GCF_036322525.1. Lineage (NCBI taxonomy): Bacteria > Bacillati > Actinomycetota > Actinomycetes > Kitasatosporales > Streptomycetaceae > Streptomyces > Streptomyces sp. BE20. The sequence goes on along the minus strand of NZ_JAQYWW010000632.1, from coordinate 2,723 downwards.
AACCGCTGCTCGGCCCGCTGCTGGACCAGGCGCGGGAGCACGCCGAGCGGGTGGAGCTGGAGCGCGAACAGCGCGCCGACCTCCAGCAGCTGAAGCTCCCGACCTACGAACTGCCGCTGCTGGGCGAGGGTGTGGACCTCGGCGGGCTCTACCGGCTGGCGGGCGAACTGAAGCGTCAGGGGGCAGCGTGAGCACGAGCGGGCGGAACAGCGTGCAGAGCGGCGGGAACGTGCAGAGCGGCGGCAGCCGGCTCGCCGTGGACGAGCTGATCGACAACCCGAAGACCAGGATCATCGTCTGCTGCGGCTCGGGCGGCGTCGGCAAGACCACCACCGCGGCGGCGATCGGCCTGCGGGCGGCGGAGCGGGGCCGCAAGGTCGTCGTGCTGACCATCGACCCGGCGCGGCGGCTGGCGCAGTCGATGGGCCTGACCGAGCTGGACAACACGCCCAGGATCGTCAAGGGCGTCACCGGCGACGGCGAGCTCCAGGCCATGATGCTCGACATGAAGCGGACCTTCGACGAGGTCGTGCTGGCCCACGCCGAGCCCGAGCGGGCCCGGGCGATCATGGAGAACCCCTTCTACCAGTCGCTGTCGGCCGGCTTCGCGGGCACGCAGGAGTACATGGCGATGGAGAAGCTGGGCCAGCTCCGCGCGGCCGAGGAGTGGGACCTCATCGTCGTCGACACCCCGCCGTCCCGCTCCGCGCTGGACTTCCTGGACGCGCCGAACCGGCTCGGGTCCTTCCTCGACGGCAAGGTGATCCGCATCCTGACCGCGCCGGCCAAGGTCGGCGGCCGGTCGGCGATGAAGTTCCTCAACGTCGGCATGGGCCTGCTCACCGGCACCCTCGGCAAGATCTTCGGCGCCCAGCTGCTGACCGACGTGCAGACCTTCGTCAGCGCGACGGACTCGATGTTCGGCGGCTTCCGGGAACGCGCGGACCGGACGTACCAGCTGCTGCAGGCACCGGGCACGGCGTTCCTGGTGGTGGCCGCGCCGGAACGGGACGCGCTGCGCGAGGCCGCGTACTTCGTGGACCGGCTGGCCGCCGACCGGATGCCGCTGGCCGGCCTGGTACTCAACCGGGTGCACGGCACGGGCGTCCCGCAGCTCACCGCGGAGCGATCGCTGGCGGCGGCCGAGGCCCTGGAGGAGAACGGCTCGGAGCACGCGTCGCCGGAGGCCGAGCTGCTCGCGGCCGGGCTGCTGCGCCTGCACGCCGAGCGGATGCAGGTGATGGCGCGGGAGCGCCGCACCCGCGACCGCTTCGTCTCGGTCTACCCGGACGTGCCGATCGTCGAGGTCGCCGCGCTCCCCGGGGACGTCCACGACCTGGAGGGCCTGCGCACCATCGGTGAACGGCTCAGCGGGGCGACCGGCTGAGCCGTGCGGTCACCGACCGGACGGCGCAGTCACCGGACGGGCGGTTCCCGGCGGGGCTGTCACCGGCGGGAGCGTGCGGTCACCGGCCCGGGCAGGACCACGGGCCGGGAATGACCACCGACCGAACAGGGCCGAACGAGGCCGAACGCCGAGTGAAGCCATCGGCCGGACGGCCCGGAGGTTCAGCCCGCCTGGGCGTAGTCCGTCAGTATCACGCCGGTGGCCAGCGAGGTCTCGTACTCGGTGCGGGCCGTCTCCAGCAGCCGCCGCCACGAGACCACCGTCGGCCGTCGGCGCAGCAGCGCCCGGCGTTCGCGTTCGGTCATCCCACCCCAGACCCCGAACTCCACCCGATTGTCCAGCGCGTCGGCCAGGCATTCCGTGCGGACGGGACACCCGCTGCACACCGCCTTGGCGCGATTCTGCGCCGCCCCCTGGACGAACAGTTCGTCCGGATCACTCGTGCGGCAGGCGGCCTGCGCACTCCAGTCGTCTACCCAGCCCATGCCGGCGCCGTCCTCTCCCGAATCGAGGCTCCCCCACGGCGGCAACGGCATATTCACCGTTGCCAGTTGAGGACGTTACGGAAGAACGACAGGTTGCAACAGCCCCTTCGGGCTCAATCTCGAATGACCCGATTGGACTATGGGTATCGATCAGCTCACTCGTTGGAGTGACCGCAGGTCGCAAGCCTTGCCAGGGTCGCGGGCGCCACTCTCGCCACGCGAGTCGTCACTGAGCGCTACCGGACACAGGTGCACAGCCAGCGACAGCTGCCTCAAAAACCCCCCAAGAAAGGGCAATTCGGGCAATTCTCATCACTCACAAGAGTGACAGATGCTGACAGAGCGAAGCTGTCGCAAGCTTGTGACAAGCCTAGGCGAACACCTGCCCCGGTGTGCGGGAATCGGCAACGTAGGGTTCTCCCATGGCACCGAAGCGCCCCCAGGCACCCCAGCCCCCAGGCAACACCGGAGCTCCGCGCGGTACACGCCGCGAGTCACCGCTGGCTTACGCGGGACACGGAGTCAAGTTCCTGGGGGTCAGCGTGCTCTCCGGAGTCCTGCTGGCCGGCATGGCCCTGCCCGCCGTCGGCGCGCTCGGCCTGACCGCCAAGAACACCGCAGAGGGCTTCTCCAACATCCCGGACGACTTCAAGACCCCTCCGCTCTCCCAGGCGACCCAGATCTTCGACGCCAAGGGCGGGCTGATCGCCAAGGTGTACGAGCGCGACCGCACCGTCCTCGCCGCCGACCAGATGTCGCCGTACATGCGGCAGGCCCAGGTCGACATCGAGGACGCCCGCTTCTACGAGCACGGCGCCGTCGACCTCAAG